>PMCK01000355.1:8110-30719 GCA_003154095.1 Myxococcales bacterium | reverse complement strand
GCGGGTCACACGGCTCAAAGGCCAAGAGCGCGCACATGAACCGATAGATGGACGCGCAGGAGACAAGTCGCTGGCTCACAATTCGACGCTCAGCGCCGCCGTCGCTTTGCGGGTTTTTGTCACATCGGCACGGAAAAGGGTTCACGAACGGCGAGGCTGCCGAGGTCGGCGCGCGCCGGCAGATGCGCGGATGATGAAAGCGAAGTCGGATCCAACAATAGCGATATTGACAATCAATGCGGTCGCCCGCTAACGACCAGTTGCCCGCCGGAGTTAAGTCCAAAAGACGCGCATAAGATGCGTTCTGCGGAGCTTTTGCACTCAAATCCGAGTCGCACGATTATTCATTGCCGCGCTGTTGAAATGGGGTTCAATTGATGATCCAACGAACATTCCTTAAGGGGTAAAACCATTGGACGTGAATCGATCATCACTTGGGTACTGCGCAATACCATTGTCCCTGTTGCTTTCGGTCAGCTGTGGCAACAATTCAAATAGCAACAAGGCAGAAGAACTGGGCGGTAGCGCGGCCGTCGGCGGAGGCAATTCGCCTTCGATATGTGTGCCGGGTATCACGCAGAGTTGTCTGGGACCGGGACAATGCGCTGGCGCACAAGCCTGCAACAGCAATGGTTCGATGTGGGGTTCTTGCGAGTGCGGGTCAGGAGCAGGGGGAGGGGGAGGCGCAAGTACAGTTGGCACGGTGACCAGTGGAGGTCGCCTAGCAACCGGCGGCACATTTTCGGGAGTTGTAGGAACAGTCAGTACCGGCGCTTCACCTAGTGTAGGCGGACTGGCTGCACTTGGGGGAAGCACTGCGAGCAGCGGAACAACCGCGATTGCAACCGGTGGAAGGACTGCGAGCGGCGGAACGACTACGAACAGTGGGACCCTCGCGACGGGTGGAACTACGGCAACCGGTGGAACGCCTTCGATGGGTGGAATGACAGCATCTGCAACCGGGGGGGCTATTGGAATTGGCGGATCGACAGCGACCGGTGGAACGACAGCGACTGGTGGAGCAATTACAACCGGTGGAGCAATTGCAACCGGTGGCACAACCTCGGACGGTGGCGCGTCCGCCGCTGGCGAGTGCCAGTCATTTATTGCGGCGGGCACTTACCACAGCTGCGCAGTTGTTAATGGTGCTGTGCAATGTTGGGGATTGAACTCATATGGTCAACTAGGCAACGATGACACCGCAAACAAATCCGTGCCTGTTCAAGTGAAGGGTCTAACAACGGGCGCTACCAGCGTAAGCGCAGGCCTTTATCACACTTGCACATTGGTAGACGGTGGTGCGAAATGTTGGGGCATCAATCAATACGGTCAGCTCGGCGATCGTTCCGTTGTCGCGAGCCAAATCCCCGTTCAAGTTCAGGGCCTCACTTCGGGGGTTACCGCTATTGCGGCGGGTGACTACCATACTTGCGCCATCGTTGACGGAGGCGTGCAATGCTGGGGCATGAACTCGTACGGCCAACTTGGCAACGATTCGACCAGCAATAGCTCGGTTCCAGTGTCGGTTCAGGGGCTTGCTGGGGACGTCACGGCCATCGTTACGGGGACCTCGTTCACTTGCGCGTTGGTCAATGGCGGGGCTCGATGTTGGGGTCAAAACTCACGCGGCCAACTGGGCAACAACTCGACGATAGACAGCCACCTGCCTGTACAGGTTCAGGGGCTCGCATCCGACGTAACATGGATTGCCACAGGCAGCGGGCAGGCCTGCGCAGTCGCGGGCGGCGGCGCGTTGTGCTGGGGAGTCAATTCCTACGGTCAATTGGGCAACAACTCCACCGCTGACAGCCTGGTTCCCGTTCAAGTTCAGAGCCTCACTGCCGGCGTCACGCTCGTTGCGGCAGGTGGCACTCAGGGATGCGCGGTCATCAATGGCGAAGTGCAATGCTGGGGACGCAACAATGCCGGCCAGCTGGGTAACAACTCAACGACCGACAGCCTGGTTCCCGTTCAAGTTCGCAGTGTCACTGCTGGTGTTACGGCATTAGTTTCCGGCGGAAGTCACAATTGCGCATGCACCCAAGCCGGCATTTCTTGTTGGGGTTACAACGCCTTCGGCCAGCTTGGCAACGGCGCCACCGCAAATAAGCTTGTGCCCGTACCCGTGCAGTTTCCGTAAGGCCTGTATGCAAGCGGGTGACGGACTCAGATGTAGGGGCCGCAATCGGGCTGCGCAGCGCAGCCTAAGAGGTCCCCATGCGAATTGTCACCATGGCGGTGGCCGGTGATGGTTCGATACTCGTAAGCGATGACGGTTCGAATGTCGTGTGGCGCATTGGCCGTGATATCGCTACGTGAGTGTTCCGTGCCGGCAAAACAAAAAACCTTAGGTAATATCGTCCCCACGCCTGGCTCCAGTAGCAGCCCCGGCATCGCCAAAATGAACGGAATCGTACCCGTACTTGGCGCGAACCTGGTCGATTATGCTCCCTACCCGCGAAGGGCAATCGAATGGCAGTAAGAGTTGGCGGCACTCCTCGCTACCCACGAGATTCGACAACGCTACGCCGAGCAGGCGCACCGGAAGCTTGCCTTGACGGTGGCAGTGATAGAGGTCTGTCACGGTACGCAACACGACGGCTTCCTCAGCGGTAGCGCTTATTGTGCGCGAGCGCAGGATCGTGTTAATGTCGGAATAGCGGAGCTTGAGACTAATGGTACGCGCGCTGATACCACGCTTGCGCGCCCGCCAACAAACTCGTTCGACGATCCAGAGCAGTTCGCGAAGCACCCGCTTGTCGTCTCCGATCGCGTCGAAAAACGTCCGCTCGTTCGAGATACTTCCCGCAATGCCCCCTGGCTGATGCAGAGCATCGGCGCGTCGACCCCGAATTCAAACCTTGTGAAGGGTGTATACGATGGTGGTGCCGCCTAGGCTCGTTGATGCCTGACTGACGGTCATCGTGGTGCCAGAAACACAGTAGTCGACCGGGTCGTCGCCATTCGAGAATACTAGGGAGGTTCCGGAACTCGTGTATGCCTTCTGTGCAGTGCTCGTTGAAGTCTGAATTGATGTACAGTTACAATTTCCACCCGAGAATGTGCAGGTGGCTGTCGAGCCCGTCGTGGGGTCGGCCATTTGACTTTGAAGAGTCGTGCAGCTGGCTGCGGTGAGCGTGGTGGGCGTACCGCTGATTGCACTATAGCAGGCTGACGTAAACACGGTGGATGCATTCGAAGTCGTTGTAACATTGTCAGTTTGGGTTCCGCCCGCGAAAGTCACCGTCCCTGACGTGGTTAGCGACACGGATTGATAGACGCCGTTGCAGGCTGCTGGTAGCCCTGCCTGTGCACTAACTGCCGCGAGTAGGTTGCCGTCGACGCAAGTCGAATCGATCTGCCAGGTGCCGTCGACCACACCACCGCAAGCAGCAGGCGTGTTACACGCGCCCGTTCCTGTAGCCGTGCCGGTACCGGTGCCGGTGCCGGTGGTCGTGATGGTACTGGTGCCGGTGTGAGTGGCCGTGCCACCGACGGTGCCCGTGTTGCCGCTGTCGCAGCTCCACGAGATAGCGCCCAACAGAACCAGTTGCCCCGGAAATCGGATACGATTGACCATGCCGCATAGATAAGCACAAACTCAATGCCATTTGCAATCCCTGCACTGACGGGGGATGCAGGCCGAGCCGTGAGCTCGAGGCGATGCTATTGGGGACACACAGTGGGTTTCGGCTGTGCTGAGTGAGTCGACTCACGCGGCTTCGTTTTCCGCTTTGGTGGAATTGCGATGCGCTTGGCAGAGACGCGGCGCCCCCATTACCGTCGGCCGGATTGCAGTTCAAGGCAGCTGAACTGGAGGTGATTAATGAGCCAGCGTGCGGCTGGAAATCGTCCATTCTAACGTTCGCCGATTTTAGGTGGAATCGCTGAAATTGAACATCACTCGCAGCCAATAAACCATGCTTGCACAAATTACGGAGTAAGAATGTCGAACCGCAGCAACTGCCTGTGCCGCGCTAACCGCTCATTGTTTGTGTTTGTCGTTCCACTGGTTGTCGCGTGTGGCTCCTCGAACGCACCGTCGAATGCCTCCGGCGGCGGCACGGTCGGAGTTGGCGGAGCCAGCTCGACAGGCGGTGCCGACAGTGGGGGTGCTTCTGCGACAACCGAAACCGGTGGCTCACAAGCAGGCGGTGGCAACGCTGCGACGGGCGGGAACAANNGGGAACAATGCTGCAACGGGCGGGAACAATGCCGCAACGGGCGGGACTACACGCAAGAATACTATTTCAGCTATGCACTGGGTTTAGGTTTCAATTCTCAAATCTATTCCGATCACAATAGCTTCGATATATCTGGGGCCACCGCCAACTCGCTTTTGAGCGTGAACTTCGATGCCTGGGCACAGTATTTTACGGATGTGGGGTCCTGGCTGATGGGGCAAACCGTAGACTTGAATGCTGCCGCGGCAAGCGTCGTCAATGCTCGCAATACGGCGCAAGCCGGGGGAACGCCGTTTATCGGGGCCGTCACGTGGGCACCGAGCACCTATTACAGCTACTCAGCAGACACCACGGCTGACTCCGTCAAGGCCCGCGTCCAATCGAGTGCGGGCATCGGCAAGGTTACGCCCGATCCGAGCTTGTGAAATCTTCACATTCACGCCCGCTTGCGGAGTTGTCGCCGGGCTGCCTGCAGTGCTGCTGCTGCACGAGAGGCAACCTGGCGGTCGCTGAGCAAGCGCTCTGCTGCAGCCCGGGCCTGCGCATCGGAGGGGTCTTGATCAAGCAGGTACTCGACGTGTGAGATCGCCTTTTCGGGGGTCTTAGCGTCGCCCATGTACAGCTCGATAAGACGCTGGCGACGCTCAATCATCGTGCCCTTGGAGACGGCGTCACCGTCAAGCGATGCTTCGAGAAGCTCGCAGGCGAGCTCGACGCGGCCGGTGTTTCGGCAGTGCTTTTCAAGCACCCCCAATAGGGTCTGGCTCTCGGACACGAGCACCAGCAGCTTTCGGCAAGCCTCGTCCGAAAGAGGCGCTTGTTTCGGCAGCACGGAGATAATGTCTAGGACGGCTGTTGCTAGCTCCCCGGGCGTTCTCGGCGGCTTGGCAGCAACCAACGCGTACAACTCAGCAAGTTGGACCTTGTCATTTGCAGCACTGAATCTGCGTTCGAGGCGGGCGAAAGCATCAGCATGGTCCGATACCGACTCGAGGATGCGCTGGAGAAAGCCTTCAGCCCCGGCTCCGTCGCCGAGAATACCCTGAAAGAAATCTGCGGCGTGAAGCAGCACACTGGTGCGTTCTGGCTGTGTGAGCTGCTTCAAACGACGGTCAATCGTGACTTTTCCGTAGGCTGCCGCAAGGTCGGGCTCCTTGCCGTCGCGGGCGGCCGCAGCGTGCAGTCCCTCCCAGGACTCGGGCCGCAGCTCGCCCATTTGCAGCTCCAACATGAGTGTCTCGAGAGCGACCTCGGGGTGTTCGAGACGTTGGTCCAGACTCGACTGAAGACGTTGAAGCCGCTGGGCTCTGGCCTTGTCGGCGGTAGCTGACATCGCCCAAACTGTAACGCATGCGCCGGTGAGAAGGGAACCGTCGGCAAAATTTTGCTTCTTCATTTTCCACTGGGGCTGCACCGGACGCAACCGCTACCTAAATAGCAGCGACATCCGCTGTCCTGAAAGGACGGCGGATGTAGGCTCAGCAATTGTCCAGGATTTCACCTGAGCCATCGGCTCATCGGCGCTAGCATCGCGCGGTCCTCACTCGAATGCAGCTCCAACAACGCCTCTGTTCAGATTGCGGTGAACCCATCGACCCCAAGCGGCTGCAGGCAATGCCCGATGCGCGACAATGTTTCGACTGCGCGAACCAACCCACGGGCGTAGCACCCGTGATTGGGCCACCCAAGTCGATTGCTGCAAAGCCCATCGCAACGACGTACCACTTGAAGCGCTACCTCTTGAACGTGGGACAAAAAGCAGATCCGAAAGCCTTATTCAGGACGCTGGTAAGGGTCAATTACCTGTTCCCCCACATCAGTGCTGCGGAGATGACTCCGATATTCATTCATTGGAGCAAACAGACGAATTCGCCGTTCGACCAGGCACAGATACTCAAACTAGTACTCGACGCCAAGCAATGGGTACAGGACCATCCGAATAAGTCGGGTTAATCTCCGGGTTCGAAGTCGGCCCGGGTGAATCCATGTTAAGCTGCCGCCCATGGCATTTCAGGGTTTCGCCGACGCCGAGGCCAAGTTCTTTCGCTCGCTGGCCAAGAACCAAAACCGGGAATGGTTTCAGGCGCACAAAGCCGAGTTCGAGGTGGGCTATCTAACCCCGATGAAGGAGCTCTTGGCCGAAGTGCTCGATGGCATCGACTCGAGTTTCGAGTACACGGATCTCGATGAGCCCAAGGTGTTTCGAATCTTCCGCGATGTGCGATTTTCCAAGGACAAATCGCCTTACAAGACGCACATCGGTGGCCTCATTCCGACTCGGCGCAGCGGCAAACTTACCGAAATGTCCGCGGCGCTCTACGTTCACGTCGGGCAGCCGAACTCGTTTGCAGCTGCCGGCCACTACGTGATGACGAGCGAACAACTCGTGAAATATCGCGCCGCCGTTGCCGACGCAAGGCGCGGTCGTGAACTCGACAAGATACTCACGGCGCTCGCGAAGAAGGGCTTTACCGCGAATTCGCATGACAGCTATAAGCGTGTGCCAAAGGGCTACGATCCCGAACACCCACGCGCCGAGCACCTCAAACGCAAGGGCCTTACAATCAGCTTCCCGCCGCTCCCGCGCGGCATCCTCGCCACGAAGAAACTCGTCCCATGGCTCGTTAGCAACACCAAGGCCGCGGCCCCACTCGTCGAGTGGCTCGTGTTCGCGACGGCGTAAGGTCGCGAGCCCTGCGTTACGGGTGATACTGCGGAGCGGGAGCGAAAGCCGTGCCTAGGCTCGTCATGACAGGCGTACTCGCCGTGTTATACGGGTTGTTGTACGTGTTCCACGGGTACCAAATCATAGCGCTCGACGAGTGGGTGATTTTTGAGCATGGTGATCGCGTTGTTGTAAAAGCTGAGCACGGTCTGCTCATCGGGATTACTCGAGCCCATGCAGCCGAACTCGGTGATCCAGACCGGAAGGCCCCACTGCGAGGCCCAGTTCACGGCGCCTTCAGCGACCCCTCGCCCCGCATGCCAATAGAGTGGCACCCTCGTTCGGCCCAGGAATCGTTTCGCTCCGCGGAGCAGGAGTCCTTAGCAATGCTGATTTTTGACCCACTTCGCGTGGGTGAAATCGCAGCATACCGGGAGAATCGATCCGGTTAAGCGCCAGGCTCCCGCAGTCGTTGGCATCTTGGAGGCATTTTGATGCGTCACGTAATTGCAGTTCTGTTCCCTGTTTCCTTGGCACTTGCTTGTAGCGGTACGGATAACAAATCGCCGAGCGGTGCGATGGGGGGCGCTCCAATTAACGGTGGGGCTTCTTCGATGGGTGGCGGAGCGCAAACCTCGGCAGGTGGAAACACCGGAACGGGCGGCTCGACGACTCCGCCGGTCGGCAATTGCCCGGGCAGCTGCGCGGCGCCCACTCCGAGCTCGTGCGCGTCGCCCCAGGTACGCATCTCGTCGGTCAACTTGGGTTCGGCGTTGAGCTATTCGAAAGACGAAACGTACAACATCCCGCTCGCCATTGCTGCGAGGCCCGGCGGTGGCTCGCTCATTGCGTGGATGACCGGCTATTCTCACTACAGCAGCAGCACCACGAGCCAAGTGCATATTGCCCAACTCGACTGCAACGACGCCCTCGTTGGCACGCCGTTTACGCTGCCTGCGCACGACTTCCAGGACCTCGCTGCCGATGGCGACGGTGGAGTTATCGTGCTCACACGCGACGCCGAGGGCGGTCCCGACGCGCAGCACTGCGGCGACGTCGGCAACCTCTGCGTGACGCCGAGCGATCGCCCCGGATGTTACGACGTGTACATGGTGCGGTTCGACTGTGCGGGCGTGGAACAATGGGCAACCAAGCTAACGACGTCGAACGCCACTAACCCGCCGTACACCTCCGGGGGAGGATCCAACCAATTCGTGTGGTGGTACCAACATCACGGCAGGCTCGGCTACGATGGGACCAATTACGCCGCCTACTTCTGTAACGCGATCACGATTACCAACAACCAGTGCAGCGCCGGTGCCGGCAAGGTCGACATCCACGAGGGCGATCGAATGCAAGTTGTCGATCCCACCGGGAAGGTACTGACCGGCCACGATAGCTTCGGCGGTGGGTGTAGCCACAGTTGGACGACTCGTATTGTCTGGGACCCACGTACAAATCACTTCGTCATGGTTTGCGCGACGGACAACAATTGCCGAATTGCGCAACCGAACCCGTACCGGACAGTCGTCAGTGCAACCTGCGACGGAACGCTGTTCGGCGGAGATATAGTGAATGCTGGCAGCGCCGGCTACTGGATGACGTGGAGCTACCAAGGTGCCATCAAGATCGAGCACTTCACTACGGGTGCTTCCGACCAGACCGTCACCACGGCAGGGACCACTCAGAATCCGCACTTGGTTGCTCTCGGTTCGACAAGAATGCTCCTCACTTGGGGTTCGGGCACGGGCCTGGCCGCTCAAATCTACGATACGACATCCGGAGCTGCCGTCGGTTCGCAATTCACCATTGCGGCGCCTGACCATCCCTGGCAATCGTGGAAGCCATTCCCCGACGGAAGCGTAGCCTGGGCCTCGGTCTCAGCCGCCTCCGCCACCGTTCAAGTGGCGCGCGTCATGCCCTGCTCGAACTGATCGGGTTCCGCTCAGCGGCCCCAGGGCATATTGGCTCCGATATCTGACCTCGTGCCCGAGCGACTAGCGGATGCAGCCCGAGATGGTGTCGCTCGTGGTATCGGTTGGACACGCGGGCAATTTGGATAAGTCGTTCAGAGTAATGGTCGTCGTGTTGCCGTCCGCCGACTGCCTCTCTGCTGACGCAAATCATGCTCGCTCACAACTCAATGTCTGACCTCACCACATTTTCGGGGCTAAAGAGCGTGCAGACAATCGACATGTCTTACAACTCGCTATCGACACTCGCGACGGCACCCAGCCTACCCACATTGCAATCGCTGACTTTAGCTAGCAATCACATCACGAACCTTACAGGTGTCGAGCTCTTCCCCGCGCTTACTGGGCTCGATTTGCAGGACAATCAGTTGACGGAGCTAGCGCCCATCGCCGCGCTGGTGAACTTGAGCTCACTCAATCTCTCGCATAACCCAATGCTCGAGAATCTATCGCCCTTGGCGCAGCTCAAGCAGATGAGCACACTCGATATCTCGTACTCGAACCTGCACGACATCCAGGCGCTTTCGGCACTCTCCGGCTTGACATCGCTCAATATCTCGAACAACCATGTGTCGGACATCGGTGCGCTTTCGTATCTAAACAAGCTGCAAGACGTGGATGTGAGCTATAACGACATTACCAGCATTGCCAATCTTGCGGGCGTACAAGTGCAACGGCTGAACCTATCACACAACCAAATTTCCGACATCGGTTCGCTCGTCGACGTCACGTATATACCCTGGTCGACGGGACGCAGCTGGGGCCCCGCGTTTCTCGATCTCAGCTACAATCGTATTTCCGATCTCACGAGCTTTGCAAACAGCTCCGGCCTTTCCGTCAACCTGAACGTCGATCTTTCCAGCAACCCAATCGACTGTGTCGCCCAAGCCGCAAACATCGCAAAGCTCAAAAAGCTAGTATTTGCGCTTGCCACAGACTGCCCTTGAACCATCAATAACGGCGTCCGCGCCGCCACGGCGGCTCGGGCACGTTGGCGCATCACGTGTCGTGAGCCCTGCGAGATGAAGTCCAACGCCACACGTTCATAACGACACGCGTCACTGCCGTAGTCACAATCGTCGGTCGCTCGTCACCGCCCAGGAGCGCATTATGACCTATTGCGGGTGTGGGGGAGCTGATTTCGACAAGCTGGTCCCCGAAACGTCGTCCTCCGATCAGGTGGGCACCCACGCAGTCGTGGTGGCCTTTGGCCTTTCCGGTACTTGGGTCACGCGCGGCAGTGCAGCGCAGCCACTGATCGAACTCGTAAACTGTGCGCTCAGTCCAGACTTCGTAGGTCGGAGAAGCCTCGCGCACCCGGTGCAACACACGGACTTCAATGGGGGCCGTTTCGACTGAGCTCCGATACTCCGACCGAGTCGACTCAATGAGCGCCGAGTTTGGCCTGCCGGGGACGGCAAAGTATCCCGAGGTGGCTGGAGATTCGTTGCTCTTCGTCCTAGGTACTACGGATTGTTTCTGATGAGGGTACATGGGCATATGGTGGCGAGTCGCGCGGCTTTCGAGGAGAACTCTCGCAGCGGCCGACTGGAGCGACTCCCTATACGGGCAGGCTCGCGTGTTCCGGTATGGCGGAAGACATAACGCGTGACGATTTTTGTATGTCAAATCATTGACGTGTAGGGCAATCCCTAGTGCGACTCGGACGCCTGCGCGCGACTCGTTCTTGCGTCAAGCTCCCGCAACGCGTCAGATCCCGCAGTCCACTCGCGCGGATCTGGGATGACGTGCGCGTGAGTCGCACCGTCAGTACACGTCGAGCAATCCGCCGATTGCGAGTTTTGCATGCCGCCTATTGTTGTGACGTCACGGAGTCGGCGTTGGCGTCCAAGTGACGCCATGACATCAAAATGAAAACCTATTGCACGAACGAGTACACGCTATCGACATCGGCGTTGCACTGTCACCTAAGCCTTAGCTCAACCGTGGTTGCGCTCTAGACATGGGCGTTGCATCTGTGATAGGCCAAGCCCATGGCACACAGCTGGAATACAATTTCCGAAGGAGCCATCGTCCTCCTTTTGTCAACGGCGTGCCAGAGCGGACATAACGTGTCGCCGCAAGTGGTTATTCCGAAGTCGCAGGCGGCTCAGGCCAGGCGTACATCGGCGGTTGCCAAAGCATCGATATTGCCGGTGATGGCGACATCCGACGAAGGGCACGCGGCCACTCCGAATGACGCGGGCGCCATTGCAGAGGGCACCCGGTGATCTTGTTCGAGCAGCAGGATCGGTTCGCCCGCGAATCGCGCGTCGCCCGGATCACGAGCTTCGCTGCTCGATTTGAGCGCGCAGGCGTTCCTCCCTCTCGCGCAGTTCGGGCGTAAATTCTTTGCCGAAGTCCTCGGCCTCGAATACCGGTCGAATCTCCAATATTGCGTCCTCGCCGGGCATCGGATCCGGACAGCGCTGCGCCCATTCGAGAGCCTCGTCCATGTTCTTCACCTGCCACAGCCAGTAACCGGCGATGAGTTCCTTCGTTTCGGCGAAGGGGCCATCGACGACAATCTTTTTGCAGCCGGAGAAGACCACGCGCTTAGAGTGCCGCCCGCGGTGGCTACACCCCGAGGGCTGCAGGCAACTTTGCCTTTCTTATGTCGTGACGGCACGGATAAGTCGCGCCGCCCCGAGCTACCGCGCGACTACCTCATAGCGATACTCGAATCCCGCGTCGAACACTTCGGCGATGTACTGAGGGTTTCGATCACCCCCGGCAGAGTCCGAGACCGCGATCGAATGCGCACCGGGCGTCACCTCGACGCTTTGCTCGGATTGGGGCAGAATCTTAACCTCGGCTTTCCGTGGGTTCGCGACAAAATCCAGAAAGACGTACTGTGTGATCAAATACGAATTGTGAATGACGACCCGTGCGGTGCCGTTGCCCTGGTCAGAAGGCGTGACTTCTCGCCGGACCACCGCTGCAGGGCTGAGGGCGGCGCGGCTCGGTACCGCCTGAGTCGAATTCCCTGATGCGGCCGGAGTGTTGACGGGCGACGCGGGAGCGCAATTCGTGCTCGCACCCAGGAACATTAGCAGCCCCGCCGTCCTCATATGACTTAGCGCAGCTTGAGTCATGGTCATCGACGATTCGGTCTTGATTGTAGTCATGTGGAAGGGCGATGTCATCGATGCCCGGGTTTTGGCGCGGGGTCAACGGTTCATTCTGGGGCAGGGGCCCGGAGCATGGCCATTTCCAAGCGAGCTGCTCGGCGCACCATCCGTCGCGCTCGTAGACTACACCGGTCGTCGGCCTCATTGGTGCCCAACGGGGTGTCCCCTTCAGCCCGGAGCACGGATGGCGGTGCAAACCGGTGGGTTTCGCATTCTGGTGTGGCTAGAAGCTACAGAGCCGGCAAAGGATGCCTGGCGTCGCCCGAGGTTCGATGCAGCGTTCGTATACTTCGCAGGGGCTGCCGCAGCGGCGTCCTTGGCATTATTGGTGTCTCGTTACGCCATACCGCCTCTCTTGAATGTCGATTCCGATGAGTTCAGCCCAGAGCTAACGCTGTCACTCGAGTCATTCGCAAGTTCTGCGGCGGAGCCCGAACTCGACCCGCCGAGTCCCACGCCGGCTAGTGAAGTTTATCCCCGGGTCAACGAAATACCCGGCTTTTCCAGATGTGGTGGCGAGACGGACATGGGCACGCCGAGCACGCCACGCGTGGCCCGGTATGCCGTTCAGGGCCCGAAGGATAATCCTGATCCGCACATCAGTCGCTGGCGCGCCCTCGGTCCTCCCCATTCGTATTACGACGGGCTGGGCCCATTTTCCACGGACTACCTGAGTGACAAGGCTCTGCACGCGCCTTGGGCTCGCGACACATCCCTCGGCACTGACGAAGTGAGCGCCAGGGGCAACATGTGGGGAGACGAAATGGGCGAGTCCGACGGGGACGATGAGAGTCTGGGTCAGACGCATCGCGATGGCGGCGAAGTCAAGCGCATCGACGTGGAGCGCGCTTCGAAGCCCTTTACTCTGCGGCCTGCGCGCGTCATTCATACGCAGGTGCAGGTGCAGGGTGCATTGCCGGCATCGGCAATCGAGCAAGCGCTGCTCCCGAGTCTGCAGAACTTCCGCGAATGTTACCGATCCGATCCCGCAAGCCGTGGAGACGAAGAGGGTCGTATCGATATCAGAATCGCCATCGAGGAAAACGGTCAATCGAATGAACCGAGCGCGCTTCGGGTCCAGAATGTCGCTCCCTCGACGGCGACGTGCATTCTCGCGCAAATCAAGGCCCACACGTTTGCCGCGGCCGCTACGCGCACCGACGTCGTATATCCCTTGCTGCTGATTCCCGGTGAGACGGGCCCGTCACCAGCCGTGGCCCGGCTCGAATTGGCGCCTCCCATCGCGCGCTCAAACGAAGCCGTAATTCCCTGTAGCGGCTCGAGCCGACGGCACTCGAACCCACGGGGCAACTGCGAGCGTTAAGTGCGAGGATGACCGTCCTGCGTTGCATATCATTTGGTTATGACGGCACGGGTACGACACTTACCGATGGGTCCCTGCAGGGCGGGTCTGCGCCTCGCGGGAACTTTATCGCGGCTGAGCGCGCTCGGGCAAGACGTGGCCGACATCAGCCTGCGCTAGCGATGGCCCTGCTACTCCAGCACGGGCGTACACCAAGTGCGATCGTCGCAGCCAGGTTGGATGCGTCCGCCCAATTCGCAGGCGGGCGAAGCTGCCGAAACTGGAAAACTAGCCAGTCCTCCTTCAAGTGCTAGCCCTTGAGTGGGATCCGACGCCGCGCCGACAACCAAGTCGAAGCCTATCCGAGCACCGCTATACCGCGGATTGGCTACTAGTAACCACTGAAGTTGTGCTTCGATCTCGTAGCCGCCGGTGACCCGATGACCCGGGAATAGACCGGTAACGAACGGCGTAGTGGTAGAGACGCCATTCTGATAAATAACGATGGCGTGGGACAAGTCAGCTGCACTGGGCGCCGAAATGAGAACGTGAATCGCTCCGCCGTCCTCGGTACCCGTGTAGGTGCCGGTCAAGTTGTCGGTCGGCGCCACGAACAACTGCACGTTGTCGCCATTCCACAGCGTTGAGCTTGAATCCGGATTGATCGACGGATCGTCGACGTGCACATGGACGTGTAACGCGACATCAGACCACCCGGCGCGGAGCGTCACCTTTTCCGGAAGCGAACCCGCACGACTGGGATTGATGTAGGGTGCAGCGTTCAGTGCGAATGTCATAGGTGCCAGCGCCGAGAACTCGTCGCCCGCCCCATCAACGACCTGAACGCCGACGAATTTCGGCATGCACGCGCAGTAATTGCCCGAGTTCGCCACGCAAGCCGCACCGCCGCCGCTGGTGCCGCTGCCACCGGTCGGAGCAGTGCCGCCGACGTTACTCGCGGACGTGCCCCCTTGGGTCACGCTACCGCCATCTGCGGCGCCGCCGGAAGCGCTGCCGCCCATCACGATAGCGCCACCTCCCGACGCGTTACCGCCCGTACCCGTCGCGTTGCCGCCCGCGGCACCGGTCGTACCACCGCCGTTCTGGTTGCCGCCGACCGCACCTCCATCCGCGCCAGCCGCACCGGCCGCAGTCGCACCCGCGAACGATCCGCCGCTGACACCCGTGTTGGACTTGTCACAACTACTTGTCGCAACCAAGACTAAGAGTCCGACGAAAACCATCCCCGGACGATGTGGCGCGTGTCGCTCCATCCTAAGCACCTTTCGCATCAAATGCGGACCATTGTAACATCATTGAAACATCCTTGCCAAATCGTGGGGATGAATTTGGTGCCGATTGCACGCGTTTCCCGCGACGTTGCCCTGGCAAAGGCCGAACTCGAGTACGACCAATTCGCCAGTGCGCGCGCGGCTAGTCGCGCTGTGCGATCGCGAAGCTCAGTTGATTTGCTGGGCAAATCCCGCCGATATCGCAAGTTGAAGATTCCACTCCGGTTCACTCCGTTCCGATGGGTCACTCTACGGGAACGGCCTGTGTTACGCGGCTGTCAACAGTAATCACCAATGGAATCTCGACTGTGTTCTTTGGAACACTCAACTGAAGGAACGCTTTCCCGTTCAAATCCGTGACAAGCCGACTACTGGCCGCGCTGATCCCCGGCGGAGTCTGCACTTGAATCGTAGAACCGGCCGAGGCTACGTCTGAAGTGTTTGGGCTGGGCAAAGCAGCGCTCCGTCGAAATTCCAACTCCACGAGCACGGATGCGGATCCTGGACATTTCTTGGTGTCAGCGCCGCTGTCAGTCGGGGCGCTTGTGGTACCCCCGTCGTTTATTTCGGAACTTTCTGCCGCACATGTCCAAACCGACGGAGCTGATTGGCGGACCGACACTTGTGATGTCGTACCAATCGTAGGTACGACATCTAGTACTACGCCCTGGGTATCGCTGATTGCCAGCTGTGCATTTGCACTGAACCCCGTCCAAACCAGGTCGGCATGGCTTGCGTAGCCTGCCGGGCAATCTCCGATGGCGCTCGTAAGAACAACATCTGACGGCACCACCGAACCCTCGGCATCTGCCATCTGTAAATGAAGTGACCCTGAGCGGCGAGTCGAACAAACCGTAAACTGGTTGACGGCACCCAAACCGGCATAACGGAGTAACTTCACAGTATATACGGCCTGAGACGCCGAAACCGCAACTCGGTTTGCGACGGTGGGAGTCCCAGAGCCAACGGCCGCAGAGATGGTGCCCACTCCGACGCCGGTGACGACCGCGGGTAAAGTAATCTCGTTGGTCTCCTTTGTGTATGTGACGTCCGAGCTCGCTACAGTGCCGCCGTCCGACACGAGCGCAATAGCGCCGACCGCCTTCACGGTGCCCCTCCAAGTGGCTCCAACTACGCTGGGCCCCATCCCAACGGGTAGCGATACCTTGACGAGAAATGGATCGCCCGTGTGCAAAAGATCAGACGACGTGCCTTCCAAGGGGATTGTCTCAGTTGTCCCGTCGGCAGAGACATCAACTCCCATCAGCTTCCCGCTCTCTACCCCGAATCCCGCATCGGAGTTGCAGGTTCCGCCGACAGTTTGTAAGCACAGCTGAATTATTGGATGAATTGCCTGGATTACAAATACGAAGTCTCGGTGGGTTGTGCCGATCTGAAGATGTACATACCCATTTCCTGCAGGCTGCGAAATCACAACCGGTATCTCGACGGTTACCGAATCGGTCATCCCAGTTGAGGTAATCGTCGTACTCGAAACGGTCCCGACAGAGGTCGGGAGCGTCAGGGCTCCGTCGGCTGACATATTAAGGACCCAAGCTCCAGCTGGAGCATTGACTACTGCTTCGACGCGGACTTGGAGCGCCTCTGCAGGAACGCCTAAATTCCCAATGTCTGTCCCGCCGACTCCTGCATCGTATTTCTGGTTGTCGGCCACCAACCTTGCGGACACTGTTGGCGTGAGGATTGGCTCATTGGAATAGCTACATGCGAACATCGCGGTGATAACAATCGTGCTCGCAAGTACCAAACATAGGACGGCGCGTTTCATTTGGACCCCACCGTTGGGAATTTAGCTGTAGCGAAGTAGCTTTGGAAAACCCTCTCGAAAACATCTAGGTCGGTTGTCAGTGCGACGAACGCTCCGGGATGCCATTCGGTCTTTGTCGGTGCTTGGGTGCCCGTTGCCAGGTACGTTCCCTCGGCCAGGTTGACGGATTCGATCCGCTCGGCAGTTCCACCCAAAGAGAGTCCGAACCCGTAAGCGTCCACTGTTCCGCCGTAGTACAATCGCGGTGTGCTGCCGATCTTGAGTATATCCATGCCGCCCACAGGACCGTAGCTAAAGCACGGAGGACCCTCAACCGAATCACGACCACCGATGTACCAAGTGAGTAGAAGCGGAAGGCTGAAATCCGTCGTGTAAGAGCGTTCATGCACGTAATTCTGAGTGGTGCCCAGCGCGGCCGAAGAGGATCGTACTGCCCCCCAAGCAATCGTAGCCCCAAGACCGGCGCGCACGCCGAGATAGCGGCGTTCGTGAACGATAATCGTGTTTCTCGCTACGGCAGTGTTGGTACTAATGATGCCCGCAGCACTCGGCTTTATGGAGGTGCCGGTAGATGCTTGGTCCGCACTTGATCCTGCGTTCGAGCCAGTCTTTTGCCCCGAGCTGCTCGTGGCAGCTACGTCATTGCTGCATGTTCCAGGAGACGGCCCCGTTTGTGCGCAAATCGTGATGTCGTATCGCTTGCCGCCTTCCAGCTGTCCAAGGGCGAGTATTTGGGTACTGCGCGCCTGCACGAGGGGCTTGTCGGGATCGTCGTCGGCGACAATGGGTCGAGAGAAGGTAGCTCCGCCCGCTGAATCTACAGTGGGCGACTCTGATGACGGCATACCAATCAGCGAGACCGCGTGTTGAATGACGCTACCACCATCAAAGGCGAGCGAGACGGCTCCACCTGGCAGAACGTGTCGAACGCGCACGTAGATCTTGTCGGTGTTCATTAATGTGCGCGGAGTTGCGCGCTGAAAACCAGCGTCAAAATCATAATCGAGAACGTAAATGCCCTTCCTGTTCTCGTCGAGTATGATATCTTCATCCACGACTGGCAGCAATTCAGTCGAGAGCCGGCAGAGCCTCTCCAGTGTTTGCGTTGTACCGACTAGGCCTTGAGCCTTAGTGTCGTTCTGAGCTTGCAGCTCGTCCGCCTTGTTGGCAATCACTCCAACCAACGATGCCAGCTTCGTCTGAAGGTCCTTCAATTTTGCAATGCCGTCACCGCCCGACGGCAGGGGGTCCGCCCCGGCGTTGGATTTTGTGGTCCCAGCTGGGGGTGGTGAGGCGGCTTTGGTCGGCACGGACACGGCGAGATTCAGTGCTAGATACACGGCTTGTGCTGAAGCGACGGCGTCGTTCGCCGGAGCCTCAATCCCAAATGTGGTTACAACCTTCCGATACTCGGAGGCTGCGACTTCGGTGGCAGCGCGAGCATTTTCCAGAGCGTCGGCATCCGCTCCTGCTTTGGCTGCTTCGACCGCGGCGTTCATTTTGGATTGTGCGTCCCGGAAGCCCTTGTCAGCACCTACGGCCTTTGAAAGTCGCTTTAGCGCCAGTACCACGGCGACTTGGCCATCAAGAACGTCCTGTTGCGACCGGGCAAGTCGTTCACTTCGCACGAGATCGCCAGCGCCGACTTCAACGGGTAGCAACTTCGACCCGCGAAGCGCGATCGAGCGAAGGGTCATTCCACTCGGGTACCCACGGACCGTGACCCGAACGACCGAAGCGTGCAAAGACGACGGTATGGCCGTCAATTCGCCAGGCCACGCCGTGATGATTTGGCTGCGCACGGGCCATCGAGGCCCAGTCGTACCGTACGGATATTGCGTAACCTCGACCTCGAAAGGTCGATCAATCGAATAAAGTGAAGTGTCAACACAAACGCTATCCCTTCGATCCTCGTTGTGAACGAGAGCCCCAGAGGGGCTTATGTAAAACGCTGCGGTCTTGCAGCTGCCCGAGCTGCTCTTCGCCTCATCATAGAGAGCCATGAAGTAATCGCGTAGACCATCACCGGGTACTGTTTGCCGATCCGAGAAGTCCTTGGTTGGCGGTTTCCCGTACGTTACCGCGTCGACGCGCAAATCAATCAATGGAGTAGCCGCCTCGACAGTAGAGTCATAGCCATCAGCGTAGAATCTTTGGAGCATCAGTAGATCATCAACACCATCGAGAGCCGCCATCAGATACATCTTGTCTGGTGGACACTTGTCCCCTTGCAGCCGGCAATCCGCCGCCTGCTTTTGCAGTTTTTGGTACTCTACGTTGGCGGTCTTGTCGGAAGTCAGTTGTACTAGCAGCCTAGCAATTTTTGGAACATTGCTAGCCGAGCCCACCGTCTTAAGCTTTCCAATGAGGGCTGCTCGATCGTCTGATGTAGAGTCTGCCCCTTCCGATCTCGTGTTCGTCGCGAAGTGCCCTGCAGCTTGCTCGGCCTTTACAAGATCGACGCATGCCTGATCAAAGTAAAGTCTATAAGTTCCAGTCCGGCACGCTCGGTGCGCTAGCACACGGGCAGCCTCTGCAGCGATTCGCATCTCATCGGCGCGCTTAAGCAGATCCGGCGTGGGGTGCCTCAGGACATAAAGTTTTTCTAGCCGCCGGGTCCACGCCACAAGCGCGTCACATCCTGGCAAGCTCACTGAACCGCAGACACTATAGGCCTCTGCAGCCACGGTGTACAGATTCTGTATCCGTTCCTTACGCGCCCCATTGGCCCCCAACGTCGTGCCGTGCTCGACCTCGAGAGGAACAGTCATGTTGCCGCACTGGAGACCATTCGACGTCAGAATTTGCGCGCCAGCCCTTGTGGCTGTGGCGCTTGCCAAAATCGCACAAAGGAAACAACCGTGGAAACGGGAGGCTCGAAAGCGCCCGGCAACCGACGCCGCCGTTTGGGTCCTCTGCACAGGGGCTCTTTCTCTCATGGGAAATTGACTCGATTTTCTGGGAAGAAGTGTTGAGGTCATCGTGCAACTACCGACAGAGGGGTTTTAGGATGCCGTACTGAGTGCTTGTGACTGCCGATATGAATTGCCCATCTCTGGTATCAAACTTTGCGAATTTCTCTCCCAACTTGGGGCTTGTGTAGTGGACATACACGTAAATCGTACCAGGCATTACGTCCAACCAAACCACGCCATTGGACGCTTCGATCGCGACTTTCCGTTCGCAGACGTTGTCTTTCTCGATATCAGACTTGTAAAGCGCAAAAGTCCCGTTTTGGGCATCCGGCAGATGGACAAGGACGCGCAGCGCCGTGTGCGTTGGATCTGGAGTGACGACATATCTCAGAGTGATATCGGCCGAGACTTCCTGCACATTGGCCGAGCGGGATACGACAGTGTGAATCCGGCGTACGTCATCAATGCTCCTCGGGGCGTCAGCCTTCGAGCTAAATCGCGGTGATGAGGTCGGACCTTCATATTCGAACCCCTCCTCTCTGAGCTCGCTGCGCAGCCGCTTCTGGGTGGGTGCATCCAGGCCCGAAAAATCGAGTGTAACCGACGCATTCGGCAACTTGCAGGGGGGCGGAGTTCTACAACAACAGCACATAGTAAGAGCGACAAAGACGTATTGGAGCCACCACATTCGACACACTCGACTCGATGTTTCGCTTTCATGCGAAATCGTCTGTGGCTCAGTACTAGTCACCCCAAATTGACTTTCCGTCATTTTCCAGATCCCATCTGACCGTAAAATCCTTGTATCTTAACCAACGCTCCCTAGACCAGAGAAATAATGCTGACTAGACCGTCAACAATTGCGCCGGTGGGAATCGGAGAATGCTTGCCGACGTTACACCCAGGAAACGGACGCAGATTGACGATTCTGCATCTATTTTGCCAACAAGCGGACGTGGGCTTGTGAGAAAATAGCGAGAAGATGCTTTACCTTTCGTGGTCAACGCGACTTTGCGACACTCCCACTTTATGCGGCAGACCGCTACGGACACGCAGCGTTATAAGCCGATAATCTTGAGTACAATTGGCGTTCGAGAGCGCGCACGACGCCACGCTTCAGTTTTCCAATGGCGCGGTTACTCGCAATGAAGTAATTAGTGGCATTTGCGCTTGCAATTAATGGAGCAAATTGGCCTACCATCTCAACGGTGCAGCGTTTATCGACGCCCCCTTTGGGCCATTGAGGTCCTCGAACTTGAGAGACACCGCACGTATTCGCTCGGCGAAGCGATCTAGCATCGAGTTTGCCTGCTTGCGCGCGTGGACTTCGGTTGCTTCGGAGCGGATATCGTCGATTATTCCCGATACGTCGCGAATTCCGGACATCGAACAACCGGAGCTGAGGCTGATATTGCGAATCCGCGTTAAGCAAATCGATTCGCAGAATGCCGCGGGAATTCGCGTTTTGCTTCGGACATGACGGTGACGCGAACGTCGCATTGGTGGGTAAACTCGAATTCGAAGAAGATCTCTCGACGATTATCGAGAAGTGAGTGCGAGAATTATAAGGGAAGTCGCGTCTGGTGCGTCTCTTGCAAGTTGTGAATGGCTTCCCCCAGAAGAAACGTAGATCACTTCGCATCCAATGGGTGGATTCATTCACCTATTCCTCTTGCTCGCTGTGGTCTTGGTACTCATTCAGGGCATCCACCGCCACCGAACGGTTTGACGTTCCAGCAAATCGACTTCGCCCCTTTTTAGGCTATACCCAGTCGGACTTGAGAGAAATCGTGAGCGAATCAAATACAAGAACTGGCGCATCTGCCACCAGGGGCATGACGGCCACTGACCCTGGTTTGGATCTCGGAGGGCTTCTCGGGCTCAGTGAAACTGATGCCCGCGAGCGCTTGCAGCAGGAGGGACCAAACGAGCTTCCCGTGCAGAAGAAGCGCAGCCTCTGGGCTATCGTGCTCGAGGTTGCTCGAGAGCCCATGTTCCTCATGCTCGTTGCGGCGGGCAGTTTGTATCTTTTCATGGGTGACGCGGCCGATGCCCTGATGCTGCTCGGCTTCGTTTTTGTGGTCATGGCCATCACCATNNGTGCAGGAGCGGCGCACGGAGCGATCGCTGGAGGCACTTCGAGATCTGTCGAGCCCGCGAGCGCTAGTAGTCCGTGGAGGAGTCCACTGTCGCATCCCAGGCCGAGAAGCTGTCCGCGGCGACATTCTGGTACTCGCCGAGGGCGACCGTGTACCAGCCGATGCCATACTGCGGCGCGGGATCAACCTTTCAGTGGACGAGTCACTTCTTACGGGGGAGTCCGCACCGGTTCGCAAGGTCGTGTCGGGCGATGCAACCGAGCTTGAACGCCCAGGTGGAGAAGAGCTATTCTCGCTCTTCTCGGGCACGCTGGTGGCTGCCGGCCAAGGCGTCGCAGAGGTCGTGAGCACGGGCGCTCGTTCCGAGCTCGGAAAAATCGGCAAGGCTTTGCAGCAAATCCAGCCCGAAGCGACGTTGCTACAAAAAGACACNNGGGGGCGCCATGGTCTGGAAGGAAGGGCTTTTAGCCGGCATCACGCTGGCCATGTCGATTCTGCCGGAGGAAATTCCAGTCGTGTTGACGATCTTCCTCGCGCTCGGGGCCTGGCGTCTTTCGCGCAACCGAGTGCTGACGCGTCGGATGCCCGCGGTCGAGACGCTGGGCAAGACAACGGTCCTATGCGTCGACAAGACAGGAACGCTCACCCTGAATCAAATGACGCTGAAGCGTATCGTCGCGGGCGGTAGCTCGATGCTCGTCACCCCCGAGGCCACGCAACTTCCGGAGGAACTTCATGCATTGCTCGAGCACGCCATACTGGCGAGCGCGAGCGATCCCTTTGACCCCATGGAGAAGGCTCTTCACGTGGCTGGTAATCGGGTGCTCGGGCAGACGGACCATCTTCACTCAGACTTGTCGCTCATCCGCGCGTACCCGCTCAGTCCTGGCCTTGCTGCGGTGAGTCAGGCATGGCAACAAGATCAGAACGGCGCATACATCATCGCTTCGAAGGGAGCCCCGGAGGCGATTGCCGAACTTTGCCATATGTCTGTTGAGCAACGCGAAGAGATGGATAGGCAGGTCGTCACATTAGCGTCCGACGGGCTCCGAGTGCTAGGCGTTGCACGCGGAACCTGGAGCGACAATAAGCTCCCCGAAACACACTCTGACCTCTCGCTCGAGCTCATAGGACTACTCGGTTTCGAAGATCCGCTGCGGCCCAACGTGCCGGCCGCCGTCGCCGAATGCCAGACAGCTGGTATCCGCGTGATCATGATCACAGGCGACTACCCCGCGACCGCCCAGAGCATCGCTCG
>PMCK01000355.1:0-8090 GCA_003154095.1 Myxococcales bacterium | reverse complement strand
TGACGGGCGATGGCGTCAACGATGCCCCGGCGCTCAAGTCCGCTCACATCGGCATTGCCATGGGCGGTCGCGGCACCGACGTAGCCCGCGAGGCCGCCGACCTGGTCCTTCTCGACGACGACTTCTCGTCAATCGTCGCAGCCATCCGACTCGGCCGACGCATCTACGACAATATCCGCAAGGCCATCGCCTTCATCTTTGCCGTTCACGTGCCGATAGCGGGCCTTTCGATGCTACCCGTCTTCTTCGCGGGATGGCCGCTGCTTCTGCTCCCAACGCACATCGTCTTTCTCCAGTTGATTATCGACCCATCGTGTTCCCTGGTTTTCGAGGCGGAGGCCGCCGAGGGGAACGTGATGAAGCGCCCGCCACGTGGNNCTCACGTTTGGCACGCTCGTCGCAGCTGTCGTGGTCGTACTCCTTGCCAACCGCTCGTCGACCCGCACGATCGTTGGGGGGTTGCACGCTGCGAATGTCGCACTTTGGTGCGTGTTTGGAGGAGCGGTTACGCTATTGCCGCTCGTCCTACTGCTCCCGTTCGCACAGAGGATATTCCACTTCGCTCCGATCCACGTCGGTGATCTAGCGCTCAGCATTGCAGCCGGGCTCGCGTGTACGCTTTGGTTCGACCTACTCAAACTGAGCAGGCGCTGGGCACACGCACACCTCGCGGGCGGCAACCCCGCCTGTCCTGTGCTCGCGATTGACCTCCCGAGGAAGAACAGAGACCAAGCATGATCCCGCTGCGGAAATGGGCCACTCCGTTGACCATCGGAGCATTTTTCCTGATGGCCGCGACCGGTATCCTGATGTTCTTTCATATTGACCGAGGGATCATTAGTGGCGCGCACGAGTGGCTCTCATGGCTGTTCCTGATCGGCGTGGCCGGTCACGTGATAGCGAACTTCCGTCCTTTCACGAACTGCTTAAAGTCCAGATGGGGCCGAACAAGTGTGAGCTTCTTCGGGATCGTTTTCGTCGCCTCCTTTTTCACATGGGGTGCACGCACGGGCGGGCAATTCCTAGCCGCGATCCAGAATGGGTTGGTCAGTGTACCAATGACAACGCTGGCCGCGATGACGCACACCCAGCCCGATGTGCTGGAGCAGCGCCTTGAGGCGCATGGCATCGTCGTCCGCAAGGATCAATCAATCCGTGACATTGCCGGCGACAGCCCGCGCAAGCAACTCCAAGTTCTGGAAGTTGTGTTTCTGCCCTAATGGCAAAGTCACGTTGAAGCGTCGCAAAACTAAATCCCCCGGGTGGTCAAACAGGTGCGACAATTTGCGTACTTTGAAGTTGTGTGACGGCCGCGGGTGTTCACTGCGGCCTGCGGCCGCTGCTCGCTTCGCGAGCACCGTCTACCTCCGTGGAAAACTACAGCAAACTGTAGTTTTCCACTCCGGTTCGCTTCGCTGCGCGCCCGCGTGGCCCCGCCAAGCACGTGCTCGCTTCGCTGCGCGCGTGCGGGGGATCCACCACCAGTGGGTCGTGATTCACGAATTGAGGCTCGAATAAGACCTATTTGTCGACGACAAGTGGGTTTATGCTTGCGACGGACTCTTCTGGACGAAACCTTGGCGAATGCCCGGGCCCTTCGATGACAGGACTGCCCGCATGCTGTGACTGCATCTCCATGTAGTGCGCAATCAATCGTGCGGGATCATTTGCGAACTCGCGGGATATTGCCCCACGCACGGCGCGAACAGCTTCAAGACCTGGGTCATTCTTCATCGTCGTCACCGAGAAGTTCGAGGGGAGTTACTAATGATGGCGTAAGCAATCCGAGCAGTCCATTGACGCGGCGAATATGACCAAATTTATTGGCATTAGCCAGATGCTTACAGTTCCAAGTTACGAGGAAATCGCAACGATGGTACGAGGCGAGTGCCAAATGCAGGGCATCACCAGCGGGGTCGGCGGGCATCACCTTGTGATGGATGTATGCCTCAACGATTTCCACAACTGAGGTGTCAGGTTCGGACCGAGCTTCAAAGTAGAAGCTAGGAATCGAAGTCTCAACGTACGCTCTCGACTGCATCCCGAAGAAGATTACCGCTTCGCGCGGCAAGGAGCCAGACCCTGATGCTAAGCCGCGAAAGAACCAGCCTTAAGTGCCGAATTCCAGGCATAGCGTGGTCAAGCCGACCCGAATCCACCTAACGTTGGTCCGAAATCATCAAATCCCCTACTGTAGTCGCCAGCAGCCAGTGCTTAGGCAGGCTGATCCAATCCCAGACCCATTCCCAAAACCAAATCGCGGACTCGATTAAACTCCCGCGTGGGATCGTTGCGCGCTCTCGTTCTTATGCGCGCGTGATTCGATGGGCTAGCCAGAAGCCGGGAGGGGCGAGACGCGACTACACGCGGTGTTCTTCGCGCACAATCTTCCGCGCCCCAGCATGCCAAGCCGTACTCCAATCCTTTTTTGGTGCCCCCAGTGGGTTGGAGTTGTGTGACGGCCGCGGGTGCTCGGCGCCCGCGGGGACCCCCAAACGCGCCGTGGATCCCTCACATTTACGGCAGCAATTCGTGGGGAATTTGATTGACTTAGTCGTTTAGAGATGATCAAAGATGTCGTGCGAAATTCGAATTCGATCGGACGTGCGGCTGAGGAGTTTGCTGGAGCGCAGTTGGGTGACGAGCGCCGAACCAAACGGCTGATCAAGATCGCCGCCGCTGTTGAGCGGGATCCCGCGATCAGTTTTCCGAAAGCGATGCGCGCGGACGCAGAGCTGGAGGCGTTTTATCGATTCATCAATAACGACGGGTTCTCGGCAGCCCATATTCTGGAACCCCATCGCGAGGCCACATGGGATCGTGCCAAGGCGTATGGGGATGTTTTGGTGATTCACGATACAACGCACGTAGAGTTACCGGGCGAACCTAGGTCAGGCATGGGACTGACGACCACCGGTCACTATGGATTTCTTGCGCACGTGAGCTTGGTCGTATCTCGACGTGGTCAGACACCGCTTGGCGTTCCTCGAATTGAGACGCTGACTCGAAGTGGCAAGAAGTGGTCAATACGCAAGAAAAAGCGCCGCCTCGTAGAAAAGGACAACCCGTCTCGGGAGTCATTGCGTTGGATACGTGCGGTTGAAGACGTGGAGGAGGCGCGTGCAGACAAGTTTGATGCACTTCATGTGATTGATGCGGAAGGTGACTTTTTCGAATTATTCTCGGCGATGCATACGACAGGCGCCAGATTCATTATTCGCGCTGGGCAATTGTCTCGCAACGTGATGGACGGCGAATTGAAGCGCCCATTGGTTGATGTGGCAAGCGACATCAAGCAGCGTGTAACACGTACCATTGAGATATCCGGCCGCAAGCAGACCATGGGCTAAGGGGCGAGCTCCACCAAAAGACACCCGCCTCGACGCGCGAGAACTGCAAGCGTAGCAATCGGAGCAACAAGAATCGAGATTCCGCGTACGTACTATTCAAGCACGACCGGAGACAGCGTCGGCGTAAATCTAGTCCTGGTGTGGGAAACAAGTCCAGTGAAGGGCGAACCAGAAATTGAATAGGTACTTTTCACAACGGAACCGATTTGCACCAAAGCAGATTTGGAAAATATCATCGATACTTACCGTTGCCGGTGGATTGTGGAAGATTTCTTCAAAGCACTAAAGACCGGTTGCGCTCTGGAGAAGCGTCAGACCGAGTCTTACGCTGCAATGTGCCGCGTTCTGTCGCTGTTGGCTCCCATTGCATGTCGGTTGCTGCTGTTTCGCGCCGCACTGCGCGATGCCCCCAATGCCAAGGCATCGGCCTTGTTCGACGCCGTCGAGCTAAAACTCATTGCCGGTGCCCAAGTCAAACCGGCGCCAATTCCAAAGACCATCGAGCAAGCGCTTGCGCTCCTCGCGAGGCTAGGTGGGCACATCAGAAACAACGGGGCTCCCGGATGGCAAACATTGGCACGCGGTTACGAAACGTTGCTCTCTCTCAAATTGGGTTGGCAAATTGCGCAAAAATGCGATCGATGAACAGCGGCAAAGCCGTGCTCGCCATCGGCTGCGCCGCTGGACTGCGCGCGGCTGGGGGATCCACCACCGGTGGCGTCTTGAGTCACGAATTTAGGCAATGTTTCGTGGGAAATGGTAGCGATTTGCGGCCGTGTTGAGAGGTATCGAGTGACAAGATTTGTGACCAATGTTGCTGACGATCACGGCTTGGAAGTGCTATGTTGCCGGTTGAGGTTTGATTGTGAGCCAGTCCAAACAGCGAATAATTGAGAGTCTTGACGACTTGCCGAATGACAGCCTCTCCGCCCTCGCAGAGTTCGCCGAATATCTTCGAGCCAAGGCACTAACTCCGCGTCCTGCTGCCGTCGTGGAATCGGATCAAAGTATGCCATTGGGCGGGCTGTTCAAAGGGTATCGATTTGAGGAACCCGATTTCGCAGCCGCGCGCAACGAAGCTTGGAAAGCATTGGAGACGGGTAAAGAGTGACCCACGGATTCCAGCTCCTGGATCATCACTTCAGCTTCACTATGGGCGCTTGACGCGGATGCGGTTGACCGTTGCAACAACAAAGCAACGGGACCAACTGTTCGTTTCTCGTTGCGAGAACCATCCAACCAGATAATCCGCAATTCGCCACTGTTCGTCGTCTGGTAATCGAACCAGGACAATGCCGTGGTGCGTGCCCGGTGCAAATTGACGGGCATCCGAAAAGTCCATGTCTTGTGTTGCCAGGAGGCGTCCCTCGCTCTGAGCAGCCGCCCAGATTCTCGAATCTGCGCTCCCACCGAGACGTTCATCGAGCACGGTATCGACATCATGACCAAGTAAAGTCAGTCTCGCGCCCGCGGATTTGGGGATGTTCTCGTCTAGCTTTAGCTTCAAGCGACTTTGACCTCTGGCGGCACTGGAGATGGCGCCGGCAAATCCTCGCTGGCGGCGGCCGCCGCAAATGCGATCACTGCTCGAACGTCCTCTTCCGTGAGACTGGGAAACTCTGCTAGAATTTCTGCAGCGGCGGATCCTTGCGCCAAGTAGCTCAGTATGGTTCGCACCAATACCCGAGTACCTCGAATTATCGGCTGACCGCCACAGATGGCCGGGTCACGGTGGATACGTTCGTGATAGGTCACGAGACTCATTATACACCAATTGCGTTGAATCGGAAGCACCTGAAAATTGCTGTGGATTAGGGCGTAGACTCGACTTCTGCGCCCCCGTCAATTGGACCTTGGGGACCTTCAAGTAAGCCACATTTACGATGTCCTCCCCTCCGGTCACGTAACTGGGAAACGTCGAGGTACTGCGACTACCCAGCCTATGCCAGGTAGCCAGAGTCGGCAATTGCGCCGACGAAGTAACGCCTACACCCGATGCTCGTCCCTCACAATCTTCCGCGCCCCAGCATGCCAAGCCGTACTCCAATCCTTTTGGTGCCCCCAGTGTGTTGGAGTTGAGTTACGGCCGCGGGTGCTCGCTTCGCTGCGCGCCCGCGGGACCCCGGCAAACGCGTGCTCAGAAGTGGCTCCGCCACTTCCTCCGCGCGCGCGGGGGATCCACCACCGGTGGGTCTTGGATTGCGAATTGAAATGATGTCAGTCGAGTGTTCTTGCGTGATCGGGTTTGTAACTCGCCAGAGCAGTTGGAGCGGGCGAGATTGACAATCGAGGCATTTGGTGGCATATTTCGCGAGATCATTGAGGAAATCGCGCGGTAATGACTAAACTTGAGCACGTAACACTGTCAGACGAGGCGGCCCATTTTGCCGCTGCTCTGGTTGCTGCAGGTCGCTTCCATTCGATTGACGATGTGCTTGCTGCAGGTGTTGAGGCGCTTCAAGAGCGTGACCAGCTTCAAGATGATTGGATTGCCTACGCACGTCAGCGTTTCGAGCAAGGTCGCAGTGCGTTTGAGCGTGGCGAAGTTGTTAGCACTTCCCCTGACGAGCTTATGGACGGAATCGAGCGCGAACTAGGGATAGACTAGTAAAGTGTCCCGATCGCGGCTCCAGATCCCACAGGCCACGCGCCAGGATATCCGCGACGTTTTGGCATTTACCCTTGAAAAATTCGGGCTGGCCAAGGCGCAGGAGTATGCTTCGCTGATTCGGCTCGCGCTCAACGAACTTGTCAAGAATCCGCGTGTTGGCAGGCCCCGTCGCGACATCCACCCTGACGCTTGGGTTTACCCAATTGCGCGCCCGGGTCGAAACGCTCGCCACCACTTTCTGTACGAAATTGTAAACGACGAATTGCGAATCTACGGGTTTTTGTACGACGCAATGGACTTGTCTCGGCAGTGGCAAAATCGGGTTAGTGGTGGTTGAGTCACAGTTGTCGTCAGCACCAATCGGTCTCCAATCTAGATTGGCACTAGTGAATGCCTCCCTCCGTAGCCTAAAGCTCTTCAAGCCGAGTCCCCAGCCGTCCCCGGCGTATGAACACGAGCAGCGACGAACGAAGCGGCTCATCTCGCAACACGCCGATGAACAACCGAGCGAGCGCTTCCGGGTCTGGTGAACCGAAGCCGGCAAGCACAAAACCTCTGATTTAACCTTGCGGAACGCTGTTGCCTAAGCAATACCTGACGCTAGGACAGGCGGTCTCGTCCTGCGACGGTCGCTTCGTCCTCGTCTTGCAGTATGACGGAAACTTGGTCCTTTACAAGGACTTCATCACCAACGCAGCCAGCAACGGCATCGTGAGCAGCTGGTATCAAACAGACGTTTTTGGAGGCTTCCAAACTTGGTCTGGTTCATCCAGTTCAGGGTACGCCCAGACTGATTTGATGTCGCTGCGGCACGGAAACGCGACTGTGCTCTGCTACTCGCCGGCGACACGACACTGCGTGGACAGTCACAGCTTTTTTCATCCTCCGGGATGGATTTTGGCGCTGGGGAAATGCGCTAATTTTGCGCGAAAGACTAGCGGTGCACTCGACCGCACTTAAGTCCTGGACTTTAAAGGCCGCAGTGTAGGTCGGTCGACGGTGCTTGCAAGTAGCGATTGAAGGCGCGTTCGCTGTCGATGTAGTGTTGAAGGTTCCGAGCGGAGGATCTTTCCATGAAGACACGTGTTTCCCTGGTTGTTTTCGCAGTTCTAGGCTTCGGGTGCAGCAGCGGAAGTGAGCCAGCGCACGATAGTGGAGGGAAGACCGGCACCGGCGGCACACAAGCAGCGACGGGCGGAACTCACGCCACGGGCGGAGGCGGCACCGGAGGAAGTGTCGCAGGTGGAAATTCTGGCGGTTTAGCGACAGGCGGCGAGTCCGCGAGCCTTGGCGGGTCAAGTACAGCCGGGGGCACGAATCCTGGCTCTGGCGGCGACATTACAACTGGTGGTACTGGCACTGTAACAACGTCGACTGGCGGCACGGCGCCAGGCATTGGTGGCAGTACCACGACGCAGGGCGGCTCGACTGCGGGTGGTAGCAGCGAGCTTGGGGGTACAGCTAGTGCGACGGGCGGTGTTGCCACGGGTGGATCGCCGGAGACGGGCGGAAACGTCCCGACGGGCGGAGCCGAAACGACTGGAGGCACGGCTGCAACTGGGGGCATGGCTGCAACTGGAGGCATGGCNNACCAATTTGCGGCGCGTTAAGAGAGTCCGTGGTCGGTTGGTGGTCGTTTGAGGGATCGCTTGCGGGTCACGGTGATGGCGCAATGAGCATGACTTCCGTGCCCATTACCGCGACGCCAAGCTTCGTCGCAGGCATCGCATCGGGACAAGCCCTAGACGTTGCTGGCGGTTCGATCGTGGAGGCGAACGACCCCGCATTGAACGTAACCAGCGCGTTGACGCTGTCGGCGTTTATCAAGGCCGACTCCCCCAATGGCCGCATCATCGATCGCGTATCCGTTGGTGGTGTCGACGGATTCTTGCTCGACGCACTTAGCGGAAACATTCGCCTCATAGTAGGTTCGCAATGGCTAACCAGCACGTCGGCGTACCCCAGCCCTGGAGGATTCACGCACGTCGCGGCAGTATTCACCGGCGGATCGAACCCCGAGATTCGACTGTTCGTCGACGGCAATCTCGTGGAACATGCCAGCGTCACGGCTGGCGACATCCCCAGCAATAACCTAACATTGCGAATTGGGGCCGATCGCAATGGCGCCA
>PMCK01000135.1 GCA_003154095.1 Myxococcales bacterium | reverse complement strand
GCGGATCGAACCCCGAGATTCGACTGTTCGTCGATGGCAATCTCGTGGAACATGCCAGCGTCACGGCCGGCGACATCCCCAGCAATAACCTAACATTGCGAATTGGGGCCGATCGCAATGGCGCCAATAAATTCTCTGGTCAGATCGACGAGCCCATGGTGTTCTCGCGTGCGCTCGCGGATCAAGAAATCAAGGCACTCTACGATCAATTGCGCAGTGGTGAGTGTCCGGTTTCAATAGCGATCTGTCCGACCAATGGAGAATTACTCCAGCACGACGATTCAGGTAACGCAGTATCTGGCAGCATTGAATGTGTGCGCGCCATTACTCGCCGTTCGGGCGATTTGCGGGTTCTTGCGGACGACACCCTGTATAGCTGTGATTGGAACGCCACAACCGAGACTTCGGTGAGTAACTGCCAAGCTTGGGTTCCAGTGGCCAGTGAACCCAAATCGGGTGACTACTTTGCCCCTGTAGCTCCTCTCGAGTGGCGCCTTCTCAAGCTCAACACGACCGGCTTCATCGACCAGATTGGCACCCGCATCGAAACTTACGGGTTGACACTGCATCAGCAAACCAGAAGTCCGATGGCGTGGTTTGGACGCGATTGGCGCATCAAGCGACTTGCAGTCGATGGCTCGAGCAACGTCACCGCGGGATCAGCGCAAGCCCTGGCGCTGCAGCTTCGCGCCGGAGCAGGCTTTGGTGTATATCTTCCCGGCTGGAAGTATAGCCTGCCGCATTTCACCGCCGTGGTTCCGCTTTCGGGAGACAACTTCGCGGGCCAGGATCCCTGGCACATCAGTAGTGCTTACACGGGTGTGTCAGGTGAAGCCGCATTCCAGGACACGTCTTACCACTACGCCGTATGGTTCGACACACTGGGTTACGATTATGCATCGCGCTGGTATTTCGGGTCACCCGGAGATGTGGGCGATTCGGCGGGCTTTGACGCCATGAATTTCGTCACCGAGCCAGGTTGGACCGAGGCAGTGGCGCACGATGGGGCAGGAGCTGTTACATCCGGATCGCTGCAAGCACTCAAGGATGCCATCGCCAGCGGGGCGTCGGTGCGCATTGGGGCTACGGAGGGGTTCTTTGACTGCAATCGGGTCCAAACAGGCAGTCAGGTCGGTTGTATCACTTATGATTCCTACAGCCCGGTGAGCACTGGGGACGGCCACCTGAAGTTTGACGCTACGCATACGCGCATGCTGCGACTGTTCACGACCGCGGGCCGAGCGCTGCGTGAGAATTGGTCGGACCACACGGCGGCTCTGGCGTCGAATACCGATGATCAGGTGCCACTTCGGTGGTTCGTCCAAATGAGTGGCTGGAGTCGGGCGCTTGAGACCGACGCGAGCGGCAATATCGTTTCTGGTTCAGTTGCAGATGTGGTCGCCGCTGTTCAGAGCGGGGCCGACTTGTCGGTGATGGTAGCGGGCAATGAGCGAATTCGCTGTGAATCCCTGCGAATCGGCACGAGCCCGACGCGCGCTGCCTGTATCGCCTTGCCGCAAACGCTCCAAGGCATGACAGGCGATTCATCGAATCCCGGTTACTACGAGGCTCGCGTATATAACACGAATGGCATCGTCGCGAGTGCTCGAGTCAATTTTGGGTCGACTTCGGTTACCCAGCAGGTCGCATCGACCCAGGCTTTAATTTGGTTCGTGCGAAGGTAAGGTCGGCTCGAGGTCGAGTCGAGTCGGGCAATCGGATCGGGAATGACGGCACGTGTAGCCACGTGCCGTCGTGCCAAGCATGTCGATAATGCAGCGAATTATGGCCGTTTTTTTGGGTCGTGACGGCACGGAAAGCGTGATTTGCCAGACTCCAAATTCGGTGGGGCTCGGTGTCGCTCTCGTGATCGGCGGCAGATTACCGACACGGCTTCATTGACGAGTATGTCGAGCAGAATCAGATCAGCTACTTCATCCCGCAGCCGTTGTCCGAGAACTCGCGCCGATTCGGAAAAGGCGTCAGTGCCATCAAGCTGAGCTACGATGACATTTGCATCGACTACGATTTCACGTGCCATCGTAGAGTCGATCGCAGTCGTCTACCGCGTTGCCTCCAAGGTTCACTACAGACTTGGCCGCGTCCCACGAATCCCATGATAAGGCTTGAGGCAGAATTGGTTCGGTGCAATTTGGTTGAGGCCGTAGCACGCGTTCGCTTGGCCCTGTCTCAAATGTAGCGATCGGACTTTGCTAAATGTGGTCGGAATTAGCGCGTACATCGGCGTAGAAACAAGCCGACCGGCTATTTGTCCGATTCTAATCAGGTTTGATTTAGGAGTGCCAGAAAGTATATCTACCGTCGCCAACTTATGTCAGACCTGGCTAGGGCCTCCCTCGGCGGTCTCGTTTCGGTCGACAAGGCTGCTGATGTCATGGGCGTCCCAACTCATGACGCCGCCGTTCGACTTGGTCGACTCGTGCGCGCCGGCTGGCTTGCGCGAGCCCGTCGTGGACTTTACTTCGTCCTTCCGCTCGAAGCGTCGGGCGACGTTCGTCGTCACTGCAGCCCCACGTCGCAGTAACCACGAGACCCACCTTTCCACCGATTTCCATGTCGTACGCGCCAATGCAGCCCGCATGGTGGGCACGACATCAGTTTGGCGTGGGACTGCACGAGTCGCGATATCCGATCGTGAGCGGACCATTGTCGATGCCCTCATACACCCCAGCTGGATTGGTGGCGGACGTCACCTTGGAGAGGTCCTTGGTCCCTATCGAGATAGCAAGGAATTTGATCCTGTTAGGCTTCTCTCTCGTCTCGATGAACAACAAGTCGGAGCGTCGTATAAGAGATTGGGTTACTTCGCTGAGCAACTGTGGCCCGACCAAGAAAAGCTCATTGAGCATGCTCACGCGAAGATTACCACAGGGACCATTCGCCTTGATCCGGGCGTGAAAACGCATGGTAAGATGTGTAAGCGCTGGGGACTATGGGTGAACATCACGATCCCCCGGAACGAGGCACACAGTGATTCCTAAGCACGAAATTCTGGCGCGCGCCGGAGAGTGCTTTGGTGCCCCCAGAGGGGGTTGCAGGTGAGTTACGGCCGCGGGTGCTCACTGCGTTCCGCGCCAGCGGGACCCCGACAAAGCCGTGCTCGCTTCGCTGCGCGCGGCTGGGGGATCCACCACCGTTGGGTCTTGGGTCATAAATTTAGGCGATGTTTCCCGGGAAATTATGGCCATTTTCGGCTGTGTTGAGTGAATCGAGTGACAAGGCTTCACGCCATCGTTATTTGTTGCCCCATCGCCCGCCTGTGAACCATCGCGATACTTGTCGCATTGCCGATTTTGAACGCGAGGATCTCGATGCCCGCCAAATCAGCTGGTCTCCGCGTGGCGGCGCAAAATTCCCGCCACGCGCCATTGCGATTGCGTCAGTAACGGCTCGCGCGTGTCATGAATTGTTGCGCCAGGGGGTCGCGAAGCCCAGCTGATTTGGCGGGCACCGGAGGTCTTCATGCACAAGCAATCACGTCAACAGCTCAAGTTCGGGGCGCTGCTTGCAGGTTGCGCTCAGTTTATGAGGCACAATAGTACGGATACGGAGCAAATGTTGTGGCGGTGTCTTGCCGGCAAACGGCTTGGTGTTGCGTTTAGGCGTCAGGTGGTTGTTGATCGGTTCGTGGTTGACTTTGCAGCGCCCGCCGCTCGTCTCATTGTGGAAGTAGACGGAGGTTACCATTCGCAGCGTGTCGCGGCTGACACGCGGCAGGACCGGGTGCTTCAGCGGCTGGGGTATCGGGTGTTGAGGCTCGATGCCGAATTGGTTCGGCATAACCTGCAGGAAGCGGTGGAGTGCGTTCGGCGGGCGGTCGGGGTTGTGGGGTAGTCCCTAGCCGGACGCACTCAACCACCCTCGCAATTGCGAGAAAACTGTGATACCAAATGTCGTATGCGGTATGCGTTCGATTATTAGTTACCACGGTTGCACCGCGGTAACGGCGTCGCGCATCCTAAGAGGGGACACTTTTTCGCCGAGCAGCAATGACTACGATTGGCACGGCGTCTACTTTTTGGAGCATGGGCCAGATCGAGCCGACAATCAGCTGTACCAAACAGTTCGAGGTTGCTTTGTAGAAGGTGGCCCTGCATTTCCCGGTTAGGGCATTGAAGCTGAAAGCCATATTCAGATCGCGGTTCGCGCCCCGTCTTGCGTTGTCGGTGCCTTTCGCCCCATACTTGGATCCGATGCCTCACCGCAAAGCTCTTCCCCACGTAAACGCTGCAGCACATGCCAAAGTGATGGCACGGCTCCGCAGTGCGACACCGGAAGAGCGTGTACAAAGTCTAATTCGGGCAGGCATCTTGACCAAATCTGGGAAGTTCACGGCTCCCTATCGTGAGTTTTGAGTCACTCCCGAGAGTCAATCGGACCAAAGCATCGGTGCGTTGAGCGCCGTAATTAGCCTCCACGACAGCGCATCGATCGTTCAGGTCGAAAAACTCAAGTGGTGGCATTGCTCAGATTCTTGGATGAATCTGACGTAATTGAAACGCCGCACGGACGCGGGACAGTCCCCGCCATATCGAGCAGCCTCAGTCGTGGGTCGGCATGTGAGAATGGCCGAAATGAGACAAAATCCTGGGCAAGGCCGACTTACCTGCCCAGCAGCCAGATTCATTCGGCTCAATTGACACCGCCGACTAGGCGGAATATTGAACTACAATTATCGCGAAGCCGCGTGAATTTGGCTCAGTCGAGTTTTTGGCACAGGACGACGTTCTCATGCTCAAAGTCCGTTCGCCGGGCGGCTGATCAGTTCTGTCCGAACACGAGGGCAGATTGCATAACAATTTAGCAATCAATTGGCCCGCACCGCCCAGCTCCGCGGATTCCCAAAGCGGCGTTTCGAGTTTTTCGCCGCTCTGGTCCACATGAGTGACGACATTAGTTCCCAAAACTCGTACTTTCCTTAGCATGAGGGTCTCAATTTTAGTCCAACCTGCATCTCTCGTCCTCACAATGCTCAGCCTTACTATTCTGGCGTTGGGTTGCGGTGCGCGCGAATCGAGCGGGAGCACCTGCGACACAGCATGTGCAAACGCCAAACGAGTGTGTAGTAATTATGACGACGCCAAGTGCAAGGCAAACTGCGACTCCGCGGTCGTTGGTGTACGTGACTGCGTGGTGCTGGCGTCAAACTGCAAGGCCGCCGAAAACTGCTTCAGCACAGGAGGGGACGGCGGCACGTAGGCAAGACGGCCGGCAGAACTCCCGGGAAGCGCAATTCGACTATTGGGAATTCCCAAAGTCGATCGCGATACCCAAAACTAGACCTATGACGATTCGGCTGCCGCCTACCAACTGTTGTGCCGGCAACCCGTTGTTACTGTAGTTGACCGATTCTCGTCGAAGATCTTGATCATACCCAAATTGACCACCAAGAGGAAGTGGGACCGTCTTTGTCTCGAGAATATATGAGTTAGGCGCAGTCGCGCGCCGACGCAGGGGAGCGTTGCCGACGCTCCCGGATCGTTTTCGTCGGTCCCAATGTGGCTGGCGCCCCAGCCGTGGTAATAATGTGTGCCAATGGCACCTAGGATATCAAGGTGAAGGCCTGCAAACGTTCGTATTGCTAAACCACCGACGATCGCTAACTCCGATGAGGACGCAGCCATAAGGATCGGTTTCTCCGCTTCAGCGGACACTCCAACGCCAAGAATGCCCCGTCGTAGGAGCCCCAAGGCGCCAAAAATGATTCCATCGGTTCCGGCGCGTTCTTCGTAGAACGAGCCTCCTTGTTCAGCCAGCAGGGTAAGGTCCCATGGAGTTGATCCGCTTTTCCGGACACCTAAAAGAGCGAGTATGCTCTGGGAGTCCGAATCATGGCAAAGCAAAAGAAGAACAACAAGTACACCGAGGAGTTCAAGCGTGACGCTGTTCGCTTGATGAGGAACCGTGGCGAACGCACGGTGGTGCAAGTGGCCGATGACCTAGGGGTCAGCGATGCCATGTTGTACCGGTGGGCTCTGAAGCTGGACAAGGCGAGCACGGCCAAGCGTAACGAGCAAGGGGAAACGCTGGAACAGGAGAATCGCCGACTGCGTAAAGAGAACGAGCAGCTGCGCATGGAGAAGGCCATACTAAAAAAAGCCGCGGCCTTCTTCGCGAAGGAGAGCGGGTAGACATCTACCGCTTCATCCGCACGGAGAAGGCCAACTTCAGCGTTCGAGCCATGTGCCGCGTGTTTGGCGTGTCGTCAAGCGCGTAACACGAGTGGGAGCACGAGCCGCAATCCAATCACGACCGTCGTGACGAGGAATTGCGGCAGGCCATTGGCGACATTTTCGTCGATAAGCGCAGTCGCTACGGCTCGCCTAGGATTACCAAGGAGCTTGCCAAGCAAGACCTTGGAGTCAGCAGCAAACGGGTCTCGCGACTGATGCGTGAAGACGGGCTACGCGCCAAGGGCAAGCGCAAATTCAAGCAGACTACCGACTCCAATCATTCGCTGCCTGTTGCGCCCAATCTTATCAATCAACAATTCGAAGTTTCCGCTAAGAACAAGGTGTGGGTCTCCGACATCACGTACATTCAGACGCTCGAAGGCTGGTCGTACTTGGCAACCATCCTTGACTTTGACCGCCGCACTCGCTGTCGCGATGGACCCATTGACGGCAACTCGCTGGATTACTGGTGAAAGAGTTTTTGATCGCGCGGTTCGTGAAGTCGACGCCCATGATCCATTAGACTATTCGATAGATCCTTCGTTGATTGGGCTGGACGTTCGAGCGAAGCCTGCAGACTCAAAAGCTTGGCGTTCGACCTCAAGGAAGAAGAAGAGGAGAAAATAGTGCCAACCTGACACCCTCCGTCTTTGTGACGCTCCTCAACTGCAATGTCACCCCACCAACCCCCCAAGCATCAAATACACATCATTCCCAAGCCGGGTAACGGCCGCAACGGCGTCATCCGATGTGTCGCCCGCGCTGCCGGCGATCTCGACCGCCGCAACGCACTCAACGCATTCACCTCGGGCAATAGCGTAGGCGCGGGCCTTGTCAGCCCGAGTTACGCGACCTGACCCCTCTGCTATGTTGAGACATACACTTTTAGCAGCCCGCAGCGCCTCATCCCGCAACTTGGCGTCCCGAACCTGCGCCGTGCGAACCGCAGCCAATAGTTCAAGCGACTTACCGTAAACCTGCAAACGATGATGCGGCAACGAAGAACCAAGAGAGTGATTGTTGTGATGATGATGATCCATGGCTAAGGCCTCCTTCAAAAAAAAGGAGGCCTTAGCCCCACGAGAAATCCCGCCGTCGATCCCATCCCCAAAATTGCATCGGGCGTGACAGGCAAAGCCTGGCGCGCGCGATGCCAAAACCCCATCAGGCTTCTGGCTTTTGTCTTCCCGCTTCTGGCTGATCCAGACCCATCAGGCTTCAGGCTGATCCAATCCCGAACCCATCCCCAAAACCAAATCGCGGACTCGATTGAACTCTCGCGTTTGACCAATTCGAATTGTGATTTGGGATTGGGTGTGGTTCTGGGACAACCTGATGGGTTACGGCAGCCTCCGCTTACCCCAGTCCCAATCGCGACACAAACCCTCTTGCCGTGTGCCTCCCCGGGGGCGTTTGCGCAGCAATAAATCCGCAGGGCCCCGCTCGTTTGTCGGAATTTTCGGTGCCTGCTCGCGCACGGCAACCAGTCACAGTACAATGCCGTCGATGGTACGCGCTCCGGACCTGCTCCTTGCCCAAGATTTTGCCCAAGCCCTCTACGGCGAGCTCGGTGACAACCTCCTGCGCGTGTCGCTCTTTGGCAGTCGGGCACGTCGCGATCACCGCGCTCATTCTGACTACGACTTCATGATTGTGTTGCGAGATCCGACCGGGTCGTCTCGAACAGCCGTTCACATGCAGGCGCTCAAGTGGGAGCTCGACCGTTGCGTCGATCTCTCGACAAAGATACTTTCTAGCGCTGATTTTATTCGACTTCGCTCTGGTCCAGATGGCTTTTGGAGAAACTTCGAACGTGACGAGCAATTGTTATGGCCAATGGCTCGAACGAACGCGTAAAGGCGGCATTTGCACGCGCCATGGACAAGCTCCAAGTTGCGCGAAAAGTGCTCGATGCGGGGTTTCCAGCCGAGGCAATTCCCCCAGCATACTACGCGTGTTTTCACGTCGCCGAGGCCGCGCTCTCCATCGAAGGCGTGGAACCTAGAACTCACGAAGGTCTAAAATCCGCGTTCGGTCTGCATTTCATCAAGACTGGCCGACCCTGCGGAACTTGGCTCTATCCTGCGTGAACTGAAAGACGAAAGAGAAAACGGTGACTACTCGGTTTTCCCGGCGATCACTGCACAAGACGCCGAGCGGGCCATTTCCTCGGCGGAAAGATTCGTTGATGCAATGACAAAATTCATTGATCTTACCTCGATCGCGTGAATGCAGCGGCATCAACGAGAGTGCGACTACACGCGGTGTTCTTCGCGCACAATCTTCCTAGCCCCCGCATGNNGCCGTACTCCAATCCTTAGCAGGATAGATCTGTTCAAGTCTATCAAGCTGCCCAATAGCCTTCAACCGATTGTAAATGAGTTGCCAAACACAAGGCCTGTCCTCGTCCACTTCAGTGTTCCGCAGTAGATCCCCCACAAGGCCCGTTCAACATCCGTTTCGCGCAGCGAGTAACCGGACAAATGCCTCCGAAGTCGGCTAACACACACTTCCCGCACCCCAAGCATTTCTCAGCCCAGATAGCCTGCTCTTCAAGAATGCCTAGGANNGCGATAGCCTGAACGCCCGCGCCGCAGCCAAACGATACAACCGCCTCATTGCGCTCAACGGCCTCAGCCAGATCCTGAATGAACTCATTCTCGCACTGTCGCTCAATCGTGATCTGCTCAATCTCGACGGGATTCCCGTTGAGCTTACGAGCCATGCGCACGGCGAAGCCGGCGATTCCGACTTCCCTCTCTCCTCCCGCGAGGCAAACGGTGACGCACGTGCCGCAACCAACAAAAAGAACTTTTTGGTGGCGCGCAATGATGTTTTGGTGCCCCCAGTGTGTTGGAGGTGAGTTACGGCCGCGGGTGCTCGCTTCGTTGCGCGCCCGCGTGGTCCCCGGCAAAGCCGTGCGCGCCATCGGCTGCGCCGCTGGACTGCGCGCGGCTGGGGGATCCACCACCGGGGGGTCTTGGGATTGCGAGTTGAGGCCATGGTGCTCGTGGCACACTGCGAGTTTCGGCCGAGCTAATCTTTCCGCGGAATAGGAGCTATTCCGGCCTCTCGTCCAGTTAGCGCTGTCTATTTAAACTTATTGACTATTGATAATGGACATCTAAATGGAATAGACAGATGACAAGCGCTGCTATCCACCAACCAGATGAATTCATTGATCAATGCCTTAGCAACCTAAGAGCGCTCAAGTTCGTGAAATCTGCCGACTTGGTGGCCCGGCTGAAAGACGACGAGCCATCCCTCGATGCTCGCTTGGCTCTGGTAACAGCCGAAGGCAAACACGTTCTTCCGTGCGAAATCCATCGCACACATCTCAGGCGCGAAAACGCACAACTATTGATCCATATCGCAAAGCGTCACCCTGGATTGATGATATTTGCGCCAACCGTAGGTCGTGAGCTCGGTGACGTTTTCGAGAAAGCGGGAGTAAACTTTGTCGACGTTGTCGGGAACTGCAACGTCAATCTCGGGGATCGGTATTTCGTGCGCGTGCAAGGCCGCACTGCCAGCGAAATGACGCGAAAAGATCGCGGGCTGCGTGCGCCTGCATACCGAGTCCTTTTGGCGTTATTGGTTCGACCTGAGCTATTGAACGCATCCTCGCGCGCCATTGCAGCGGAAGCAGACGTGTCGCCACAGACTGCAAACGAGCTTCGCCAATGGTTGGCTAAGCAAAGTCTCATTCTCGCAGGTCGTGGGCGTCGGCGATGGGCTGCTAAACAACAAAAGGAGGCGATGGCGCTTTGGCTTGCAGGATACACGACTACGCTAGCGCCAAGCCTCACCATCGGTCGCTATCGAGCAATGGAACCCGATGCTACTGAGTTTGAAAAACGAGTTGAACCGTTACTCGATGCCACATGCGAATGGCGCTATGGTGGAGCGGCTGCGGCGATGCGGTTAACTAATTACTACCGAGGTGATCGTACCGTGCTTTACGTGCGCGATGCTCCGCCCGATTTATGGAGTCGGTTACGGCTCGTGCGTGACGCTTCTGGCCCAATTTCGCTGCGAAATGTCCCGGGTCGGCCGGCGTTTGACTCTCCGGACCCTCGTTGCGTTCACCCGTTACTTGCCTACGCAGATCTACTGGCTGAAGGACACGATCGCGCGCGGGAGGCTGCAGGGGAGCTTTACGCTCGGTTTCTTGCCCCAGAAACGGAAAGTTCGTGACTTTCTCGGTCGACCTGTCAGACGTGCAATTGGTGGCACTTGCGTCGGTTAGGGACGCGATTGCTCCCAATCGTTGGGCAATAATCGGTGCAAGCGCAATCCGGTGTCGCATGACGATGCCGCGCCCGACAACCGACGTTGACTTCGCCGTTGTAGCTTCGCTCGAGGCGGTTCGAGCGCGCCTTATGGAAGCGGGCTGGACACGAAACCCGAATAAACTCCAAACCTGGCAGCGAGCGGGCGCGACAATCGACGTTGTGCCGGTGACGGAAGAAGACCTCGACATGGGGGTAGCTCGTCTGGAGGACGGCTTTGTCATGTCGGTGACCGGTTTCGATCTGGCATTCACAAATACAGACCTGATACAAATTCGAGATGGCTTCACGATACCAGTGCCGCGTTTGTCGGTGCTCTTGCTCCTTAAAATGATCGCATGGCTTGATCGCCCGCACGAACGCGCGAAAGATCTCGAAGATATCGTTCTCATCTGGGACCGCGCACTCCCGGAGCTGGACGATCGACGTTGGGATCCGGTGCATCCGGTCGGTGCTGCCGCGCTCGAATACGATAATCAGAGCGCGTTCTTCGCTGGTTGGGAACTCGGGCAAGTTGCCGGCCTCGAGCACCTCCACTGGGCGAGACGATTCATTAATGCTCTCGATGACGATGAGTCAGCTGCATTTATGCAGTTCGCCCGTAGTTCACGCTATGTTGGCGACGACGTAGGCGGCAAACTTCGTACGCGGATAGGTGCATTCGAACGTGGGCTCGAACTCGGCGCGACCAGTACGCCGATCACAATCGTCACCCAGCCGCTGCCCCAACAATCACACAGGACTGCGGGGCCACTCGTCCGGAGCCACAGAGATTCAGTTCAGATGCTTCTTCACGACGCTATAGATAAACGCCGAGTGGTCCAATTCGTCTACAACCGACAGGTTAGGATTGCCGAGCCGCACGTGCTTGGATTGAAAAACGGGCGACTTCAAATCCTGACATGGCAAACCGGTGGACGATCATCGAGCGGTCGCATTCCTGATTGGCGCCGCTTTTTTGCGAATGAACTTTCGCAAGTGGAGTTGACCAGCGAGACCTTTGCGGGTCCGCGACTGACCTGGGGTAAACACAGCGCGTTTGATCGGCAGATCGCCGTTGTAAGAGGATAGGTTGTTTTGGTGCCCCCAGTGTGTTGGAGTTGAGTGACGGCCGCGGGTGCTCACTGCGTTCCGCGCCCGCGGGACCCCGGCAAAGCCGTGTTCACTGCGCGCTACGCGCGCTGCTCGCTTCGCGAGCACCGTCTACCTCCGTGGAAAACTACAGCAAGCTGTACTTTTCCACTCCGGTTCGCCATCGGCTGCGCCGCTGGACTGCGCGCGGCTGGGGGATCCACTACCGGTGGGTTTTGGGTCACGAATTGCGGCAATGTTTCTCGGGCAATTGTGCGGGTTTCGCTTGGTTCGATGTGCGTCGAGTGATAAGGCTTTACGCCATCGTTACTTGTTGCCCATCGCCCGCCTATGAACCATCGCGGCACTTGTCGCATTGCCGAGGTTGAGTGCAGGTTATCTCAATGCCCAGCAAATCAGCTGGTCTCCGCTTGACGGCGCACAAGTCGCGCCACGCGCCGAGAGTGTGCGTGATTAACGGCTCGCGCGTGGCACGCCTTCTGCGCCATGGGGTCGCGAAGCCCAGCTGATTTGGCGGGCACCGGAGGTCTTCATGCACAAGCAATCACGTCAACAGCTCAAGTTCGGGGCGCTGCTTGCAGGTTGCGCTCAGTTTATGAGGCACAATAGTACGGATACGGAGCAAATGTTGTGGCGGTGTCTTGCCGGCAAACGGCTTGGTGTTGCGTTTAGGCGTCAGGTGGTTGTTGATCGGTTCGTGGTTGACTTTGCAGCGCCCGCCGCTCGTCTCATTGTGGAAGTAGACGGAGGTTACCATTCGCAGCGTGTCGCGGCTGATGCGCGCCGGGACCGGGTGCTTCTGCGGTTGGGCTACCGGGTGCTGCGGCTTGAGGCTGAATTCGTGCGGTGCAATTTGATTGCGGCGGTGCGGCGGGTTCGGGCGGCTCTTGCTCAAACCGCTTAATCGGCAGTGGCCCGTTGCCACCGGCCACCAATTGAGGTTCACCTGGATAATCCTGTGGAACACCTCTGTCGTCTAGTGCTTGACGCAAGCATTTGCGCCACGTTGCGCCAATTCGTATAGACTTATGTCAATGCATTTCGAAAGTGCCCTGAGAGTCCTTGCAAAGCTGGATAATTCGGGGGGACTTGTGCAAGTGGACTGGGTGTCACCTGTAGTTTCTTCGCTTCTTGCCGCCTTGTCCCTCCAGAAGCGGGACGAGATCTACCGCATTAGATTCTCGCCCGAGTGCCAAGGTTACGCGGAAAATATTGGACTACTCAGTATACTAGACGGCGACTCGGAGCCAATCTCGGTGAGAGGCAATAAATGCGGGGAAACTTATTCGCCACTTGCCAGTCTAGCTTTCCACTCTGAAGTTGAACGTTGCAACAGCACGGTGAACGGTGTTTTTCGCAAAGCGTTGGGGACCACCGCGTTGGTAAAAGCGGTATGCAAGGTAGTTGGCGAGTTGCATGATAACGTTGCGTCACACGCCAAAGGCAAAGGGTACTCGGCTGCCCAAATTTACCGACCCAGTTCGGCGCCTGATTCCCTTGAATTCGCAATTGCCGATAGCGGATGTGGATTCCTCTCGAATGCTCGTCGTACAGATCGCTCTATTTGCACGGATGAGCAAGCCATCCGCTGGGCATTGACGAAAGGCACGACCAGCGCAACGCCTGCCGACCCATTCGCACAGCGATCGCTAGAGGACTGGGACCTTCGGGCCGATGACGACGCCCATCAAGGCTTAGGTCTATGGTTGCTCCGGACCTTGGTAAAGCGAACAGATGGCCGACTCTGGGTTATGTCCGGCAATGCCCAATATTTGCTAGATAGGAACACGGACAGGTCCGGGGTGTGCGCCCGGCACTGGCCGGGCGTAGTGATCGAATTAGAAATTCCGGTAAACTCGAAGGAGCTAGTGTCCGATTACGATATTAAAGACCTCAGTCTTCTGGCAGAGGAGCTGGCAATATGACAACCATCAACCTAGCAGGACGTTTCGGTACCGATATATCAAGTCGCCGAACAGCCAGCATGTTCCGGGCTGAGGTGGTTGCCTCTATCAAGAGCGGCGCTAGCCCAGTGACGTTGGACTTTGCCGGCATTGAAAGTGTGTCAGATTCATTTCTTGACGAACTGGTTGGGGTAACAGTTAAGGAGCTAGGTACGACCTGGTTCCATGACAATGTTCGAGTCGTGAATCTGTCCGCGGACGATAGAGAGTCTCTACTGCGAGTAATCAACCAGCGGCTGAGCAAGTTGGCCTCCGTGGCTCCAAGCAAAGCATCTAGAGCGCAACGGGTGGCGACGTAGCCTTCAATTGGCACGATAATAGCTGCCAAGCCACTTTCGCCCAACCGCCAGCACTAACTGGGACAGCATGGGTAGCTTCTAGCTACTCCAAGACCTCCCAGATGGGCGGGGTAGGGCGGTGTGGTGGCTACATGAGTCCTCCGCC
>PMCK01000707.1 GCA_003154095.1 Myxococcales bacterium | reverse complement strand
CACAGCGCGCACCAATAATCCATCACTAACTTCAGCCGACGATAGGGCGACGACGCCCGCACGGATTTCGAGAGCATTCTCTGTTCCCAAATCGCATCCTTATCAGCGGTGGTGCTAGGCTTACGAATCTTGTCGGGGGGCTGCCCGTAGATTTGGATGGGATCGGTAGTTAGAATACGGATGCCTTTCAATAGCTCCGCGTGCCTATCCCAAAGCCCGTCAATGGCATGGCAAAGATTCCCCAGCGTCCCGACTTCATCAGGCTCAAGCGGCCCGCAGAATGCGCTGCGCCATTCGTCGATAGCTGCCAACTGCTTCTTGGCCATCTCACGAATGGGTTGACCCTCAGTACCGCGGCCATAGACGGACATGGCGCGGTCACCTAGGAGGAAATGGTAAAGGCTGCCTTCAGGGCGCCCCGTTCCAAGCGGCACACGCGTGGGCACTGTATCGAGCCAGTTGTTGTTCTTGCCCGTTTTGCCGGGGTCAATGGCCTCTGCGGGAAACACCTGGCGACGCGCGCCCACCAGTGAGTTACCACATACGGTTTGCCCAGTGAACCAAGGGACGAAGCCACCTTGGTGAATCGTGTTAAGCCAAAGCGATACCTCTGCCAACTCTACCGCAACCGGGTTCAGGTCCACGCCGAACACGTTGTTGTCGGCCATGAACATCTTGACCCTCTGTTTTTCAAATGCGTACTGGTCGTGTGCGATCCGCTCGCCCAGCTCGCGTTGCTTTGCAGAAAGGTACGCCTCGGCGAGTTGACTCACCGCTTCATTCAAGAATGCCGCGCTGCCCATTGCCGGCTCGCAGACGGTAACACGCAGGATCTCATCGGCCGTTAATTTGTGCTTCTCTGGATCCTCGCCCAACAATTCCTTAAGCGCGTACTTTACCGTGGCGCGCGTGAGCACTTCCGGCGTGTAGTACGAAGCCGATGTCTGCCGATCACGACCGGCAAGGCGATAAATGAATGTGCCTTTAGTGTACTTTCTGAGAAGTTTGCCATCGTACACGCGCTCCTTTTCGCTGTATTTCGGCAGATCCTCCTCAGGCACAAAATACGCCGTATCGAGCACGTTCTGACCATCCGATTTCTCGGACTTCACCTCATACAGATCAGTCTTGGCTAGAAAGCCGCGGAAGGACAGCAGAGCTTCGTATACTGCGCCCAACTGGTTGATTCCAAGGGTTGCATAGGAAATGCGCCCGCGGCGGCCCTTCGTGCCGGGCCGAGTCAGCGACATGTTCTCGATGACGTCGCGCAGAACCTCGTTCGTGAACATGACGCCGCGATCACCCTTGTAGGAACCGCCATCCAATAGCGGTGTGTGAGCCGGGTCGAAGAGGTGCGCCCGGAGCGGGTCGAGTCTAAATGTCGAAAACTGAGAGCCGGACGCGCCGTCTGCCTCGCTCGCTCCCATCTCCATTTGCTCGATAGGCCGCCTCCCATTGTAAATCATGTCGAACAACAGCCGCAAGGACTGGTGAATGTAAGTGCCGTTCTTAGCCTCTTCAGTCGATAGATCGAGCTGCTCCAGGCTGCGTAGGCGCTCCAGGCTGTAACCGGTTCGGTACGCATCCGAGCCCATTTTCGCGTAACCAAGCTCGGGCCGCGCCTCGATGTAGAATAGGAACAGCAACCGATACATGTAGCGCAGGCAGTCGCGCGAAACCTGTCCGGCCAACTGCTCATGCTCGCCTTCCTCACCATATACCTTCTGCTTCTTGACCTTGCGCAGGTATTCGATGGCGGCGTTGCCCAACCTCTCGATAGATGACTGAAGCGCGTACTTTAGATCCTCGGACACCGCAAACGCGTGCTTGTGCGAATTGTCGTCCAGATCGTCGAGTAGCGGGATCCCATCCCGTGGAGCCAAGCTATCGCGGTGAAGTAGTGCCGCAGTAACATCCAAAGTGTCAGGTTGGCGACGACCCAGGATTTCACGAAGCTCGAACCTGAGCAGCCGCTGTTCGGCCCACTTGGCTCGCTCGACCAAAATAATATCGTCCAAGCCAAGGACCAGGATAAACCGAGGCGGCTCATCGAGATTGAACGCCTCGTTGACGAGCTGCTCAGCCACGATATCGCCGGTCGAACTTACGTCGCCCTCAAAATCGAATGCAACGCGAGCCGCGCTAAGCTGTGCCGGCTCGATCTTTGTCGCGAGCGTGCCTCGCTCAGCGCGCGGCGGTGGCACTACAGGTAGTAGCCAGAGCAGAGGCGAACCATCCGCCCGCTTGATTTCCCCATAAAGCGGCACTTGCCCGGCTGGCAAGGTCCCAATTCGGTGCGCCAATACGTCGCTGTAGCCAAGCACGGTCAACAGCTTGCAGAACATCTCGAAGTGCTCGGTGACTCGCGCTTCGAAGGACGGCTGCTGCTCCAGTCGATCCAAATAGCGGAAGAATTCTTGTTGGCTTGCGCCCAGCGCCTGGGGCGGCAATTGTTTCGTTTCAGCAGACTCGGAGCTCTTGGATGCGGCGCGCCAGCGATCAATCACCGGTCGCAGATCGCCCTGCAGGATTGCCGTCAGGTAATGCTGCGTGAAGAATTCATTGGCATTTTCCACACCAAGGAAGGTCATGACTTGGCCTTCCCTTTGGTCTGGTACCCATCCTCATGCCGAAACACAGCCAGTACCTCGATGAAGGGTTCATCGCCGGCAGTCATGCTTTCTTCGACGAAGTGGATGAATGGGGCAAACACCTTGTTCACACGAGCGTAGATCTCATTTTTGTCGCGCTTGCCTAGTTCGAGTACTTCCTTATCGAATCGGCGATTTCGAAGATTCTCGAGGCGATTCTTTTCCTTAGAAAGCTTGGCTTTATTTTCGACTTCACGGTCGCACCAATGCGACTTCATCGCGAGCCGGGCAGCGTCCACGGCTAGCGGAACTAACAAGCAAAGTGCGCCCAAGTCTACGGGTCGATTGCGGTTTGGGAGCGGGTGGTGCAATATTTTGGCCCGCTCCGCCCAGGCGGCAAAAGGCAACAATTCCTTCTGCTTACCTCGCACAAATCGGACGGCGTACCAATCCTGGAGTAATGGCTGGCTGCGTCGGTTGGGCAAAAGCGCCGACACCAGCACCACGGCTTCATCTTGCGCTACGCCTTCCAATAGGGAAATAACCGGGGCTTCCTGTCGACCGAGCGGCGCGATACCCTTGTCGATACACCAATCTACAACGGGATGCAGCGGCCAAAGATACGACAAGCTGGGCCACGAGGATTCCTCCTTTTTGGCCTTCCGAGCCGATTTGATCTCCTGCTGCATGCGCTTGCTGTCGGGAGTCAACACAATTACGCCATCTTTGGGCAGCACTTCGACGGGAAGTTTCTGATATCGCCGTCGCAGGTCGAAACCGGCATAGCGCTCCCGCTTTGCTTCCGCAGTATCCGGCGGCAACGTGACCTCAATCACATTGCGGGATTCATGAACCGTACGCTTCAAACCCTCGCTCTCGGCTAGGGTATCCAGGACTTCACGAACATATGAAAAGTCGCTATCGTAGAGTGACACCGATTGTGCGGGCGGCGGGGTTGACTCCCTGGCACTGGGCCCTCCTCGAAGTAATAGCTCGAGCGGACTGAGCTGACCCGGCGCCGAAAGCCGTGCGCCAAACATGGCTGGTGACTCGCCGGCCTCCATTGCCTCAGCAGTGGCCTGAGTTTCCGCCTCTTCGTCGTATTTTCCCATCAACGCCGACGGGTCCTCAATATTCTTCTGGGCTTGGTCGTCCCGCTCGCTTAGAAGCTCCAAAATTCGCACATCTCCGCGGATCTTTTCGTTCTTCGTGTCCGTGAGTAAATAGACGATCTGGGGCTGCTGCTCTTGCCCGTAACGGTCGATACGGCCGTTGCGCTGGGCAAACACCATCAGCGACCAGGGTACATCGAAGTGGACAAGCCGATGACTCATGAAATGCAAATTGATTCCTTCGGATGCCACATCCGATGCGAGAAGGATTCGAATCTTCTCGTCTTCTTGCCCAAACCTGTCGACCAGTTCCTGCTGCGTCGTGTCCGGTAGAGAGCCATGAAGCAATTCCACCTGGTCGGCCTTGAGCTTGAGATCTTTGATCAAATTGGCCTGAAGAAACTTCAGCGTCTCGATACGCTCGCTGAATATGACTAGGCGGTCATTAGTGTTCTTGGGTGACCAATTGAATTCCCTCTTGTCTTCAATCAGTCGCAAGAGCCGTTGGTACTTGGAAAAGTTAGACGGTTCGATTTTAGCCACGAGTTCATCGAGTTCTCGGAGAGCCTCAGAGTCCTTTTCGAAGTCGGCCGCCTCTTTTCGTTTCGCAATGGTCTTCAGTCGCTCGTCAATGGTTTGCCGGCAAGCAGCGGGGCTACTGAAAAGGGCCTTCTCCAACGTCGTCTTGAACAGCATCGCCCCATGTTTGCGCTGATCGATTACCGAGAATTTCAGTTGTTCGAGGGCGTCAAATGCAGCCTCTTCCTCGGGGTTTGCGGTAGCGTGAATTTGACGCATTACCCGCTCGGGAAATGCCTTGCCAATCTCGGATTGCACGTCCTTCTTGAAGCGCCGAACGAATAGCCCCTCGATATCTTCCCGGGAATAGTGACTCGAATCGGCAATGGCCGTTGGATCCAACATGTTCATCAAGCTGGCGAAGCTCTCGGCCTTGCCATCGTGGGGCGTCGCTGACAGCAAAATCAGTGCATCCGAACGCTCAGATAGGATCTTGGCAATCTTGGCACGCTGGGAGCGGTCACTCCCACGATCCGCCACGTTGTGCGCCTCGTCGATCACAATCACATCCCACTCGGCCCGTTCCACGTGCGCACGAAACGCATTATTTTGCTTGAGCGTATCGATAGAAATGATCGTCTTATCGTAGTAGTAGAATGGATTGTGATTCGTAGGAATATGTTCGCGGATACGTTGCAAGCCAACAGAATCCAAACGAACCAGCGGGATTGCAAAGCGCATCCACAATTCCTTCTGGAACTGCGTCAACATGCTCTTCACAGTCGCAACAAGAATGCGCCGCCCTCGACCGCGCCGAATCAATTCAGAAAGCAGTATCCCTGCCTCCAGAGTTTTGCCCAAACCAACAGCATCGGCGATCAGAATCCGCGGTCGATTTTGCCGCAAAGCCAATCGGGCTGGGCGAAGCTGGAATTCAAGCAGGTCCAGAGCCGCCTGTCGCCCCAGAACCGGCTCATTCGTTGTCGGCGGAACCCGTCGCAACTTACTCTCAAGATAAAGCCGAGACTGGCGATGCCCCGGAGTCGGATCGACAACCAATTTCGTCTCACGCGGGTCAAGTACCGTGACTTGCGGTTCGTACTCCTCGAGAAAAATGGCTTCCTCGTCGCGCACAATTTCCGACAGCCCCACAACGTGCCAAGCGGCCTTCCCGCTGCTCGTCTGGTTGACCTGCACAACACGCCAAACGGCGTCGCGAACTTCAATATGCGCGCCTGCAGCAATTACCAACTCAGGCACAGCCACACCCTTTCTTAAATGGGTGGGCCGCTGGGATTCTGGCGTTCAGTCGCGACATCGGCAGTTGGCGCCGAGACTAACGCATTGCCAGGGCGGAACGAAAGGGCAGACTGGGCGCCACCGCAAATAGCGGCAATTACGACGGAGGGCGCATCCTACCCAAAATGCCCCAGCTGCCCCGACTTTCCGGCGTCATGCACCGCCAGCACCCAACTGGGCACCTTGATTGCTATCTTAATCCGCCTACACACGTTCAAAGCACTTAATTGTGTGTTGCGTTCAGACCATTCAACTTGGTTGGAATCTCGCAGAGGCTGAAACGCTGGATCAAGAGCGCAAATGCCCTGGTGTGTCTAAGCTTTCTTTAATTCCACCTTTCAGTTAGATTGCCGACACGACTTTTGTAAACCGGCATCGGCCAGTCTGGAACTTGCCATGAGCACATTTGATAGCACCAAGCGAAGCCTCCCCGAAATTCTCCATGACATTATTAGAGGTAAGATCCAACTACCGGATTTTCAACGGGGATGGGTATGGGACGATGATCATATTCGAAGCCTGATGGTGAGCATTGCGCGTTCTTTTCCGGTTGGAGCGGTAATGCTGCTTGAGACCGGCGGGGACGCGAGGTTTCAATTGCGCCCGATTGAGGGCGTAAGTCCGGGAGACCTTAGCCAAGCGGAGCTGCTCATTCTCGACGGGCAGCAACGTCTTACGACACTAACCCAGGTATTGGGTTTGAAGACGCCGGTCGAGACAACGGATGAGAAGGGAAAGCAAATTAGACGGCACTACTATTGGAACATTCAGAATGCGCTCGAAGGCGGCGAACGACTAGAAGACGCGATATTTGGCGTTGATGAAGATAGAATACTGCGAAGCAATTTCGGCCGGACTGTCGAATTAGATCTGAGTACCGTTGAACGCGAGTGCCAAGAGCTGTGCTTCCCCTGCGATCAAATTCTTAACTCCGACGCGTGGGAAGAAGCACTGCAGGTTCATGCCTCGGAGCACTTCGCCGTGTACATGCGATTTCGAAAGGAGATTCTCAACGCATTTCGCACATATCTGCTTCCGGTCATCCAATTACACAGGAGCACCAGTAAAGAGGCAGTCTGTTTGGTATTCGAAAAGGTCAATACCGGCGGTGTTCCGCTCAACGTATTTGAGCTTGTGACGGCGACATATGCTGCTGACGGATACAATCTCCGTGACGACTGGTACGGGAGTAAGATTAGAAAGCTCGTTGCACGAAACAAGCGGTTGACTGATAAGGAGCCTATCCTTCGTACCCTAGAATCGACTGA
>PMCK01000411.1 GCA_003154095.1 Myxococcales bacterium | reverse complement strand
TTGCCGCTTCGCCGAGCTTGCCCTCGTCGAGCAGGACCTGGGCTTCGAAGACCTCTCGTTCACTCGCTGCAAGGCCAAATTGGGTGAATGATACGACTTCCCCGGCGCATTCGCCGACTCCCAAGTCGCCAATCGTGTATTCGCGCGGATCTCCCCAATCGGAGTAGTAACTTCGATCTTCCTCGTAGCTGGGGACCTGTGTGTACTCGTCCACTATCTTCTTGATTGCCTTTTTGCCGATTCGCTCGACGAACTTGGCAAAGGATTCGTTCGGTTGCTTGTCCTTGACGAATGTATCGGTGAGACGCTGAACGACGTCTGGCACTCGCTTGGAGGGAATTGCGCCGATAGCGAGGCCGTAGGAACGACCATTGCCCGCGATTTCGCCGCCTACGACCAGCTGAAAATGTGGAACGCGCCGACCACTCACATTGCGGCTTACGCCCAGGAACCCGAGGTCGGCGACGTGGTGCTGGCCGCAAGAATTGAAGCAGCCGCTGCACTTGATGTGGAGCGCGCTGGCCGCGGGATCGAGGGACTCTTGAAGTGGTAACAGACGCTTGCGAAGTTCTCCGGCTAGGCCGCGTGACGAGGATATCCCCAGCTTGCAAGTGTCAGTGCCCGGGCACGCCGTGATATCCGAGATGGTGTCGGCACCCGAATCTCCGAGGCCCATTGCTGCGAGCTCGGTATACAGCGCGGGAAGATCACCTTCGGGGACCCAGCGAAATAATAGGTTCTGCTCGACGGTCGTGCGGAGCGATACCTCGGCATATCGTCGAGCTAAGTCGGCGATTTTGCGACCTTGGCTGGGTGTGAAGTCGCCCAGTGGCAGCGTCACCTTGGCGGTCACGTAACCCTTTTGACGTTGGGCTTGCACATTGCTCAGCTGCCAACGTTTGAAGCCAGCACTTGCCGTTTTGCTTGCCTCAGATGGCGCGCGCAACGGCTTTTCATCCGTATGCGATAAATCTCGAAGATACGACGTCCAGCGTGGATCGGGGCGCAATTGGGCGCGTTCCTCGAGAACCAGTCGGCGAAATTCCTCCATGCCAAGCTTTTTCAACAGGAATTTAATCCGAGCGCGGGCGCGGTTCTCCTTCTCGCCCAAACGCGCAAACACTCGGCAAATGGCCTGCGTCATCGGCAAAAGCTCGGATTCCGGAAGGAACTCATCGAAGAGCTGCGCCGATTGCGGCACCGAGCCAAGCCCACCGCCCACGTAGTATTCGAAGCCTCGCTCAGGCTTGCCATTGACTTCGCGCAGTTTGGCAATGCAGCCAAGATCGTGAAAATTCGTGAGCCCGCAGGCGTTGTCCTTGCAGCCGGAAAAAGCGATTTTGAATTTGCGCCCGAAGTCCTGCGTGTCGTCATGACCCAAAAGAAAAAATGTAAGCGCGTGGGCGTAGGGCGTGGTGTCGAATGCTTCCGTGTTGCAGACGCCACTATACGGGCAACTCGTCGTGTTGCGCACGGAATTGCCGCAGGCTTCGCGCGTCGTAATACCTACGGCTGCAAGGCGCCGCATGAGGTCGGGTGTGTCTTCGATGTGCACGAAGTGAAGTTGAATGTCTTGTCGCGTCGTCACGTGCAAGATTTGGTCGGAGTATTCTTCCGCGAGATCGCAGAGCACATCGAGCTGATCGGCGGTCACGCGACCCATCGGCAATTTTATTCGCTGCATTCCCGGCGCGTCCCACACGGTCATCGGACCCTTGGTGAGCTCGCCGCAGGGGTAAGTCAGCGTCTGCGAATTTTCACCGTCGTGCCGCTGGCCGTTGTCGTAACGCTGCCCGTAGACACCGCGGCGCAGCCGGGTTTCAGCGAAGATTTTCTCTTCGAGCTTGCCCTTCTTTCGCAGCTCAATCTGCGTTTCGTAAATATCGATTTCGCGTGCCCAGTCCTCGCGAATCTTGCCCGATAGAACCTGTTTCCAACTTGTCGCCGACATTGTATTTGCTCGTTATTGGTTCTCGCTTCGCAGCAAGGGCCCCAGTGCACTCATAACCGCAAACTCGAGAACGACCAGCCGCGCCAAGCCCTCGAATTCAGCTACGAAACCAAAGGGGGGCCCTGCCTGCAGCTGGATAAGTTCCGTGATGATCAGCCTGATGTCCAATATAACAGACAATTGAGCAGGGTCAAGCCCGGTTTCCTGTTGAGTGAGGAGCGAATCAGCGAGAAGGCGTGCGATTTGCGGACGAGGCGCGCCGCACCTGCCGTTGCCAGCTCGCTCGGCGATTGAGAATTGGGGGCTGTCTACCCCCTGACTCCTGACGCCCAACCTTATGGTTTGACGGCACGGAACACCGAACAGCGATCACTCTAAACCGTGTCGATAGCCCTATTGCAAACGCTAAGATGAGGGGGTGCCAGATACAGGTTCACCTCTTGCTGCCGGAGCCGTACTGGCATTGTTAGCCGCGGTGAGTTTCGGCGTGACCACGCCCATTGTGGAGCTTGCCGGACATGGGCTCGGCGCGTTGAACCGCCACCAACGATTGCGGCACGAGCATGATCACGCCCCCGACATTCACCACAAGCATATTCACGATTGATTCGTAGGGGACACGCCGTTCGTTGCGGGGATGTCCACGTGCAATGTGGCCTACCCTCGTAACTGAGAACGAAAAGTCACCGCGACCAGCTAGCTGCGCGAGTAAGCTCATTGAAACCGTACGGGGAGTGGGCTAGCGTATTGATAGTGGCGGTTTATCCAACCAACCCGACTGAACTGCGGCATACGTCGTGCGTGCACGTATGACCTCGGAGTCGACATCCTCAAAGGCGGTGTCGTTGCTACGACTGGCTCGCATTGCAGTATGGCTAGGCATTGCGGGCTTTGGCGGGGGGTTCGCAATCGTTCAGCAACTCAAGCGTTTGATTGTGGAAAAGGAGCGCTGGCTTAGTGAAGAAGCATTTCTCGAATTCTTCGCCGTGGCGAGTGCATTACCGGGAACCCCGGCCACGAATCTTCTTACGATTGTCGGTGTGCGACTCGTGGGCTTCGTAGGTGGTATCGTATCAGCCGCATTGTTCTTGCTTCCCAGTGTCATCGTTATGCTTGTCTTCGGAGCCAATTATGATCACTTTCGAAATGTTGCAGCACTCGGCACTTTTCTCGATGGGATGAGCCTGGCCACGATTGGTGTCGTCGCAGGTGTGGCTGCTGATATTGGGCGGAGCGCACTCAAAAGGCCGTTCGACTGGATGTTGGCTCTCGCTGCGGCAATCGTATTGGTCGCGCACGCGCTAACACTTCTCGAAGTCATGACCCTGGCCGCGCTGTGTGGTGCCGTGTTCATGCGACCCCCCGAAATCACGAGTGGCACCTCGCGAGGCCCGTTAGACAAGTCGTCGTTTCACGGAAGCCTGTTGCCGGGGCTGTCGGCAGTGACACTCTCGGCCTCTCCATTATTGGTCTTGCTTATTGTTTTTGCTCGCATAGGGATTGCCACATTCGGTGGCGGTTTTGCGATGATCCCTGCGATCGAGCATGAGATTGTCACCGCTCGGCATTGGCTTAGCGAAGCCGCGTTCAACGACGCCATTGTCCTAGGGCAAATTACACCGGGCCCAGTCGCCATTGCGGCCACATTTATTGGCTACCACATCGCTGGCTTTGGCGGAGCCGCGATAGCAACCTTCGGCATGTTTGCCCCGCCAATGCTCTTGAGCCTGGCAGCGGGAAGGTCCATGGAGGCGTTTCGCTCGAATGTCATGATTCAAGGAGCTCTACACGGTGTCAAGCCGGCAATGGTGGGAATACTGGCGGCGGCAACAGTGGCCCTTTGGAAAACGTCAGTTCACGGCTTCTGGCCGGCGGCCATCGCAACGGTCGCCACACTCGTACTTTTGATTGATCGCCGAATCATGCCGTTGTTCGTTTTGCTTGGGGGCGGCTTGGCGTCCATGGCTATTGCCAAAATTCGATAGCGCTGCTCGCTGGGCAGCTCCAATCGCGGTTGTGGCTCCGTGCCCACCGTAGCCCAATCGCCGGTCGCTTACGGCCAAGGGACTGGGGCTGAGTGCTAACCCGCCGAGCGGCTGAACCGGCATGAAGTAAACGAGTAACGCCTGCATGTCCGCCCCTGGCGCATGCGTCGAAATGATGCAGATCTCCAGCATCGCACGAAGCGCAGTCGCCCGACAACCATCGATACGATTGAAGGAAACGAGTTATGAACGCTAACTATTGTGCGCGGCTTTTGAGCGTCACAGCCCTGGCAGTTGCTTTGCTCGCAGGGGGGTGCCGGAACAAGGGCTCGGCATCTGGCAGCGCGAATGCAAGCGCGCGAACAGCAGTGTCCGCTCCGATGACCAGCAGTGTCCGCTCCGACGACAAATTGGCTGCTAACGGCCCGCCTCTACCGAGCGCGAGTCCAGCACACGACCCCGCGCATCCGCCCATTGATTGCCCGCTGCATAAACTGGGCGTTGACCCGATGCACCTCAGGCCCTTCGACGATGTCGAAAAGTACATCGCTTTCCTTGAAAAACCCGAGCGAGCCGTCTGGCAAAAACCTGATGATGTCGTTGCGGCACTTGGACTCAAGGGCAGCGAGACGTTGATCGACGTCGGGGCAGGTTCAGGGTACTTCACATTTCGATTCGCCAAGGCGTTGCCGCAGGGCAAAGTGATAGCGGTTGACACTGAAGCGGAGATGATTCGCCACATTCACCACAAGGTTACGAGTGAGAATATCCAGAACGTCCAGGCCGTTCTCATCAAGCCCGAAGATCCGCAGGTCACCAAAGATGTCGATTGGGTCTTCATCTGCGATGTGCTGCATCACGTGCCTGACCAACCAGTCTGGCTCAGGAAGATCTCTTCCGCTATGAAATCTGGGGCAAAGCTTGCAATCATTGAGTTCAAAGAAGGCAAGCTGCCTGAAGGTCCGCCCGAATCCGCCAAAATCCCGCGTGCGCAATTGGTGTCGCTGGCGAAGGCTGCGGGGCTAAAACTCGACGGCGAAAAGAATGAGATACTCCCCTACCAGGTCTTTTTGGTGTTCACCAAGAGTTGACGAAGACGTCGCATGATCGATGCGGGTGCATGTTGAATTCGATTTGGTACCTGCTAGG
>PMCK01000246.1 GCA_003154095.1 Myxococcales bacterium | reverse complement strand
GCGCTCGGAGCCTCGAACCTGTTTGATCGCGTCGTGGCTAGTGGCGACCCTGGCGGACCCAAGAGGCTAAAGCCTAGTCCTGATGGGCTCTTGTTGGCCGCCTCGGCTCTGGAGGTCGAGCCGAAGCGTTGCCTGGTCGTTGGCGATAGGATCGATGCCGATGGGGCGGCCGCGAGCGCCGCTAACATGGAATTTCGCCTGATTCATTGATTCAAGGCCTCGCGCTCGGCGTACCGAAACCTCTCAGGATGCGGCGCGGTCTTGCGTGGCTACTTGGGAGAAGTCGGCCGCGACGCCACCCGGTTTGCGTTCGGCCTCAATCGTCGACAGGAAGGTGTCCACCGACATGGCTCCGAGCTCGGTGCCTTGACGCGTGCGTACGTTGACCGTGCCCGCGGCACGCTCCTTTTCCCCGACGACGAAAATATACGGCGTCTTCTGGAGACTGGCGTCTCGAATCTTGTAACCCACGCGATCCGGACGACGGTCGGTTTCCACTCGCAGCCCTTGATCGAGAAGCACCTGAGACAAAGAGTTGGCGTAATCGTTAAACTTGTCACTTACGGGTATCACTTCCACCTGCACGGGTGATAACCAGAGCGGGAACGCACCCGCGTAATTCTCAATAATGATCCCGAAAAAGCGTTCGATGCTTCCATAGCAAGCCCGATGAATCATGACCGGCGTGTGGCGCGCACCATCCGAGCCCACGTATTCTAGGCCAAAGCGCTGCGGCATCGAAAAATCCACCTGGATAGTGCCGCATTGCCAGGATCGCTTCAGAACGTCGCGAATGTGGAAATCGATCTTGGGACCGTAGAATGCACCGTCGCCGGGATTGACTTGATACTCGATTCCTGATGCATCAAGCGACCCCTTGAGCGCGCTTTCGGCACGCTGCCAAATCTCCTCGGTGCCGATGCTCTTTTCGGGACGCGTAGAGAGTTCAATTCGAACGTCGCCCAACCCGAACGTGCCGTACACTTCTTTGAAGAAGTCGATCAACATCGATATTTCTTGTTGAATTTGGTCGGGTGTGCAGAAGTGATGGGCATCGTCCTGGGTAAATGCTTGCACGCGAAACAGCCCATGACGAACGCCGCTCAGTTCACGCCGATGCACGAGGCCCATTTCGGCGATTCTGAGCGGGAATTCATTGTGACTGTGCAAACGTCCCTGATAGATCAACAGGTGGCCCGGGCAATTCATGGGTTTGAACGCCATGGGCCGTTCTTCTTGAACGTTGTCGTGAATGATCGTCTTTTGCTTTTCATCACGAAGCTTCAGCTTCGTAAAGAACATGTTTTCGAGGTAGTTGTCGTAGTGCCCTGAGGTGTGCCAAAGATGTTCGCTCAATACGAGCGGGGTGCGAACTTCTTGATAATTGCGCCGCCGCAGTAGCGAGCGCATGTAGTCGACGAGCAAATTGAATATCGTGGCGCCCTTCGGATAAAAGAAAGGAAAGCCGGGCGCTTCCTCGTTGAATGTGAAAAGGCTCAGCTGTTCCCCAAGCACTCGATGATCACGCCGTTTGGCTTCTTCCAATTGGTGCAGGTAATCTTCCAAGTCTTGCTTGGAGAAGAACGCGGTTCCGTAGACTCTGACGAGCTGCTCGCGGCTTGCATCACCGCGCCAATAGGCACCGCTCACTTTGGTCAGCCGTGTATGCTGCAGCCAGCCAGTGTTGGGAACGTGGGGGCCCCGGCACAAGTCGACGAAATCGCCGTGACGGTAGAAACTCAGCGCTTCACCCCGACCCCGGATATCCTCGACTAGTTCGGCTTTGAATTTGTTGTGGCCGCCGTCGATTGCCCTGTAACGCGCGTAGGTTTCATCTGCGTCATCCTTCACCTGGCAACGAACGAATGGATGCGCCTCTTTGGCCACTCGTTGCATTTCGGCTTCGATGCGCGGAAAATCTTCTGGAGTGATCTTGCCGCCGTCGCGTAGATGAATGTCGTAGTAAAATCCCTCATCGATAGCGGGACCAATCGTGAGTTCCGCCTGCGGAAACAGCCGCAAAATGGCGTCCGCCATCAAATGCGCCGCCGAGTGGCGCAGCACACTCAACGCATCCGGATCCTTCTTGGTCAGAAGTGAGACCTCGGCTCCGTCGGACAATTGCGAAGTCAAGTCGACGATCTTGCCGTTGACCCTCGCCGCCACAGCGGACTTCGCGAGCCCCGGTCCGATTGCCGCTGCAAGATCTGCAGCCGAACTTCCCTCGTTTAACGCCTTCTGACTCCCATCCGGGAGAATTACCTGAATCATACTGACTTCCTTTCCGGCAGCACGGAAACGACCCGTCCTGCACTGGCCTTCGGCGGATACGAACCGTCGGAAGCGTGACCCAGTTATAACGCCTATAGACCGCTTGGGCAAGCACAAGTAAATGACGCAACCGCTGCGTCTCTTGGGGCATTGCCGCCACCGATTGCGTTTATTCCGCAGACGCCTGTATTGCCGACGCAATCGGCACCAGTGCTGTCTTTACCGGTTACGGGATTGCAAATGTGAAGGAAATAGCAAAGCAGGTAGGCTTTGCATAAGGGTACGTCCGAGGAATTGATGTTCACGCACAGTCCACAGCCGGATGGTCCCTGGCTGTTCAATTCTTTGGCGATGCAGCTCGTCGGCGCCGCACAGGCGTTGCTAGAGCAATTGAGAGATTTGCAGTCCAGGTTCGTCGTGCAGCCTGAAGTGTTGGCACATTGGAGACAGGAAGCATCGAGTTTGCTCGTGCAACTCTGCGCACACTTGCCGCCGCAGTCGGTCCCGGTTTCGGTACCATTTTTGGTTGAGTCATTGCATTGAGGCGTGGCGCATTTGCCTCCGTTGCACCAGCCGTTAGTACAATCGAGATCTTTGGTGCACTTCTTCGTGTCCGCACATTTCGCTGGACAAGTACCCCCACAGTCAACGTCAGATTCGGCACCGTTCTGGACCGTGTCGGAGCAGGTGGGGTGAGTGCATATCCCCGTCGTGCCGCTAGTAACTACGCACCAGAATTCTAGACAATCAGTCCCCGTCTTGCATATCTTCCCGTTGGGGCAGGCCGTCGTGCTTGAGCTGCAATTGGGCCCGCCGCAATCCACGTCGGTTTCTTGCTCGTTCTGTACGGTATCAACGCAGGTGGATGCGGAGCAGGTGTTGCTGGAACCGCAAACGCCGTTTAGACAATCTGTTGGCACGGTGCAACCAAGACCAGTGCCGCAGCGGGCGCAACTGGAGGTTCCGCCGCAGTCCGTCCCGCTCTCCCCTTGATTGACAACACCGTCCGAACAGGTTGGAGGAGCGCATCGCAATGTTCCGGTTCCATCCGCCGCGCAGTGGCTGCTTGTGCAATCCGTAGCGGCCGCGCATTTCAGATTGTCAGCGCATTTCTTGCAGGTTCCACCACCGCAGTCCACATCGGTTTCGATGCCGTCCTGCACCTGATCATTGCATTGCGGTTTAGCGCAAATGTTATTGATACAATCTATGTTTGCTATCGTCAGATCGCAGTCAGTCTGTACCTTGCAGGGTTGGCCTTGCGCGCATCCTTTGCAGCCACCGCCGCAATCCATGAACGTTTCCGCGCCATTTTTGACGCCGTCGGTACAAGAAGCCGCAGCGCAAGTAGTGTAGGCACCAGTTACACTATCCTTTTGGCACACGCTTGAATCACAGTCGCCAGGTCCTTTGCAAGGGTTGCCTGCCGGGCAACCCTTGGCGCAGTTACCGCCGCAATCTGCTCCCATTTCGTTACCGTTTTGCACGGTGTCGATGCAGGTGGGCGGCTGGCAGACGAGATTCGTGCACACTCCCGAATCGCAATCGGATGGGTACTGGCAAATTCCACCAGGTCCGCAGCGTGTTGAACAACCCGTTGTCTTGGGATCCCCTCCGCAATCGATCCCTGATTCACCTTGATTCTTCTTGCCGTCCTGGCAACTCGGTGGGCTGCATACGTTGAGCGTCTTGCACGTACTCGCCGTGCAGCAATTGTTGCTAGCACAGTCGCCGTCAACACCGCAGCTCATCCCCGTGCCACAAGTCTTCACGGGGCTGACCAGAGCGCAAGAGCCGCCGCAATCCTGCCCCGTTTCCGTACCATTTTGAACGCCGTCGCTGCAAGTTGGAACCGAGCAAGTATTGGTGGCCGTGTCGCACACCTTGCTCTGACAATCGGAATCGGACAGGCATTTCTTGCCGTTCAAACAACGCTGGGTACACGTGACACCCCCGCAGTTGATGTCGGTTTCATTGCCATTTTGCACCGAATCCGTGCAGCTCGGCTTGTCGCAGGTCTTCGTCGAGCTATTGCAAACCTTGCTCTGACAGTCCTGCCCCGTCGTCGTGTCGGCGCACTTGAGACCGTCCGCACAGGGTGAGCAGCTTCCGCCGCAATCCACGTCCGTTTCCGTCGAGTCCAGCTTACCATTGGAACAGGCGGGAAGCTGGCAGACGCCGGCAGAGCACGTGTTGAACTGGCAATCGCTGTTCGCGCTGCAGCCTTCACCGTTGGGACATTTCTGTGGCGGCGCGCAGGGACCACCGCAGTCCTTGCCCGTTTCTTGTCCATTTCTAACGCCGTCCGCGCAACCCGCAGCTTGGCATTTGCCGCCCTGGCAGACTTTGCTGGTGCAATCACTGGCAGCGCTGCAGGCCAAGTTATCGGCGCAAGGGTTACAGGAACCTCCGCAGTCCTTATCGGTCTCTGAACCATTGACGATTTGATCGGTACAGGTGGACGCGGCACAGACGCCGGTGACGCAATGGTTCGAAGCGCAGGAAATCGAGTCCGCGCATGTCATGGCGGTGCCGCAGCGCGGGCAGATCCCCGCCACGTCCCCGCAATCAACGGCGGATTCCCCACCGTTTTGGCTGCTGTCGTGGCAGTTCGCGGCAGCACAGGTGCCGCTCTGGCAATTCAGGCTTTCGCAGTCCGCAGCGATTTTGCAGGCTTTGTCGAGGATGCAGGCTGAGCAGGAACCCCCGCAATCGACGTCCGTCTCCGTCCCGTCTTGTTTGGCGTTAAAGCATTGAGGGTCACCGCATTTATTCTTGGTGCAAGGAACGTTGCTGACACAATCGCTCGGTTGATTACAGGTCTTACCCTTGTCGCAAACTGGACATTGTGTTCCCCCGCAATCGATGTCCGTTTCAGAATTGTTGATTCGGCTATCTTGGCAGGATCCGATGTAGCAGGTGCCACCGATACACACGTTGCCGGTGCTGCAATCCGTGTTCTGAAGACACTTCTTGCTCACATCACAGGCGGGGCAGTCGCTACCACCGCAGTCGGTATCGGTTTCGTTTCCGTCGAGCACGCCGTTGTGGCAGGTTGCAATGCGACAAACAAGGCCGACGCAGGCATTCCCTAGGGTGCAATCGGTACTCTCTTGACAACTTTTGCCTATGACACAGGCGGGGCAGCGCGCGCCACCGCAGTCTATATCGGATTCCGTTCCGTCTTGCTTGCCGTTTTGGCAGGCGGCATCGAAGCAAGCGAAATTGATACAAGCCGCACCGCTGACGCAGTCACTCGTTTGCGCGCATTTGCCGCCAGCTTTGCAGGCCGGACAAGCATTGCCACCACAGTCGATGTCCGTTTCGGTCCCTTCTAGCTTGCCGTTGTTGCAGCTAGCGACATAGCAGATGTTGTTCAAGCAAGCATTACCCGTGGTGCAATCCGTACTTATCTTGCACCCCTTCGTAACCGCGCAAGCCGGACAGTGGTCGCCACCGCAATCGACGTCTGTCTCCGTTCCGTCTTTCTTTCCGTTCTGACAAGCTGAATCGAAACAAACATTGCCTACGCACGCTTGTCCGGCAACGCAATCTGAGACTCTTGCGCATTTACTGCCTGCTTTGCAAGCTGGACAGACGTCGCCACCACAGTCGATATCCGATTCTGTGTTGTTCTTATGCCCGTCTCGGCAGCTCGCGTCATAGCAGCGGTCACCAATGCAGGTACTGGAAGCGCAGTCGGTGTCCTTTTTGCAATTCTTGCTCACGCTGCAAGGGCTGCAACTGCCGCCGCAATCGACGTCCGTTTCGTCTCCCGATAGTGTACCGTCGGAGCAGGTCTGAGTTTTATCCGCGTTGTAGGTGGGAGCAGAGCAGCCGAGGAACGTAGCTAGGACTAAGAACACCCCAAGAACGATTGCTTCAATCCGGCGAAACATTGGCAAATTGTACGCGGCGCGACCGCCGCTAGCACGTTCGTTTGTGCGCTAATATTCTGGTGGATTAGTTTGACGGCTCTTGACTTTGCGCGATCCTGGCTACTCTAGTGGCATTGCTATTGTACCGAGCCACTGGATGCAGGTGCGGGCGCCAAGGCAGGCGGGCTGGGTGCACTGGTAACGGTTGCGGGACTGTCGGCTGTTCTGACGGTCAGAACGACTTTCGAACTAGCGATCACTTCGTTCGCTGTCAAAGGCGATAGCAGGTCCGCTGTAACCGCGTATTCGCCGGCACTTGCATATCGATGCGACACGTTGGGCGCCGCAGAGATGAGGGAATCGCTATTGTCGCCAAAATTTAGGCGAAATTGCAGGCCCTCGGGTGATGGCCCCGACACCTTTGCAAGGAACCTAACCTCACTTTGGGCCTGCGGATTGGCATCCACGACCGTAAGCTCGAGTTGAACGGGCTGCACGGCGATTTGCCGGGAAGCGAAGGCAATCTCCTGTTTCGGCTGGGCGGGATCGAACACGGAGGCACGCAGCGTAAAACTCCCGGTCTTGGTCCAGACACGAGATCGTTCGACGTGGATGGTACCGTTAACGGCGAGAGTCGAGCGCTCCTTGGGCGAACCATCCCCGTAGTCCCATTCAACCTCTACATTCTTCAGTTCGGGGAATATCCCTGTAAGCTGCAGATTACTGGAAACGTTTTGTCCTGGTCTTATCGATATCGAAGCTGGGCCCTCGATGGATGCGCCAATCGTCGCGTCGTCATACCGCAGCACAGCATTAGCATTTTGCGCCATATTCGAGTTAACGCCGACCATCATGAATGTCTCGGGGCCGACCAGGTCGAGCCGAACGTTGTGGGCTCCTGACAACGAGTTTTCGAGTATCTGGCCCGTGCTTAGCCGCAACAATCTCAAGTTCAGCCCCGAAGGCGGATCCGCGGCCAGTTGCAACTTGATGTTCCGATATTTGCCGGCCGGCACATCGAGCGATAGGCAAGCCCAACGTGCCGTGTAATGCCCGGGCACGTCTAGTGGAACGGTGCCGCTTTTTGCGTCCGGCGGAACTGAAACGAGAGATTGACAGCGCTCCAGGGAATTTGCATTGGGACCGCCCGAGGGTGCAGCCAATAAGCGCTCAGTTACGAAGTCAGTGTACTGATCGAGTAGGCTCTTCTGGGTCGCCTGTTGCAGGGCCAATTCTATTGCAAGTACCGGCGACTGTCCCTCAGCGCCGGCCTTGGTATCGAGATCATTCATCACATGCGTTGTCTCGGTCCAGATACGGAAGAGATCGACATGTTGATCGACCGTTCTCGAAACTAGATTCAGATAGAGTGGAGCAGAAGGCCAATCTTCTGCCAAAAGGGGGTTTTGGAGTCGCTTGAGCGCAGTATTGTTGCCCGCCACACGCAACCCAACTGCCTGGGATGCCACGGCATTGAGCATTGCATCGAACCAGAACTCACGACCTTCCACGGAACGGGAATTCACGTAAGCGGGAATCAAAGTAGCAAAAGCCGCCCTCGCCAAGGATTGACTATGTGCCCGAGATAGCTCAGCTCGACTTACGACGGGCAATAGCGCCATGGTACGGTGGATCGTCGAGGACGCTGCACAAGCCCACAAGTGTCCGCTAGGTACCCGGTAACCCGCCTGCCGATACTGAGAAAGTGCCGATTCCATTTGCACGAGGGCCTTGGTGGCGCGGTCTCGCGCAGGCTTTCCGGGGTTAGCCAGGCTCGGTTCGACGAGCAATTCGAAATGCTCAGAAGACGCTACGTTATCGGGGCTAGTAACGAAAAACAGTGCCAAAAGGCCAGGCTGCCACAACTGAGCCTTGGCCCGGCGACTGTTCGAATCATATTCAGTCGGCAGGAGCTGCCACGTCTGCTTGGTTTGATCGAATACGCCGATTGCTACAGCTGCGACACGGGACTTCGCGAGTTGTTCGACATCAACGGTAAGCTCGACTGTGCCCGGATGCGCCCAAATGCGATTGTACGCTGTCTCGATTTCGAAAACGGGCCCAGCGAAATTAGTGGCGCCGCAAAATGGAGTACCTTGCTGCGTTGAACGAGCGACAACCAAATGCGTGGGCGTGTGAAGCGCATTGGGAGGCAGTGTTACACTGATCGAATCGGGCACATCGGCTCGTTGTTCCTCGGCAACGTTGTCAATGGTCTTGTCTGCCAGCAGAGCTTGCGGCGGAGTTGACGCCGCCGCGGTAAAGGGCTTGGCTGTCCCTTCGGGTTTTGCGGTGCTCGGCATTGCGCGAGAACCCTGGCGCGATTGGCTCATCCACCTCAGCGCAAAATAGCCGCCAAACGTGACGGCAAACCCCAAAACGATCAGTGCCAACATGCTGCCCACGATGCGCTGCATCCCAAAGCCTTTGGGCTTAGGCTGAATCGAATGCGGCAACGGGGTCAGTTTTCGGGCTTGAGTCACCTCCGACTGACCGAGCAGTGTGAGCGGCGCATCTGCTATCGTTTCGTCCTTGATATCCCGCTGAGGCGGCTCGCGAATTCCCGAGTTGTGGGCAGCCGTAGCCGGAGCCGGAAGTGGCGCTGTGGTATCCTGAGGTCCTGATGAGTCGATAGCATCGTCCACGAACTCCAGGGCAACTCCGCCAATGCGGAAAAGTTGACCACGTTGCAGCTCGAGCTCTGCGACCCGTTTTACTCCCACCCAAATTCCGTTCGTGTCGCCCAGGTCGGTCAGAACCCAAGCCCCAGCTTTGCGTTGCAACCGAGCGTGTCGCAGAGAAACCGAGCTTTCGGGAATGATTACCGCGTTGTCCGGGCCGCGGCCCACGGTTACGTCGTCACCCGGGATGGCTATCGACGATCCCACTCCTGGAATCGAAGCCGGGGAATGCAGGCGCAACTTCGGCATCGCCACGGTATATCACTCGAGCACGAATACCGCGAAATTCTAGCTAGCCACCAGAGTCCGGACCCCGCGTGCGGTGGGTCAAATCAGCCCCTAGCCTGCTTGAATTCTTTGCCGGACTTGAACGTAGCCGCCCTTTAGATTCTGAACGTCTTTGAAGCCAATCTGTTTCAGTATTCGCGTGGCCAGGTGTCCGCGCATACCTAGTTCGCAATAGACGATCGTGCTCTTGTCGGGGTCGAGCTCTTGATGTCGTGAACGCAAGTCGTCGAGGGGAATATTGACGGCGCCCTCGAGACTGCCTTGAGTGAATTCTTGCGGGCTGCGCACATCGACGAGTTGTGCGGTACTCGCCGGATCCTCGACTCCTGGGCTGAGGCCCAGTTGCTGGTTTTGCGCCACGAATGCAGCATAGTGCACTGGATCTTTGGCGCCCGAGAATTGGGGGGCGTAGCAGAGGTCGAGCTCAGCCAAATCCTCGATGGTGCCGTGGAAATGAAGTAGCGTTGCGACTACGTCGATGCGCTTGTCGACACCGGCACCGCCAATTGATTGCGCGCCCAGAATCTTCCCGTTCGAGCGGTCGTAAACCAATTGAAAATGCATGCGCTTGGCTCCGGGATAGTAGCCCGCGTGATCGTTGGGGTGAATCAGAACCGTGTCGGCGTCGTAGCCGAGTTTTTTTGCGGAAGCGTAGCCGAGCCCAGTCATTGCTACATCGAGATCAAAAACGCGGACTACCGCTGTACCCAATAGTTTCGCTGCCGACTTTGCATGCCCGGTCGCCGCGTGTTCACCAGCAAGGCGACCGTGACGATTGGCAGCACCGGCAAGCGGGATCCGCATGGCAATGTCAGCTACGCCCTGCGTGACTTCGGTTGCGTCACCGACCGCATAAATATCCGGATCGCTGGTGCGCAAAGCCTTATCTACGACGATGCCGCCAATCGGGCCCACGTTGACGCCAGCTGTTTGTGCAAGCTTGGTCAGGGGCCGCACGCCGATGGCGAGTATTAGCAAATCGGTGGGGATATTCTTGCCCGTGTCGGTTTGAAGGCTGCAAACTCGGCCATCTTCGACCTGCAGTGCCGAAAGGCCTTCGCCCATGCGCACCTCGACTCCGTGCTGGCGCATTTCTTGTTCAATCCAACCTGACATTTGGGCATCGAGCGCAGGCAGCGCATACGGCGCCTTTTCGATGACGGTGACTTTGAGACCGCGCGAGTGTAAGGCCTCCACCATTTCTAGACCGATAAATCCCGCGCCTACGACGATGGCGCGCTCGGGCTTTACCTCGCTCAAATAGCTTTGCAGTTTTTGGGCGTCTTCCACATTGCGCAAAACGAAAACGTTCGATGCGTCGATGCCGGACACGTTNNTTTTCACCGGTCTTGTGATTAGTGCCTTCGACGAGATGCGCTTGCCGATCGATTCGCGTAACTTCGTGGTGGACGCGCGCGTCGATTCGATAGCGTTTCGCTACGCGTTCGGGCGTCGTTAGAAATAGCGATTCTTCATTTTGGATCTGGCCGCCAATGAAATAGGGCAGGCCGCAATTCGCAAAAGAAACGTAGCCGCTCTTTTCGAGGACGATGATACTGGCGTGTTCATTCATACGCCGTGCACGAGTGGCGGCGCTCATACCTCCGGCCACTCCACCAATAATGACGATTCTTAGTTCCATCTGCCTTGCCCCATGCGAGCCAAATTGAGCGGAAATAGATTCATCCCAATTGGCGCCAACTCAGCATACCACCGTGGATCTTTGCGACTTGACCGTCACGCTTTACGTTTCGAACTCCGCTCACCCTGCGAAGGTTCCAGTCGCGCGCAATCGAAATGAGGCTCCTACGTTCAGTGTTTTTGATCCCAGTGGCGCACACAAAGCCGGCGCCGTTCTCCGCCAGGGGTCCGCGGGCTCGTTGCGGCAGGGCGGGCTTCGTCAGACAAGCCGACGCTGCCGTCGAATGTTTGCGCGAGTTGCATCGGCTGCCGGGACGAATGGCCGGGGGCAATTTTTGTTTTGTCTTGTTCTCGCGTTTCCGTGCCGTCACGACAAAATAGCGCAGATAGGCTTCAATCGGCCCACCACGACTTCGCAAGTCGCGCAGCCCTAATGCGGTCTGATGACGTTGGCCTCTTCTTTAGCCATGTCGTCGGCCACGGATAGGACCCGCATGTTGGCAATTGCGGAGTATTTGGCCACCCGCATGTCGACCATCGGGGCCTCGACGCCGTCCGCGGCGGCTTCGGAATCTTGCGGCTGAGCGCGAGCCTCAGCCGAGATTGTCACCTTGTCGCCCCGATCTGCGCGGGCGATTTTGGCTGCTGCAACTGCGGCGCGGTTGAATTCCCGACCAATACCTTGGACGGAACTTTGAAACATCGATATCGCGCCCAGGAGGTTGCTCATACACCCCGTGAACGGTTCTCGCCGGCAATGCTTGAGAGAATAATTTTCCGAATATGGTAAGTCGTCGTGACTGCATGCCTGTCCCGCGGACCGGCGCAGTTTTTGGCCCTGGGCTGGTCCCAGGCGTCGTTGGTGTTCGAAGGAGTCTGCTTGGTGCTCGATTTATCGGTAGTCATCCCCGTTTACAATGAGGAGTCGAGCCTGCCGATGTTGCTGGAGCAGGTGCACAGCGCGCTGCTTCCAATGTCACGTTTGTATGAAGTCGTGATCGTCGATGATGGCTCGAGCGACGGCAGCTTCGCATTACTCGAGCGGATGGCGCGAATCGACCCTACTTTGACGGTGATTCGATTCCGACGCAATTTCGGTCAAACGCCAGCGATTCAGGCCGGTATCGATATCGCGAAGGGCCGTGTAATCGTGACGATGGATGGCGATCTCCAAAATGATCCGGCGGATATACCGCGGCTCGTTGCAAAGCTCGAAGAGGGTTTCGATTTAGTTGTCGGTTGGCGAGCGAATCGGCGCGACGCATTTATCAATCGACGCTTGCCGTCGCTGATTGCCAATCAAGTGATCAGCCGCATGACCAATATTAGACTTCATGACTATGGCTGCACGCTGAAGGCGATTACCGCGGATTTGGCCAAGCAATTTCGGCTTTATGGCGAGATGCATCGGTTCATTCCGGCAGTTGCAGCATTCATTGGTGCGCGAATCGTAGAGCTGCCGGTCAATCATCGAGCTCGTCAGCATGGTCAATCGAAGTACGGGATTGGTCGCACGCTGCGAGTCGTGCTCGATTTGATGACGGTCAGATTCATTCAGAATTACCTGACTCGACCGATGCAAGTGTTTGGAATGCTAGGGCTAATCCTGAGCACGACAGGATTTGGAATCAGTATGTGGCTAGCGATCGAAAAGATTGTGTTTCACAAGAATCTCGCCGACCGCCCCCTGCTCTTGCTCGGCATTTTGCTGATCGTCGTGGGCGTGCAATTGGTGTCCCTGGGCCTAATGGCGGACATCGTTGCTCGCACGTACCATGAGGCTCAGGACAGACGTCCCTACTTCATTCGCAGCATAACGACAGGACGCGATCTGCAGGCTGACACGGTTCCGTCCGATCAGATTTCCGGCACCATCGACGCGCGCGATTTGTCGTGATTGAGATCAGCATTGCTGTCAGCTTTCTGATTTCTGATTTCCGGCTGATAGCTGATTGCTGACGGCTGATGGCTCCGTCGGCTCGTGTTGCACAAGTTCCGATTCGCGGGGGCGGCGGATTACGTAGAGCGGGCGTTGCTTCACTTCCCCGTACATTTCGGCGAGGTACACAGCGACGATTCCAACACCGGTGAGCAAGAGGCCGCCCAAGAACAATTGCAGCAGAATTACCGTAGTAAATCCGCTCAAAGTCCAGCCCGTTACGAATCGGTAGAGTTGCCAGGCGGCCAGCAGGGCCGAGAATATTAGCGTGCAAAAGCCTGCAGTGGCCACGGCGCGTAGCGGCATCTCCGAAAATGCGAGCAGGTTTCGAATCGAGTAGCGAAGCAAACCCAATGACGACCACTTAGTCTTGCCGGCGGCTCGCTCTTTCACCGCATACGGGAGGCGAACCGAGCGAAAGCCGGACCAAGCCACGAGCCCTCGAAAGAACCGTCGGGTCTCGGGGAGCTGTCGCAAAACATCGGCTACCTGTCGATCGAGTAACTTGAAGTCGGAGGCGCCTCGAAAATCGGAATCGGCTGCGCCAGCCATCAGGCGATTGAACAGATTGGCAAAGATTCTATAAACGAAGGGTTCCCTTGCCCGCTGCTCTTTCACACCGTTGACTATGTCGTAACCAGATTGCCAGAGTTCGAGCATTTGAGGGATAAGCTCAGGAGGGTGTTGTAGATCCGCGTCGAGAAATAACACGGCATCGCCGTCGGCTACCTCGAGACCCGCGGCCATTGCCGCTTCTTTCCCAAAATTACGCGAGAGAGCAACGACGCGAATGCGCTTATCCGAGTCCGCTCGTCGGTACAGCTGACCAAGTGTGCCATCGCTGGAACCGTCATCCACACAAATGATCTCGAAGGGATGCCCAGTAGCCTGCAGCTGATCGACGAGTACCTGAAGTGACAGCTCCACCAATTCTTGCTCATTGAACAGCGGCACAATCGCCGACAGGGATTTTTCGGCGTGATTGCGAGGTTGCGCAGTCATCATCCCTCGCCCTGGGCGTCGTGCGTTGCTCGCCGCCTCGCCACGACTTTCATTCCATGGCCGCGACCGAATGCGCGCCCCGCAAAGTAGATTCCCGACAGAAGCAAGTTACCAAACGGGCCTTGTTTCAACTCGGCGGTGCGAAAATTCTCCCAGCACAAGGGGTCGGTTGCTATTTCTAGCGTGTCAAAGCCGCAGTCGTCCAGCAACGTTCGGATGCTCGGTTCGTTGAAGAAGTATAGGTGTTCGGCATGATAGAGTTTAAATAGCGCCGTCTTATACAGACCCAGCGACAACCGGTAGCTCAGGTTTCCAACTAGATGGAAGGGGGAGCTCAACGTGGGAGTCCGCAAGAAGAGAATACCTTCGGGCTGCAGCACGTCATGAATGGAGCAGAGCAGTTCCACCACGTTGCTGCAATGCTCGATGACATCCATCATCGTCACGGCCGAGAATTGGCTTCGCAGTCCGGGCGCCAGCTCTTCGAGCGTCCCACAGTAAACGTGATCATCACCCAGGACGGCCTTCGACGTTTTGCAGGCCTCGGGTGATATGTCGAGGCCATGCGCTTCGAGACCCGCTCGATTCATTGCCAGCGCAAAATCACCTTGGCTGCAACCGACGTCGAGGACTCGGCCAGTTGGAACGTATCGCTGCAGGTGGTCGACTCGCGTTTCGTTTTCTTTGCGGTAGGCGAGCCCGCGCGGACTTGCTCTTTGACCGCCGGTCATTTTCTCGTGGTACTCGGCGACGTAGTATTCTTTCAACTCTTCAATGGGCTTCGCCTCCCGAAATCGCAGCCCGCTGACCGGACATTCCCAAATTGTCACGTTCTTGGTGGCAACGCCCCAAGACGATACGACCGCTTTTTTGGCTTTGACCTCGAAAACACGGCGCGCCTTGCAATGGCGAAGCGAAGGAACAGGTGATGAGGGAGGCTCTGCGGCCATCGATTTTCCTGCTGTTTGCCTTGGTTGAGGCAACGACCGTACTTTTGGACTTCCGCTGCGTCAAGTGCTGCGGCCTCTGTGTTTGCCATGCTACATGGCGTTGATTGGTGTGACGAACTTTTCCCCGGGCAAGTTCATTGCAAATGTGACTGGGTATTGGCGCCATAGGCTTCCGAGTCCCGGCGTGCTCAGTGCGATTCTATTGTGGGTTGTATTCGGCGCCTACGCCGTGCATTGGGTGCGGATGCACGCGGGCTTTCTCTTCTTGCCGGCTCTGCAAAATGATGACGCGCGCACGGCGGTATTTCCATTTCATCGTTATGGCCTCAACCCCTGGCTAGCCAACGACCCAATTGCCCGTGAGATGATGGCGTACGTTACGCCAGGATTGTGGGTTCTATATCGTTGCCTGGTGCCAATTACGGATATTTTCGTCGCGTCCAAGTGCGTTCAAGGGTTGGCCTTGGGTGTATTGGTCGTTGCGGGTTGGGTCCTTTTGCGCTCGCGACGCGCCGGGTTGGCAGCTGGACTCTTGTTGATTTTCTTGGTGTTGAGTGACTCTTACGCAATTGGTCGAATTGCGGGTGGTCATGCAAGATCATTTGGCTTTCCATGTTTTGCCCTGTGGGTCGCCGGCGTGCTGTCAAAAAATCGTTGGGCGCGAGTAACCGCACCATTGATCGGCGCGCTGTTCTACCCGGCAGTGATGCTCATGATTTTGGCGGCAGAAGGGTTTTACTCGCTCAGAGACTTATTGCGATGGCGACTAACTCTAAGGCGCCTACGGCGGTATGCTCTCGTTGTCGTAGCTTGCGCTGCTTGCTGCCTGCCTTCCGTCATCGGTGCAGATACGACGCGGGGCCCGATCCATACGCTTGAGCAAGCAGCAAAAGACCCAGCCTTTTACGGGGGTGGAAGACTTTGGGTACTGCCTTTGGGTAGTCCTGCGGATGAACTAATGTCCGCTTCCTTATCCCGCTTTTCAGCCTCGGGCATCTGTCTATTCGGAGGTAAGGCGCCGGCATTGCTGTCCAGCTCGATTGTCGTAGCACTTTTCGTAACTGCGTTATTCATTGTGTTTCGCTGGCTGGGTTGGGTATCGATATCGCGGAGCGTCGTTTCATTCTTGTTCGGTTCGGTCACCCTTTATTTCGCCGCGCGCGTGTTTGCGTTTCGGTTGTATTCGACCGAAAGGTACTACGCGTATTGCATGCGAATGACGGTTTGCCTGTTGCTCGTTGCAGTGGGTTGGCAATTCATGGCCAAGAAGCGACGCCTGCGATTTGCTGCGAGCAATATCCTTGTTGCAACCGTCATACTGTTGCAGTGGTCGTGCCTGGGTGACGGCATCATTCGCAATAATGGTATGACGCTCGACGCCCACTGGGACGCGGATTTATACGGGTTCATACGGACGCTTCCGCTCACGGTTCGATTCGCAAGCCATCCAATGGACGGCGATGGCATTCCGTACTACGGGGCGCGTGCAACCGTGGGTAGCTTCGAGACGCTTCAACCGTGGTTCGTCGATTCCTGGAAACGTCAGAAGGCTCGTGAATATGCGACTCTGGATGCCCTATATAGCACTAATTTTGCAGACATTTTGAGTTACGCAAAGACCTATTCAGTAACACACCTGTTAGTCAATCGTGTCCGTTACGGCCACGACTACGCGCAGCATGTTGGCAGCTTCGAGCCATTTACGACCTATTCGAGTCGCCTCGTCAATCAACCCAATCGAGCGACGCCGGCTTTGACACACATTCCTGGCTCGGCGGTGGTGTTCGAAAGGCCACCTTGGGTGATTATAGACCTCGAGAGGCTCAAACAGAGTTTGGGAAACTAGGGCTCGCGCGCACGAAGGACGCGCCGCAATGGCGGTCGACTCTAGTGACGTTCCCAAATCACCGCGATCAGCCAACCCGCAAGCTCCGATGCCAAAGCTGCTGCCCGAGCCAAGACTGCGGCTGCAAGTGCAGCGGACGCACCAATCTGCGGCGCCAACGCGTACGAGATAATCGTTTCGCGAACGCCGAGACCACCGGGCGCAACCAGGGCTAGAAATCCAATAATTGGTGCGACTAGGAATATGACGGCTTGACCGGCGGCGACCTCGAGTGTGCTGCCAACAGCTAAGGGAATTAAGATTCCGAGTACCCACCAACCGGACCAGGCGAGTAGCTGCATGGCGAGCATCGGGATCGAAATGAGGGGCCCAACCCCTTCCGTTCGCAGCAGTCGCAGCACCCAACTCGGGAAGCGACGTTGATCGACGAGCGCCGCTACCGACAAGCACGAGCCAATACCGAAAATGGCTAGCCAGATCCACGTCCGGCTCACACCCGCAATGGCTGAACCCGCGCTCATGTTGCAGAGCAGTGAACCGCAACTGACCAAAGATCCGACGCCAATCCAAGCCGCTACTTCAAGTCCGACGGAAGCGGCTATTTGGTGTGCTGAGAGTCCAAGTTTGGTTGCGCCCGCAATGCGCACCATGGGAAGGCCAACCTTGCCCGGCGTGTAGCGGGCGAGTTGTCCCGACATGAATACTGTCATCAGGGGTCGCAACGCAATGGCCCGACCCGCCATGCGCTCAAGCAGGTACTTCCAGCCCAGAGCTTGAAAAAAGTTGGCGACTACGAGGGTGATGACGGATAGAACGAGTGGGAACCAACGAACGTGTACATCCCTGCCGTTCCATCTTTGAGCGATGCGATAGAGCGCGAGTACGACTCCAAGCGCGACAACGATGCCCAATAGTACACGAAGCCATCGGTAAATTCTTGGGCTTGCCGATGGCAAAGGCACGGCGGCGATATAGCACGGGCGCTACGGTGCGCGCGCCGAACCAGCCAGGAAAAGCTAGGCCCTCGCCTTGACCTTCTCGATTGCCGCCTTGGTGCTGATGAAACTCTCGGAAATCTCGGAGGTATTGAGCAAATTGCTTTCTGGCGCGGGCCCGGTACTTTCTCTGACGATGAGATCTGTGTCGAACTCCAGTTGTTCAGGGATATGCAACTCCGTGCCTTCCACCATTTGTAGGACAAGCCGCGCTGCTGCCGAGCCAATTGCATAAAGGGGTTGCGCAACCGTCGTAATCCCAGGCCAAAATCGCGCGCCTTGATCGATGCCATCGAAGCCAACGACAGAAACGTCTTCGGGGACGGATACACCACGATCCAAGGCCATCTTCAAGAAAAGCATGGCCTGTTCGTCGTTTGCCATGACGAGGCCCGTGGGTCTCGATTGGCTCGGCAACGCGAGCCAACGTCTGGCGTAACCGACGCAGGCATCCGAGTGGTAACTAGACGCAAACCCGGAATGTTCATGTACCAGGGAAAGGCCCTTGGCTTCCAGGGCTTCCTCTACACCCTCGTACCTAGCGCGAGCTGCCAGAGATTCTTTGGGTCCCGCCCAGCAAGCGATCCGCTGATGTCCCAATTGGATCAAATGATCCGCAGCAATTGCACCTGCTTTCTTGTTCTTCGACTTAATCGATACACCATATCCAAAATCGCAGTCGGCACCAATAATTACTGTCGGCAGGTTGGATTCCTTGAGCGCCGCTACCAAGTCTGCATTTTCTTCCTTCGCGCGTGCAATGATAAGGCCGTCTACTCGGCGTTCGCCAATCCAGGCCCTGACTGCGCTTGGGTCGTACGTTCCCCTGAGGCCCAAGCTCGCGATAACTACGCTCGAAGAGCGACCGACCAGCTCTTCCTCGATTCCGCGAAGGAGTCCCGATGCCCAAGTTCCGAATACATTCCAGGAAACGAAACCCAACAATCCCGTTCGACCCAATTTAAGACCGCGGGCACTCGTGGAGGGAACGTAGCCCAATTGTCGAACGACGCTTTGAACTCGGGAGCGAACAGTTGGGCTCGCGTAGCCACCATTTAGGACCCGCGAAACGGTACTGACTGCAACGCCGGACTTCTTTGCTACCTCGATGATTGTTACGCGTTGTTTCATAGCGACACCCTCGACTCGAACATTGCCGTGAGACCAGGAACAATCTACCCTGCACTCATAATTGTGGAAACTCAGCGCAGTTATTTCCACACGTGAATCCCGCCTCCATGTCCGACGGAATATTCGATCCCTGCTGAATAGGGTTCAGCTGGGATGGACTCCGCTGCGGAAACGTCCCCAATTTGTATGGGTTCATGATGGGCGCAGTTGGTCGCGTACAGGCTTCCGGTAGAACGGACGTCGTTCCGTGGACGCTTGATACAATTCTGGCCACATCACTAGTTGCCGTCCCCACGACGGTAAGTGCACCCAAATACGCGATGAACGATTATTGGCAAGTGAGGCCAATTCTTCGACCTCTTTGCGTTCAAAGCAGAGAAACGCACGCAAGAACCTGCCGAGGCGGTCATGTGAGACGCGCAGCCGGATGGGCTGTGAGCTCTGCCCACTGGGGAAGGTGCATCCCCGACCGAACAACACGAACCGAGTGGCTCTGAGCGGGGCATTCGGAACGATCCCATTCGATCGAACGAAGCGACCTCGGTGTCCCAACAGCGATGCGGCCGAAGTTCCAGAAACTTAAGCAGCAACGTTCCGATTTCTTGTCTGCGCGAAAGAGCAAGATGGTCGGCCAATCGGTATTGTCTCGATGTTGTAGTAGTATCCGCCGCGAATGGTTACGACTGAGCTATAAGCTAGAGGCAATGGCTAGCCGTGCGACTCCACGCGCAAAAACTCGAGCACCCCTAGGCACCCTGACCGGTGAGGGTGAGGCTCTTGAGGTGAGTACGAAGCCAGTTGCGGACAAACTGGGCATTCGTGCTGGCGATCGATTGGTAGTCGTAGGATTGCCCAATGACATTGCGACCGTGGCACTTGAAGGCCCAGACCATGCAGTTGTGCTTTCACTGCCAAGAAAGCTGGGCGCAAAATACGTAGGCCTTGCATTCGTCGCGCATCGTGAAGCCGTTGCACGATTGGCAGAGCGTCTTGCTACGCGCCTTGAAGGCGATGTTCGCCTGTGGATCGCATACCCAAAAGGGACTAACGAGATCAATCGTGATCGCGGCTGGGAGCCGATCGTTGCTTTGGGCCTGAAAACAGTCGCCCAGGTTTCATTGAGCGACCATTGGTCAGCACTAAGATTTCGACGAATCGAGTTTGTTGGGCGTTAGCTCATCGTGCCTTGCCGGTGAGCAATCGACCTGGCAATCGTGGTGAGCTGTACATTGGGATCCCAGAGTCGCTGCAACGTTGCACTGGCGCTCACTATCGTCGCGCCCACGACAATCGATGGCTGCACGAACATGAACTGCATTCGCAACTGGGAGCAGAGTGTGCCGTAGATTTGCGGAACGGCCAATGCGGTCAAGATTTCAATATCAATGTTACGCGGCAACTCTTCCAGACTCATCTCCGAGCACCGATCTTCGCTGGTAAATGCCTGATCGCGCAGCTGCTCGAAGAATTGGTATGCGCTTCGATTGCGTTCCTTGTATTGCGTAAGCAAATGCTCTGAATCAGTTTGCGTCGGATTACGCAATTGTTCTTGCAACCGGTCCGTTCCGTGCAGCTCCGGGCGAGCCAGAAGCAAGACGTCCGGTGACGTCAGCAGCATTCGGACATTGAAGAATGCGTTCAATGCCACCGGAACACAACGAGTCGCAAATGCTTCAGTGATTTCGCGCCTCACGGAATCTGACCCGTACTTGAGGGGTATTTCCTTCATCGCCGCGGGGAGCGCCTCGAAGGTAATGATGTCAATTTGACCGGGACGGTCATAAGTCGTGTAGGTGTGCGCGTGGCGATCAATGCTTACAATTCCGTGAACTTTGCAGCTGATTTCCCAAGAGCGCTCATGTTCCTCGAATTCGGAACTCTGATCGGCGTCAGCCAAATTGCCGTCGGCACCGGCGTGTTTATCGACTCGATCGGAAGCCCGAGATTCATCCGCATCTTCGTCGCGCGCGCGTCGCGTGCGCCGCAGTACTGGGGTCCCGGAAACCACGCATTCGTCGTCTTTCACGAGCACCGTGTCGCCGGCTTCAATTGGAATTGTTTCCGTTCGTTTAACGAGCAGGCCTATCACCTGACGCCACAATTCGGGGTAAGAGCGGCGAATCAGCTCGATAAACGAGTTGGGCGGCACCCGGTCGCCGTTTCTGACTCGATTCAGAAGCGCCGTATCTTCCGACAACAAAAGAACCATGGCTCACAAGGTACAACGTCGGACCCCGCCAAAGTCAACGCGCTTTTGGGCAATGCCACCCCTGGGGACCCTTGAGCCAAAGCTGGAGGGCGCGCGGCCGCCTCGTGGGTCAGGAGTCTAGAGATGACCCAACTAGGCTCAATTGCAATTGTTTTGTCGCAGTAGGCGGCGGTCGTTGACGACCGCCAAAAGCGTTCTTAGGCTGGTAGGATGTTCGCACCCTCTGGGCGCTTCATGGCAATGCTTCTACGTCGGTTGCTGAGCGCCAGTCGGGTTGTGGTGTTGCTGAGTTTGGTCACATTCTCACACCTGGGAGTGTGTCGCGAGCCGAGCGACGGGCAGTTGCCCCCCGGTGATGCGCCGCGCATCATGTCCGATGCACCCAATGTTCCCGTGCTTCCTCCAGGTTTCTATACACACGACGGCGGTTGGATACATTTCTACTATCCGCCGGAATCGCGCCCCAAGATTCAGAAGCTCATCGACGGCGCCGATTCAGCCAGGGCACAACTGAGCGATCGGCTGGGTCGATTCGTTCTACATGACGTGCATGTTCGGGTCGCCAGAACGTCGAGAGAAATGCTTTCGCTGGCTCCGGAAGGAGTGCCCTACCCCAAGTACGCCTCGGGCGTTGCTTACCCTGAGTTGAACCTCGTGCTTCTCACTCTCGTTCCTGAATCTCCAAACGAACGACTCGATATTCTCGAGACTTTTCGGCATGAATTAGCGCACATCGGACTGTCGCAGGCGGTCAATGACCAGGCAATCCCGCGCTGGTTCAACGAGGGTTTTGCCGTCTTTGCTTCGGGCGAAAGTTCAATCCCGCGGCTTCAGACTCTGTGGACTGCGACTCTGGCTGGCACCCTGATGCCACTCGAACGTCTTGAGCGTTCATTTCCAGAGGACGCGATATCGGCTTCAATAGCGTATGCGGAAGCTGCCGACGTCGTACGGTATTTGGCGCGCAAAGCGGACCATCATCGCTTTGACGGCCTCATCGAACGTATCGGGCAGGGCAGTGGCTTCGAAGCGGCACTGTCAGGGGCTTACGGCCTCGATCGGTTCGGGCTGGAGTATGAGTGGCGTGAAGACGTAGCGCGCCGGTATACATTTTGGCCAATCATATTCAGTACGACCGTTGTTTGGGGCGGTATCGTTGGCCTATTTTTTTGGGGCTACCGGCGCAAGAAGGTTCGTGATCGTTTGACTCTCGATCGCTGGAAGCGCGAGGAAGCCCAGGAAGATGCGAAGGCGCTTGCACAGAGATCGCTCGTCGATCAGCCCCCTGAGCGCGTGCATATCGTCGTCGCTGGATCCGCTCAGCGCCTGGCAGCGTTAGCAAGGGCCAACGGGGAACCCGAACGCGACGTGCCACGCGTCGAACACGACGGGCACTGGCACACGTTACACTAGAGCGGCTCTAGGGCGTGGGCTCTTGGTGCTGCTCGATACGGCGCGACTCATCGATGATGCGTTCGAACACTCGCCGCACCAATTGGGCATCGAGCGTTGCCGGCGCTAGCGCAATTAATCGTTCAATGACGTTGCGCTCCCGGGCGGGGTCATACACGGGCATTGCGCGACCGCGCTTGTAGTCGGCAATCCGTAACACCAGCTGAATTCGCCTTGCGACCAGGGCAAGAATTTCAGCGTCTACGGTATCGATAGCTGTCCGCAGGTTCTCGAGATCTGGGGCATCCGTCACGGGGGTACTATCCTAACTCCGATCGCCATTGGATGCGAGACTCAGACTTCGGGCCGGGGCGGGACGGGGCGGAGAATAGCTATTGCGTAGTCACGGTCAGACCAAAGGGGCCGCCGTCATTCGACATGGAGTCGACGATAATGTAATAGTCACCGGCAACAACGCCGGGCAAAGCGAGTGTCGAAGTGACATTCCCGAATGACGTATCATCGTTACAGCCGAGTACCTGCGTGGCGCTCGCACCGCAAGCGGAGGCCACGTAAACGACTGTGTCCATGTGCGTCTCACGCCGGTCCGTCGTCACCGTGAGCAACGTCGCTGCGGCTGGCAAATGTAACTTCACCACTGTCTCGGGATGGCCAAAGCCATTGTCCGTGACGCAGGCAGCAGGTGGCTCCCAGATACTGGAGCCAACGTTGTAACCAGTGATGACGAGACTGGTCGAGGTCGGGTCAATCACTGGGGCAACTTTGCACAGGCTTGGCTGCACGGCACCCACGGGTTGACAAGTGTTCTTCCCGCTGGGAGTGCCTGGATAACAAGCCGAGGCGCCCGAACAGTAATTGAACCCGCGGTAGTCACAAGTGGAGCCACTTCCGCGCGAGGTGGCTGGACCGAGCGTCCCGGTCGATATTGTGCTCGAATGGCTCTGGGCGTCAACGGTGGCAAAGGTAACTTTGTTGACCGCTTGAGAAAAAGTTGCGGCGGGATCAACGTGGAAGAGGAAAGCGCCATCAGTGATCGAGTAGCCATCGGTCGTCGTCAAAGTCGCTACCTGCTGCGCCTTGTCGTCGTTGGTGACGTTCACTAGTACGGCGGCGCCTTTCGAATCCTGAAATCCAAGTTTCATCTCGATGACGTCGTCTGCATTATCGGTACCCGCCGCAAGTAGCATGGGGCCATTGGTAGTCGTGACGTAGGCTACCTGACTTAGGCTCGGCCCAGTATGCCTAACACATGTACTACTTGCAGCACTGCATTCAAATCCCTGCGCACACCGGTCGGTCTTGGACGCGGGATCACAAGCTTGGCCCGACGCTCGCTCGGGTTGCTGCTCGACCGCGACCGACAATTCATTGGAAACGGCGTCGGTTCGGTCAAAGAGCGATATCTTGGCTTGCGACCAGTTACGGAGCGCACTCGTGATAGGAACGAGAATATCGAAATTGAACGATGTTTCATTGGGTATGACCTGTGGCACCAAATAGCCGGTACTAGATTCCTGAGTTCCATCGTGATCCGCATCAAACCAAGCCAGCCCACTATTGTTTGAATCAAGAGCTGTCACTGCGACAGANNAACAGAGGCAAAGGTACCTGCCGTCTGCTCGCCGTTGATTGAAACTCGCACGCGATTGCCGCGACGACCATCGACGTGTGCGGTTGCGGACTTCAATGTCAGCGACTGACTTGGAAGCACAGGCATCCCGCCGGTCCCAGACCCGCCGTTTGCCGCAGTCGAACCTCCCGCATCGCCTGGTTTAGCTCCAGATCCAGTTTGATTGGTCCCGGCCGACGATTTACAGCCGGAGCTAACTCCCAAAACTACCAATATTAAGCCACGTGTAATGATTGTGCTTCGCATTGACCCAGGCCTTTTCCGTATATGCGAATTTTCCGAATTGACGACTAGTTGCGGTGTTGCTCTTGCAATGTGCTTGCCAACTGTCAGAGGCCTTTTTGCAGGTGGCATCCTGTGGACAAACATCAAAACCACGCGAGTCGCAGTTATCGCCAGTCCCAAAATCGGGCATTCGAGCAATTGAACGGGAGATCCGTTGGACTTCCGAACTTATGAGCGATTAACGACGCCGTTGGTGCAATTCGTAAGTCAGGTTAAGTCAATTCATCGATTAGTGTCGATCATGATATCTGATCTAGACGGCACTTGGATATGAGGCGTCACGAGAGCAACTAAGGGTCGTGCCAAAGAATTGACGGGTACAGAACAAAATGACGAAGCCCGCTGAGTCCCTAGGACTGAGCAGGCTTCGTTGGGTTTCCGCGGCCAAGTAACTTTCGCCGCGGGGCTTCAGGGTGATGTTAAGTCCCCCAGGAGCTCTTCACGTTTCGTCGCCTATAGTTGGACCTTCCAGCAAGTCGGGTAGGTAGCCCACGAGGCGCCCGCAGCGTCCGTGCTGGTGGCAGCCGCGCAGGACACCACATCAAGCGGATCACTACCACAATCAGCGTGCACAGCGTTCATTGCGCAGGCAGCCCCAACGTTGGGTGTAGTGGCGTTACCACTGCAGGCAATGTTAGTAGCGGTATGGCTGATCGTTGCTCCCGTAAACGGGTTGCAGACGTCGTTATTCGTACTGCTGCCGGTGCAATCGCAGGTGCCATGTGAGGTATCGACGGTCGAGCCACCGGGAATGGTCACGCACGCTGGTCCAGGGCCACAGAGGTAGCCGTTCGGCGTTCTCGCATAATAGGCGTTGAGGTCGATTTGGTCATTGGCCGCACCGCCAACAACCCAGTCGTTTCCGCCAAAACCAACGAGTGTATTCACTGATGCATTACCAATGATGTAGTCGCGATTGGGTGTCCCAATAGCATTCTCGACATCGGCGCCGATCGTGTCGGTGTCTCCGACATTGAGAGTGCCCGCAACAGCGGCGGTCGAAGTGCCGGAACCGGTAGTAGTTACTAGACTCCAACCAGACGTCGCTTTGCCGTCCAAGGTGACGACAACACCGTAGGTGCTCGAACCACCGGTACTTGCGTAATGTGCCGAGTAGTCGATGGTGTCATTGCCATCCCCACCAATGAACGAATCACAGCCGTCGATCGCACTTGTTGTTGAGGTGCCTGAGGCGCCACCAGCTTTCGCAATGAAGGTATCGTCGCCGGCGCCGCCAGTAAACTTGTCGTTTCCAGCTCCGCCGGTGAATGTATTGTTCATAGCGTTACCGGTGACCGTATCGCCATGACTGGAAGCCTTGAAGTTTTCCACGTCTTTGCCGATGTTGTCCGTGTCCTTCGCTTCGCCGTCATCGGCCTTGGATCCGTCCATGGTGGCCGTCACAGTGGTTGCACGAGCGGAGTAGTCGACCGTGTCGGTACCGTTGCCGCCATTGATGATGACGCCTGCACCAGTATACGTCGTGAATGTGTCGTCGCCGTCGCCACCACTGAACGTGTAGACGGTACCCGTCAGAACGGGAACGGTCGTGGTCAATGAGAGAGCCGTTGGGCCAACAAACGTGTCATTGCCAGCAGATCCCTTGATGATTTCGACATCGGAATTCACGAGGTCGTTTTCACTCGAATAGCCGTCGTTTGCTACGCCGTCCAGCGTAACGGATACCGGGATAGAGGCAGCGAGCACCCGCTTGGAATAGTCAAGGGTGTCAACGCCGGTTCCACCGATGTACGTGTCGCCCTTGTTGACTACGGTGGCGGAAGCTATGAACGTGTCCTTGCCCGCTCCGCCGGTGATTGACATTGCGGTGGGACAGTCGCCTTGATCGAAGGAATCATCGCCGTCGTTCAGGTCGATCGTGTACTTGCTCACCGGATTTACCATGGTTACATCGGAACTGGTGGCGGTCTTGAGGCCAAGCGTGTCCTTGCCGGTAACTTTGATGCAACCGTATTTGTCCGCCGCAGTCGAACCTACAACAGCAACCTCGTTCGAGGCGCCGGTGCCAAGATCGATCGCGATACCGCCACTCGTGGCGGCAGCCAGAGCAAAGGTGCCGTTGCGGTTATCAAGTATCACCGTTTGGGTACCGCCATTGAGTCCGCCGGCGACCTTGGGCCCTATGGCAATTGTCTTTACTTTAGTTGTCAATGCCGCACCGGTTAGGGCTGCAGCGGTGTCGGCACATGTATTTCCATTGACAAGCATTGCCTTGTCAACTTTACGAACGGAAACCATTGCCAGCTCGCCGGCGACGAGGCTTACTGTCATTTTACCTGACGTGGAGTCCCACGTGCAGGCATTAGCGAGTGGCACTATGGCCGCATTGTACTTGGCCAACTCTCCCGTTAGGGGGTCGACGCCGTTGTCGGATGATGTTGAGGTGGTGCCGGGGCCGGAACTCGAGCAGCCTGCAAACGCAGCCGCTAGTAGGGACAGGGCGATGTAATTTGATGAATGTCGCATAATTGCCTCCTAATGCGGGTTTTGTTGTTGGGCGTCGCAAGCTAGAAGCGACTAAGTTGTAAACCCGTTTAGCTAAGGCGACTGAACGGGACATATTTGAGAACCTTTAGCAAAATTGTTTTTTTGCTTGACCCCCTTAATTACTGAGAAACTCGCGCCGTATTCGGAGGCTGAGGGTGTAGTTGTTGCGCGGCTTTTCGTGCTTCGCGGCAACGATGGACGTCAACCCATTGACACAGTGTGCATGTAGGCGCGGAGCGTGCCTCGGGCTTCCCAAGGTAGAATTAGCCGATTTTACCCAGATCGTCGGAATTTCCGAGGCGAAACATGCATTGCCCGCACAACATTAGTGTGTGGGTGCGGTGAGAATTACGCGGCTACGCCTGGCAATTTTGAGGACCACAAAGTGACACGATTGCGCCCCCCGCGTTTGGACGCATAAAGGGCTTCGTCGGCGCTTCGGAATAGGGATTCCCATTCTTGCCCAGCGGCGGGGAATGTCGCCACGCCAACGGAGGACGTAACTTGGAACTCGCCTTTTTCCGTCGTAAAACGCATCGCTTCAAGCTCGGCGCGAATTCGCTCAGCTAGTTGCAAACCGCCTTGGTCGGACGTTTGCTCGCACAAGAACACGAACTCTTCGCCTCCAATACGCGCCACAACGTCAATGTCACGTTTGATACGCCGCAGAGCGTCGGCAAAACCTTTGATTACCTGATCGCCGACTTCATGACCATAGGTATCATTAACTCGCTTGAAATGGTCTATATCGCAAACAAGCACGCTCAAGGGCTTACCGAAGCGGCGAGCAGCGCGGAGTTTATTCGCAACCACCTCGAGCAATGTCCGTCTATTCATTAACCCGGTCATTCCGTCCGTTGTCGCCAGCTCTTCGAGGCGCGTTAACATTCGTGCGTTCGCTAGGGACACGGCCGTGTGACTTGCGAGTACCTCCAACGTGGGTCGCACAGATTCTCCAAAGGCGCTCTTACGCTTGGAGCCGAGGATGAGCGTACCTAAGGCGCGGTCGTGCACCACAAGAGGCAGCACGAGCAAACTTGGCAACACCGGCAGATCAATGCCGCGCTCAAAGACAAGTTGTCGAATCGGGTCATAGTCGCCGCGATACGGCAGCGGGTGGCGATTGGACACCACCATGGATACCAGGCCAGCGTTATGCTTGAAACGCCTGCTGACGAGCTGTTCTGTGCCCTCGCCACTGGCAGCACAAATTTCATGCTCGCGAGCAGTCTTGTCAAACAGCGTTACTATCGCAAAATCGAAGGCTGCAAATTCGCGTGCGCCCGCAACGCCCGACTCAATGACTTGGACTTCCGTCGTGGCGGCGGCCAGCAACCCTGCCGTTCTGTAAAGTTTGCCCTGCTCAATCTTTGCGGCTTCCAGCTGCACAAAGACTCGCTCATTTTCGATGGCGCGCAGCAGAAATCGCGTGGTAGCTTGCAAAAGCTCTTGCTCTTGATCACTGAACTCACTCGTGCTCTCGCGATCAACCACGAGCACGCCCCGCGCGTGCCCATGATCGACGACGGGAACCGCGCACACGCCGCCCACCGGGGGCGGCTCTGAATAATACGGCACATGCCGGGCCGCGCGGGAGCCGACCCAGGTCATCGGCTTTTGTTGCGCCAGAGCGGCGGCAATGACACCGTCCTTTGCGCTGAACGGACCGGCCTTTATGCCGTCGTGCAAGCTTGAGATTTCATGAATACTCAGACGCTGACGGCCGCTATCGAGCCACAATAATACGACGGACTTTAGGTTCAGGGCCCGGCGCAATAGATCCAAAGCAAATTGCGAAGCGGCGTGAATTTCTTCGACGGCAGCACTGAGCGCCCGGTCTTCATTGCCGCGAATCGGCAAGGGCCCTGTGCGTTCAACGGCGGAGCTTGGTGTCGTTAAGAGGCGATACGATCGCGCGGCGTCCTTGGTGCGCTGCAATTCGGCGTCGATGCGCTCGCGCGACAGGCGGCGCACACGGGCGATCTCAGCGCGAAACACGACGAAGTTTAGACTGGTGAAGATCGTGGCCAGCGTCGCTTGCGGCCAGAGCCGTTCGAGAATCTGACTGGGATTCGTCACACCCAGGGCCGCGGCCTCGAGAGCCATGGCGTACACTAAAGTTCCGAAAGCCGCACCCGGTCGCGCAAAAGCCGCCGCGAGCATGAGCACGACATACACCGAGGCCGACCAAGACTGGCCGATTGTCGGCCCCAGAAGCAAGAGCCCTGCACGCACAGCTAGCACTAGTTGTGTGAACAGCTCAAGGTCGTGACGAACTGAATCCGTTGCAACGCGTCGGCGACTCCGAATGCGAGTCGCTAGCGTTAGTCCAAGTGTCGCCAGAACCAACCACAAGCAAATGGGCGAGAGCCTACCGGATTGGACGGCCGCCAGCACTAGCGCTAAACCTACGCTCAGTGCCATGCCAAAGCATCGAGCCAAGAGGTTTTGCGTGACGTAGGCGGCGCGGACAAGCGGGTCCATGCGAACCCTCCGCGTAACAGACCTGCGAGCACCAGGCCCAGTTTTCCGGTTACCGGCCAAGTATTCGGAGGCGGACGAAGGTTGTTAGTGGGCCTGAGCCAACGTGTAGGCAGGCTCCTGCGCCGAAAAGAACCTGGGTTCATTTCGCGAGGCAAAGTTCGCTTGCGGTTTTGTTGCGTTGCGGGCGCGTCGAACTTGCAGAGCCACCTTACCCGCGAGCACAGGGTCCACAATCTGCGCAACACCGGGGTTGCGCTCACGGGCGTACCTAAGCACCTGGTCGCGTTCAACAAATAGCCCCATCTGCTCCATATAACTGGCTATCCCCAAATGGACATCCGAGGGGCGGTCCTGTTTGGAAAAGTCACGAACCGCAGTAACAATTCCACGCAGTTTTTCCTTTTCGCCCACCATCGAGCATGCTTGCGCGAGCTGCTGCCACTCACGCGCATCTCTGGGGCTGAATTTGTCTATGTTGGAAGGGTCCGTATTATAGGATTCTGCCATCATCCGCGCGCCTTCGGCTGGGCGATTGCGGTGGTTCCAAACAAATCTGCCGAGTTCCCATAGCGGTTCCCCCACCGACGGATCGAGCGCCAGCGCATCGCGTATTTGGTCGTCCGCTTCGTTTAGTTGCCCTGTCTCAGCAAGGAACCTTGCGTAGTCTAGGAGATACGTTTGCCGTCTTGGGCTGTCCGCAATATTCTGTCGATAGAGCGACCCAGCCCTGTCTACCAGTCTGGTGTCATTTTCCTTCTTGCCAACAACGAATAGCATCTCGGCGTAGACTCTCCGAAGCCGAATGTGCGACTTGAGATTCGCAAAGTGTTGGTCGGCAATCGTCTTGGCCAAGGCCAGCGCGTCCCAACGTTGCGACCAGCCGTGGAACTTGTTCGTCCGGGCGAGATGCAAAATGGATAGCGAGATACTTTGCAATTGGTCATCGCGGTAAGGGGTAGTCAAACGTTGGCCGCGTTTCATTAGGAACAGCATTTGGTCAGGCTCTGCCCGCCCGGCGGCAACTGCAGCCCTCTTTGTGTAGGCGGAGGCAGCGGCTGGAAGGACTGACCCCACGAGAACTACAGCGACCATCAATGCGGGCACGGCACCAAAGGGAAACCATCTCCTGAGCGTAACCATCAACGGAGGTTCGGCATCGGAAACGGGCTGCAAGGACGCAACTGCTGCGGTGACCGTAGCGAATGCTAGAAACGTCATTAGCTGTAACGTGGGCGTATCAAAGGCGAAGAGGTTCTGAATTAAGTGACCCACTCCCACGCCAATCAGCGCGGCTGCAGCCAGCGGTGCCAAGGCACCGTTTCGAAAGGCCCGAACTACAGTCAAAAAATACGCCGCCCACATCGACAAGACTGCAACGAGTCCGAGGAACCCTGTCTCGCATAGAACCCCAAGCAACCAATTGTGCGCTTGGTCCTGTATGGCAAGGGTGTGGTATTCAGGACGGTAGAATTTGTCGAAGATCATTTCAAACCCGCCTTGACCCCAACCCAATATCGGGCGAGCCACGAAGCCCGACCACGCCGCGGTCCACAGCCGGGTCCTAAAGATATCAATCTCAAAATCGAAGAAATGTTTTAGGTTGAAGTGGACAGCCCAAAATCCCTCAAGAGCTGGCGTATTGGCAACAAACACAACAAACAATGCGTAGGCCGTCCCGAGGACGGAAACGCCAATAGCCATGGCGGTCACAAAACGACGATGATTACCGGTTAGGGCAAGTGTTAGTGCTGCCGCTCCAAGACCAGCAATAAGCCCCAACAATGGGCCGCGCGAACCTGCCAGTACCAGCGAGATCAGGCAAGCGACCAGCACCAACCCGTACCAAGAGCGTCTTCGACGCGACGCTTCCTTCCAGAGAAACATGACAAAGAAGACATTGAACACTTGGTATGAAGCCGCGAAAATCGGATTACCGAAAAATCCCGACAGGCGCTCCCCCGCTACCCCTTCGGTTCCCGCAAATAAGTTCGGAATTAGGCCCTGAAGTATGACGGAACAAGCCGCAATAAAGCCAACGCCCATCTGAAACTCGAGGAGTCGCCGCCAATCGCGGCTCGATCGGAGTATCGACGCAGCCATCACAAACCAGGCGAGAAAATGCAGCGAGGAGAACAGCCCCGTCATACGCTCCTGGGTGCCGAAGAATGCGCGCCATTGGCTGGCGGCAAACACGGTGGAAAGCCCGATCGCCGCGAACCAAGCAAGAACGGCCCACAGCAACAACGAAGCCCTGGGCCGATACCGCGCGTCGCGTGACGCTAGAGTCACCCAGGCAGGAAAGGTCAATCCAATAAGGATTTGAAAGAAGAGCATCTTCGAGAAGATGAAGGGAAAAGTGACGACCGGAGCGTAGACGAGCGGCATCAACAACCCGCCGTAGACACCTACAAGCGTCATCACTTCCAGTAGTCGCGTTACACGGGCATCTTGAGCCGTGCGGCGCCGCCCTCTATCCTTGCGTACTTTCTTGCGGTCCACGGATTTCGGTACGGCCGGTACGACAGTGAGATAAGCGCGGACCGCTTCAACACTCCAGCCTACGTCAGCGACCCGTCAACCAATTCGCCACCCCTTACCCGGGTGCCTGTCGCTAAATTGAAGATTTTACCGCTACCTTCCTTTGGGCGCAATCGACGCAGACTGCGTGTAGGGAATCCGGGTGAGGTGCTGAAAAATCGTTTTCGATGGAATCGCGCTGCTTGGGTCGGTTTCCGGTTACAGCGCAAGTATTCGCGGCTAAGCACGCGGAATGTGCAAAGATGACCGGGCGTGCGCATTGGACTTCGTTTGCAGGTTTTGCTGCTGGTCGCGGGGCTGCTTGTGCTGGCGTTCGCCCCACTTTTATGGGCGCAAAGTGCCTTGACGCGGCTGTCAATTGATCAAGTTCAAAGGCGCGCTGCCCTCGAGCTCGGCCGCAGCGTTGCAGAAGCGGAGCTTTCGGGACTCAACATCAAGTCCAAACTCGGCAAAAGGATTCTTGCTGATTGGGTCTTACAACCCCATGGACGCGAGCCTTCCCATTCGGGCCCGGACGTATGGGTGCAGCAGTTGTCGCAGCTAAGCGCCTCGGTCAGCGAGGGCACAATTGTTGAAGTCAATCACGAGCGAGCGCTAGGGGTCATCGTGTCGGACGCACGCGGCACTGCGCGCGTAGCGGTAGCCCTGGACCAATCAAGCGCTTACTTGCGCGCATTGACTCGCTCCTTCGTGCTCTACATGGGTCTGGTGGCGCTCATGCTGCTTCTTGCAATTTTCATTGCCCTCGGTCGCCTTGTCATTCAGCCCTTGGAAACCTTGGCAGGCGCCGCCCAGCGCGTGGCCGCGGGCTCGCGGCGCTGGGAAGTGACGCAAATGCCGGCACGTGAGCTTAGCATGTTGGACAGCAGTCTGGCCACGATGACCGCACATTTGCTGAACGAAGAGCAAGAGTTGCGGCGGCGTATTGAGGACGTCAATGCGGCGACCGAAAGACTCAAGGAAGCGCAACAGCGACTAGTGCGTTCGGAGCGCCTGGCATCGGTAGGGCGGCTAGCGGCGGGCTTGGCCCATGAAATTGGCAACCCAATTGCGTCCTTGATTGGACTGCAAGATTTGTTGATTGAGGGCGGTCTGTCACCGAGTGAACATGCCGATTTCCTTCTGCGCATGCGTCAAGAAACGGAGCGCATCCACAAGATCCTGCGCGACTTACTCGATTTTGCGCGACCGAGTCAAACGCAGGATCGAAGTGCATTGAAGGAACCAGGCGATGTCGCAGGCGCAATTGACGACGCGCTCGCGCTAGTTCGCCCACAAAAGATCATGAAGCAAGTGCTCATCGAACGACAATTGGAAGACGCCCTGCCACTGGTCGCGCTGGCGCGCTCGGAATTGGTGCAGGTATTGCTCAACTTACTGCTCAATGCGGCGGACGCGCTCAACGGCGAGGGCGCGGTAATCATTCGCGCTAAGCTCAAGGGTGCCCTCGTGCGGATCGAAGTCGAAGACAATGGCCCAGGCCTGGCCCAGTCCGTCCGCGAGCGACTATTCGAACCGTTCGTAACGACCAAAGAAATTGGCAAAGGTACGGGGCTCGGCCTCGCTGTTTGCCGTGGCCTGATCGAGGGCGCCGGCGGCGTTATCGGATGGGATGCGTCATTCACCGGGGGAACGCGATTCGTCATCGAGTTGCCCAGATTCTCAGAAGAGAGTACCGATGGCAGAACACCTGAAGTCGCGTGATTTCGTGGGCGGACACGGGGGTCCGCCCCTGCGACTGCGCGGGACGAGCCAACCGTGATTACGTGGACTAAAAGGCGACCTCCCATTTGGGCAATAGCTGCTGCCGCAGCGGGCTTTCCCATCTGGTGCGGGTTGGCAATTGCACTCGATAGGTACGGTCATCGCCCGGACCCAGGCGGTCACTTCGACGCTATCGTGGTGGCGGGTTGCCGAGTAATGCCAAACGGGCAACCGAGCTTGTGCATCACGCGTCGAACGACCAAGGCCGTCGAACTCTGGCGACGCGGTTTGGCGCCAGTTATCGTGCTCACGGGCGGTATCGGTGCCTTCCCACCCGCTGAATCTTCAGCGGCGGCCGCGGTGGCGCGCGGTTTGGGCGTGCCCGATAGTGCGATGATTCTTGAAAGTAAATCAACTTCGACTGCTGAAAATGCCCGATTCTCACGCGCATTGGTGGACTTCAATCGCATCGTCGTGGTGACGGATTCCTATCACGTGCGTCGGTGTGAGTGGCTCTTTGGAAAGTACTTTGGTGAAGTGCGAGGCGTTGGCGTTGCGGCGCCGTGGCCATACCGAGCACGCGGCGCCTTTCGAGAAGCGCTAGCATACGCGTATTACATAGCTTTTCCGTCGCGTGTCTGACCCGCACCCTCACCCGAAATGATACGCCGATAGCCGAAGGCCCAGAATCGTCCCGTTGTACGGGATCTGAGCGCGATCGTCACCGGCAGCGCCGGCGATCACCATCAGCGGCAATAGGTGTTCTTCCCGAGGGTGCGCCAATCGAGCAGACGGTGCGTTTTGCCAGTCGGTGAGTCGTCGATCACGTTCGGCAGGTGTAAGCTGTGCAGTTTCGCGCAGCCAACCGTCGAAGGCTTCCGCGACGGGCGCGCTGTGCGGTCCGAATGCTCGCAAATTGTGGTACGTCATTCCGCTACCAATGATGAAGACGCCTTCATCGCGCAGCGGTGCAAGTGCACGACCGAGCGCGATGTGACTTTCGGGATCTAGCCCGCGCTTGAGTGATAACTGCACGGTGGGTATGTCTGCCTTCGGATACGCCAGCTTGAGCGGCACGAACGTGCCGTGATCGAAACCGCGATCCATATTTCTCGCCGTATTGATTCCAGCTTCGGCAAGCAGGCTAGCTACGCGAGACGCAATTCCCGGGTGCCCGGGAGCAGGCCAGGTTATCTCGTAGGATTCTGGGGGAAAGCCGTAATAGTCGTAGAGCATTGGAGGATGCTCGCCTGCCATTACAGTGGGCACGGCTTCCTCCCAATGGGCAGATATTACGAGCAGAGCTTTTGGTGAAGTCTTCGGTAGCGACGCGATTGATCGCAGGTACGTTGCGAGATTTTCGAGCTCGAGTTTGTCTCCAATCCCGCTGTCTACGAATGGCCAAGGTCCGCCGCCATGCGGCACGAACACCACCGGCATTCGTTCAACCGCACCGCCCGATTGACGATCATCCGGCGAGTGCTTTGCCGATTTTCTGCCCACTGCCGGCAGCACGGCCGCTGCTGCGGTGACTGCAAGACCTGCCGCAATCGCTTGGCGGCGCGTAAAACCCGATTCGGTGTGAGGCGACATTTTTGAATCCTATCATTCGCTCCGTCGCACGGTTCCTGAGCACCCAACGGGGTGAGAAACCCACTTTGAAGTTCGTGACGGGGCAGACAAACGTAAGGATGAATAGCGGTAATTCAAGGGCCCCGAGTCCCTGCTACTTCCAGGTAAATACGGAAGTTGCTGGGCCGTCATGGCAAATCCATCAAATTGCGGCAGAATGAGACCTTGTACCGTCCCTGGACGTCTTCAGGTGGGCGGTATTAAATCTTCGCCAGACTCGAGGCGGTATGACTCGTTGCGCAGTTGCCTTGTGCCTTTCGGTGGTGTCCTTGAGCGTAGCCGGGTGTAGCGGCTCTGACAACTCGACATCGGGAGCGGGCGGTTCCTCTGCAACGCCTCAGGGAGGCACCAACTCAACCGGAGGTGCGAGCAACTCATCGGTAGGCGGTGCGGGAAATAGCGGCGGGCTAAGCGCGCTCGGCGGCGCCGCGAATGCGGGTGGCGCGTTGAATACTGGAGGCTCAAAAGCGATAGGTGGAACTAGCTCGACGGGCGGATCACTGCCCACTGGCGGCACCAACTCAAATGGAGGAGCGTCATTGACCGGAGGAACGAGCACGACTGGTGGCGTTGCGAGCACGGGAGGATCCAAGGCCGCAGGCGGCGCGACTGGCACCGGTGGCGCTAAATCCGCGGGCACGACGAGCACAGGCGGGACGAACACATCGGGCGGCACCGCTGACACTGGCGGGTCAAAGACTGCCGGGGGCGCGACGAGTACCGGCGGCTCGAAATCAACGGGCGGCGCTGCCGCTACGGGCGGGAGCAAGACCACGGGCGGCACGACGGGCACCGGTGGCGCATCGGGGACGGACATGTGCGGGCGTTCGACGAGTATCACGGTTCCGAGCGGCTACACCAAGCTCAGTTGGCATGATGAATTCGATGGGGATGGTGCCCCGAGTTCGGCGAATTGGGGATATGAAACTGGGTTCGTCAGGAATAACGAACTGCAGTGGTATCAATCCCAAAACGCAGCGGTATCCGGTGGTCTACTGACGATTACTGGTAAGCGCGAACAAGTCACCAATCCGAATTACAACCCGAACGGTAGTGACTGGAAGACCACCCGACAATACGCGCAGTACACGTCAACGAGCATGACGACGAGCGGCAAGCAGACTTGGAAGTTTGGTCGATTCGAGATGTGCGGGAAGATCCCAATTAGCAAAGGGATGTGGCCTGCATGGTGGATGCTCGGCGTAAGCGGTGAATGGCCCGCAAACGGTGAAATCGATATCATGGAGTATTACAACGGAAAGATCTTGGCAAACATTGCTTGGGCAACGAGCACTCGCTGGACAGCTCATTGGGATTCATCCACGAAGGCAGTCGACGCTACCTGGGCAGCTCAATATCACCTGTGGCGAATGGACTGGGACAGCACCAAAATCGATCTCTATGTCGATGATGCTCTGATGAATACGGGAAACCTGTCGGCCATGCTCAACGACACGAATGGCCAAAGTCCATTTCTGCAAAACGCCTACATGATCGTCAACTTGGCAATTGGTGGGGACAACGGGGGCGATCCATCCAGCACGACGTTCCCGCAGCAATACCTGATCGATTACATTCGGGTATTTCAGTAAGTCGACCCGGTGAGGGCTCGGACTGTCTTTCGCAGCTCGATCGCGCCTCCGCTTCGCTCTGGCGCGCTCGAGAGGATGCACTACACGCTCCGCGTGTTGCCCGCTTCGCGTGCACCTACTTGGGGACTTTGCGGGTTGAGTGCGCAATGTTTGCGGAGTTGCGAGGACACCACTTTAGACTCCCAAGTGCGCAGGAGGTGGCACGTTATGGGTAGCTAGGTCCTTCTGTGTTCTGCTCGACAGTTTCTTCGGCGCTGAGCCCCGCGTATTCTGCAACTAAGCCCTATAGTGGAACCTCAGTAGGCCGTTTTTGAGGTACAATTCAACCGCGGGAATTGAGCATGATTACTACAAGATCCAGTCGCACCCGGTGCGGTGCGAATGCGATGCGGAGTCACTACCACCGGCATCAAATGCCAACCCCGCGTCACGCTATCCCTTCGCCAACAACCGGATTCGCTCGGCCCCGCAGATCGGTCAGGAGGGCCAGAAGATAGAATACGACGGCCAGGAGCAGTAGTAATCGCAATCCGACTATCATTGAGGCGTACTCCGCCATGCCGCCGAACATGGCTCCGACCAAATTCGACGCCAACGCTCGATCAGCACTGCCTGTGCGCGCCAAGCTGCAGGCAAACAGCACCCCGCTGGCAAGCATCGGGAGGCTCACGAGCATGACGATTGCGCCAATTCGAGCCACCACTGGTAGCGCTGCGAGAGTGTCTGCGGGAATGACGAAATTCAAGACGAGCAGGATCCCCAAGACCAAATAGGCGAGTCCCGGCAGCCCATTTTTGCCCGCGGCAAGCCGCCAAGCAGCCACCACTGTTGCCAGCAGTGCCATGGACAGGACCCCAGCGAACACTGCTGCATTGACACCCCAGGTTGACCCAAGATGCAGCGCAACCACGGACAGACCGCGGGTTTCTAACAACATAAAACCTGCCCCCAAAACCGCAAAATGCAGATCTAGCCCTTGCCATCGTCGCCCCGCAACTCCTCGGATGGCAACCAGCGACGTCACAGCGATGATGAGCATCGCCGCGAGGTACTGCAAGGGAATCATCGGCGCCTTCAGGTAGGCAAAGGGCCAGTCGTCCTCAAGCACGCTCGAACCCGGCAGTACGGGTTCCCCTGCCGATAGCGTATCTCCGGCAGCGTACACGATGCCAATTGGATGTTTTACCGTCGCGGAAACGATGACAGGGGGACGCCCGAATGATGCCGTCAGAGTCGCCCGCATCCGTTCGTAGAACCAGGGCGTGCCGACTGCATGGCTCACCACCAAGATACCTCCAGGCTTCAGTAACGCTCGGGCTTGAATGAAGCTCTCTTTCGTAAACACGTACGCGTCAAGGCGCACCGCACTCTTGCTGCTCATCAGCACGTGTGAATCTAGCAATCCAAACAAGATCATGTCGAAGCGTTGCTCGGTGCGCGCTAGAAAGCTGCGGGCGTCTGCAAGGTGAACATGGACTCTTGTATCGTCGTAGGGATGCTCCGGATGTTGGGCACCCAAACGCAGGATCTCCGGATCAATCTCAACCGCGTCCACGCGCGTCGCACCGGCGCGTAGCGCTGCAGCCACGTCGTTTCCTGCACCCGCACCAAGGACTAGCACCTCGCGCGGCGCTGGCCGTTTCGCACGAAACGGCAATTCGTACTGTATGGCTAACGGGACCAACTCTGGTCGGCGAGACAACGCATCAGGACGCAAATCGACGGGAGTTTGGTAGGAGTCATCGTTGACGCGGATCGTAAACCCTTCCGTCCTCGCCAACTGCACTAGACCTGCCCTATCTTGCGGACTAATTGTCGGGATGGCCCATTCCTGGATGATACCCTTCCCGGGCAACAAGCTGATCGGGCCGGTCGTGATCTTCTGGTATGGCGACCAAACGGATCCCAAAGTTGCCTGCCACGCCAATATGGAAGACGCGGGTATCGCCAGCGCTCCGATAATTCTCCAGCCCCACCCGGCATCGACCAAGCCGGGCAACGTACAAAGACTCGCTATGACCATCCACAGCCATGGACGGGCTCCGATGGTGGAAAGCAGAACGAATAGCGCAATCCCCAGCAGGCTGCCCAAGACGTTGAGACTGTATCGAAACAACGGACGATCGCCGTCCAGTGACTGACCAACGAGATGGCCAATGGGCGCACAGCTTGCCGCAAGGATCACAAAGCTTAGAGCAAGAAATGGGTACAGCGGAATGCGCGTAGCGCGCGTTTTATACTCGAGGAACAGGAATTCCTCAGGAGACGGCAGCACCTGTAGGACTGCACCCAACTGAACCAGAGCAACCACGGCTAAAAAGGTCAACGGAGCAAGGTACGAAAGCGCTCGCGCTCGAGGCCAGCGCCGCCAGGCCAGCATGCCCAGGCCAAAGCCCAGAAATGCTGCAAGCAGTACGAAGTTTGTAAAGTACCCGAGCACTCGGATCTGGCCCGGCACGAAGCGAATCAAAGCCAGCTCGAAATAGAGCGCCGCCAGGCCGGCAACCACGGTCCGAAGTGTGCTTTCGGCAGACGTGCGTGAC
>PMCK01000200.1:3586-16820 GCA_003154095.1 Myxococcales bacterium | reverse complement strand
ATTCGGGTAGCCTTGTTGAAAGTGGGGGAGGCACAAGCGGGGGCGGCACGGCACGCCTGGGCGCTTCGTAGCCGCCGCTAATAGTTTCCCGATAAAAACTTGGCGAAACGCCCGACGGTGCTGGCTGACTTTGACGAAGTGGTGGAAAAGGGTCAGGGGAGACGTAACTTTCGTCTCCAAGCATGAGATCCTCGTCGCGAACCTGTTCGCCCTCGTCTTCAGAATCGACGGGGTCTTCTGTTAGCCTTGCCACATCGGCGCTCAACGTCGGCTCAAATTCTAGCTCATCACTCTGGGCCTGCGGCGCTGTTTGGCTGCTCGATGTATCTTGAATCACAGAACGACCCTCCAGCAACATTGCGTTGTCACGCCACTCAACTTGTTGACGCAACGCCACTCTTTAGCATTGTGATATCGCGGGCTCCAGGCAATTCGCCGTCATCGTAATGTCACATTGACTCTGATCTTCCCTTCAAATCTGCGTCTGACTGATGACACATTCGTGAACGCAATCGACCACCATTTTTGCGTGAGGTTATTGCCGCGTTAGTTGCAATCAGCCAGCAGTGACCGTTTTTCGGAATTTCTGGGGCATGCAAGCACGTGGCCACGTGCCGCCAACGCAAAAGCACCGGCAACCTCACACGGTAATACGGATCCGATCGCGATGCAGAAATAACTCATTGGCGACCGAGCACGTAGTTTCTGAAACTTGCAAACAAGCCCTTTTTGGCATCTTCGTTCTGAGTCCTTGCGCTGGTGCGTTCGGGAAGGGACTCGAACAAGATCTTGTCTGAGGTACCGACTTGGATGGTTCGCGCAACGCCCGTGANNGATTTCCAATGCAGATTGTGCGCTAAGCAGGAGACCGAGCGGGCAATGGCACCGTTGCGCTACGCCCAATTGCATCGTGGTTGTATCGGCGCTTACCTTCTAGTTGCGGATTGATTGCAGAATTTCCAAACTCGCAGTCGCTATACTGAGTCCATCATCAGTGCTTTAGTCTTTGTAACGAATCGTTGACCAATTGCGGCTTACCAAAATCGGGTATTGCAAGGCCAAACGACCTCCGATACTTCTGTTGATATTCTGGTGAAAACCTTGGCAAACGCTGTTCAAAGGCAAAAAGAATTCCTCGCCGCGGATTCCCTCTTGATTGTCGACGACAACCCGATGGTCTTGCGCTGGATGAGGCGCTCCCTCGAGAGTGGTCCACTTTCAATCATAAGCTGCGCATCGCCACGGGAAGCGTTGAGGCAAGTGGCCAATGGGAAGATTCGGGTTGTCGTCAGCGACATATCCATGCCTGAAATGTCGGGCCTCGATCTACTGCAAAGTATTCGAGAAATTGACCCCGACTTACCCGTGATACTACTAACGGGAGTACCGAGCATATCTTCCGCCGCGGCGGCGGTGGAATATGGGGCATTCATGTATCTCATGAAACCCGTCACCCCAGATGTCCTCGCAATTGCAATAGAACGAGCTGACCGCTGCTATCGTATTGCACAGCATCGGCGCGAGAGTCTTTCGTCGCTTGGGGTTACCAATGAGACCAGTCAGTTGGCAACCCTCGAATGCGCATTCGAGGAATCCCTTTCGTCGATGTGGCTCGCCTATCAGCCCATTGTGAAATTTTCTGACAGTTCCGCATGTGCTTATGAAGCACTACTTCGCAGTGACAATACCGCACTGAACGGTCCGGAAGCCATTTTGCACGCTGCTGAACGTCTCGGTTCACTGAACATGCTTGGCAGAGCCGTTCGGGGAAGTGCCGCCGACTCACTCAAAGCCGTGCCGGACGAGGTTACTCTATTTGTAAACCTACACCCTCAGGATTTGATGGACCCCCAGTTGTTCGATCGGCAATCAAGCTTGTCTCTAAACGCCCATCGCATAGTGCTCGAAATCACCGAACGTTGTGGACTGTCCAAAATTGATGATCTAGCGGCCAGGGTGAGAAAGTTACGGCGAACGGGCTTTCGAATCGCGGTCGACGACCTGGGAGCCGGCTACTCCGGTTTGGCCAATGTTGCACTGCTCGAGCCGGAATTCATCAAACTCGACATGGCACTAGTTCGCGATATTGACCAATCCGACGTAAAGCAGAAGTTGGTCTCATCGCTCGTGAGGCTCAGCAAAGCCATGGGCCATTCAATAATTGCCGAAGGCATCGAGACCCAAGCGGAATGCGATACGTTGGTTGGGCTCGAGTGCGACCTGCTGCAGGGCTATCTCTTCGCAAAGCCAGCACGAATACTGCCGTCAATCGCCTGGGGCGATACGAAAAGCGCGACGGAGAGAGATTTGTCATCCGGCGAAGAGTACAAAGGACCACAATCGGCTAGTCGTATCGTCGTAGCCAGTCGTGGTAAGTTCACTTGATCGGCACGACACGAAGCGGCGCGCCTTCAATCTTGGGCATCGAAAGCCCGAGCCACTCCGCAATGGTTGGAGCGATGTCGATGAGCCTCGCGTTTTGGATTTTGCCGTGAGCGATGCCGGGCCCAAGGATCACGAGGGACGCGCGCATTTCGAGTCGGTTCGGATCGAAGCCATGAGTTGAAAAATACGCCGGTGGCGCGACGTAGTCACCCGCGCAGCCTGGGCCAAATTGATAGTCGTCCGCGGCCTCGAGTGCTAAGACTGCAGTTGGATCGCCACCAAGTGCTCGGATCTCGTCTTCTTCATAGATGCGACCAATGCCGCTGTCGCTCTGCTTAAGTTTGGAAGCGAACACGCCGCGAACGACATCCAATGCGCCCGGATCTTGTTCGTTCAAGTAAACGTAGGCTTGGCCGGAATTGGAATGCACCACGGCTTTCCAACTCTTGACTTTGCCATCCTCATTCAATTGCACCAGGCCGGCTTCGCGCAGCAATGTGCAGGGTCGAACCATCTTACTTGCGGCGCGAAAGCCATGGTCGGAGAGCACTACCAAAGCCGTGTCCCTAGCCAGTCCCAGCTGATTTATTGCCGTCCATAATCTGGCAAGTTGTCGATCATCGGTCTCAATTGCAGTTCGGGCCTCGGGGCTGTCGATTCCGTGTTTGTGTTGTGCGCCATCGACTTCAACCAAGTGTAGCAACATCAAATGAGGTTTGGCGCGCGAAAGGACGTAGAGAGCTACGTCAGTCAGTGAATCATCGGTGACAGTCGGCGGCACGTAGCGAGTCCAAAAATCGGGATGCTCTTTGGCCACACCCTCGAGCAGCCCGGGCGTCGATAGCGCGCGCAACAATACCTGATCGTTGGCATTCTTGGCGCGCCAATATTCGGGCAATAGCCAATCGACTTTTGCGCCAACGGAGACAGGCCAATGAATCATAGCGGTTTCGTAGCCATGCTGTTCGGCGATTCGCCAAATCGGATCGACCTTGATTTGCTCTGAATACCAACTCCAACTCTCGAGGTCGATATCCAAGGGATCGAACGCGCGATTCGAAACGATGCCATGTCGTCTGGGATTAACCCCAGTGACCATGGTTGTGTGCGAGGGATACGTGAGCGACGGGAACACCGATTGGACACCGTCGCTGCTCGCCCCATGCTGCACAAGCCAACGAAGGGTAGGAATCTGGAGATGATGGGCATCGGGATTCAAATAGGTATCCGGCATCAGTCCATCCACCGAAACCACAATGACGTGCCGAATCGGTCCCGTGGGCTCGAGCCTGGACCCAGGGTTGGAGGTAGCCGCGGGAGGACAAACTGCACTGCTGCAGGCCTGCGCAGACAGCAGCAAGCCAACAAGAACGGCAAGCATCCCATTTGACTCATTGTACAATTTCACTGCCTCTTCACTCCTATGCTTGCGCCGCCCATCCGAATCCGACTTTAGATTCGGGTGATGTGGCCGTCAACGGTCTCCGACTTTCGGGTTAGCGCGTGGTTGGTGCAAGGCGGTCGTTATCGAATCCGCTTTTCAGAGACCGAATTTCGAACACAATCTTAGATCGCATTTGATAGTGAAGTGTCATTCACGTTTTGCGCGAGTCGTGTGAACGTTACCCAATTGTCAACTAGTAGCCGGTCGCCACGTGGTAGGTAGCCCCAATCGAACGGCACCTCTCATAAGCGGTTTATGGGGTGGGTTCGAATAGGTGACGTCCATCCGTGTGCGCCTCAATTGCGCGCAGGCGCGGTCGTGTACCTCGCACACACATCAAGAACAGCAAAAGGGAAGTTCATCATGAACCATCGCAGAACACTGCGCGCGCCTTTGGCGTGCATCATGGCACTTTGCGGCGCTGCCGCGCTCCTATCATCAACGGCACTCGTCGGTTGCAGCAGTCAACCGGGCGCGGCACAAAGGGAAGAAGGCCAAATCCAGGTCGTGACCATGGGGCTCACCGCGGCCGATGTCGCTGCTGTGACCATCACCGTTACCGGCGGTCCTTCTGGCGCGGGAACAACCACGTTCAACTTGAGCCGAGGAAGTGCAGTTGGAACCTGGACAGGTACGCTCACCGGTCTGCCAGTGGGCTCAGGGTACACCTTCACGATGTCGGCGACCGATTCGACTGGTGCCGTTATCTATCAGGGCGCGGCCAGTTCCGTATCGGTTACCCAGACCACAACCGCGGAGGTGGTGATTTCTGGCCAGCAAGCGACCGCACCGACTCCTTCCTCTAACGCCGCACCCGTAATTGATTCAGTCATTCTGTCCTCGACGACCGTTGCCCCGGGCGACGTCGTTAGCTTGGCTGCGGCCGCGCATGACCCCAACGCAGGCGATACGCTATCATATTCCTGGACCGCGACCGCCGGCACCTTCTCGGCCCCGGCCACCACTGCCAGCACCTGGACGGCTCCTACCACGGCGGGCACCTACCCCATCACTTTGACCGTTCAGGATCAAACGGGCGCGACGGTTTCGGTGCAAGCCAATGTCGTGGTCGCCGCGAGCAATGCAAAGGGCAAAGCCCATGTCACCGCGACGATGAACACCTGGCCGGTCGTCTCCAAAGTCACCGGCACTCCGAACTACCTAGTTAAAGGAGCACAGACGCTCCTAACCGCCGTCGCGAGCGACCCGGACCGAGACCCCATCACGTATGCGTGGACGAGCACCTGTGCCGGCACGTTTACGAACACGCAGGTGCCAACACCGGGCTTCACCCTTGCCAGCACGGAAACCAACACCTCGTGCACGCTGTCAGTTGCGGTTGCGGACAACCGTGGCGGCAGCACGTCGGGCTCACTGACGCTGCCAGTCGGGCAGCCTACGGCCGCCTTGGCGCCAGCGATTGGGAAAACCGTTCAATCGACGCAGAGCGTGGGTGCGACCGATACGGTCAGCATGACGGTCAACGCCACCGACCCACAGGGACTGCCCATGACGTTCAGCTGGGCCGCCAGCGACGGAACGCTCAGCACCGCAACCAATACCGCGGGCTCGAGCCAGGTTGTCTGGACGCCCCCGGCAGCCGCTGCCTCGAGCTGGCTCGTGACCGCAACTGTCACCGACAGTTCAGGTGCCGCAGCAACCAAGACATTCAGCATCAAGCCCTCGAGCTGTTTCGGCGTCGCCGCGGCACCCTCGACTGCTTGGTCATTTGCCGTCATGTCCGACACTCAATGGATCGGCACGGACGATGGCAAGAATCCAAACTCGGATGCGATCGACATCATTAACCAACTTAATGCACAGTTCATCGCCAAGGGCGTGAAACTGGTCGTAGCGGTGGGTGACGTCACTGACAACGGCAGCAACCTAGCGCTTGACACGCGCGCCGAATTCACGCAACCCCTCTACAATGCCGGTATTGGCTTTTTCCCACTGCGCGGCAACCACGAGTCCTCGACGGCTGCGATAGCCGAATTCAAGCGCCTATTTCCGCAAACCATGGGCGGCATGCAGAATGCGACTCCGTCGAATGCCTTCATCGCCAACGCCGATGACGTGAACACGCACCCAGTCGCGGTTTCGGGCTCTCCCTTTGCGATGGGCATGAACTTCAGCGAACCCTCGTCCGTGCTCACAGGGACCGGAAACACCGCGTGGGACGGCCTGTCGTACTCGTTCGATTACAACAACGTCCGTTTCGTCCTGCTCGATCAATTCGTGAAGGCTGACGGCACCTCCGCCAGCGGCAACTACCAGATCACGCCCCAAATTCCCTGGATCAGCGCGACGCTCGCGGGCAGGCCCGCGGGTACCCACGCTTTTGAGTTCGCGCACAAGGGTCTCATTACGGAGAACCACGTGGACACGCTGTTCGGTGCTGACCCGAGCAAGGACGTTGCTGGTCAGGACGCGTACATCGCTGCTCTGGCAAACAACGGTGTGCGTTACCACATGGGCGGCCATGATCACATGCATAACCGCGCCATCGTAACCACGACGGACGGAACCACCGCCAACGTGCAGAACATTATCTGCGCCTCGGACAGCTCCAAATTCTACATCCCGGCCGTGCCCACCAACGACACCAAGTACAACGTGGCTGCGTTCGGTCACACGCGCGAGACACCGATTGCCCAGGAGCTCAATACGGTTGGCTACTACATCGTCACGGTGGACGGCGTGAAGGCGACTGTTGACTTCTACTCAGCCATGGTAAATCCCACGCTGGCGAGTGGCGAGTACCTGATCAACTACACGCCCCAGCTCAACTTCACCAAACGCGAGACATACGGCTACGGCCTGAACGGCAAGCAGTTCGTCGTGGCGCAGGGTCAGAGCTACACCACGGTGCAGGACACCTTCGCGGGCACGACTGCGCAGATCCTCGGTGGAACCAACGCCAACACGAACGTCGAAGGTGGAGGCCGTAACCCGGTCAAGACCGTTGATACGGGTTGGAACGCGGGAACCTGCTCGACCTCGAGCGCTATCCTCAGTCTGTGGATGACCGACAGCACGATGGGCAGCGACCAGACGGACACATACGTATTGTCAATGAGCTTCGATCCAACCGGCGTAGCTAGCCTGCTCGCCACTGGCGCATTTGGTCTTGCCGTCAAGGATACGAGCGGAAACTGGGTCAACGCGGTGAACAAGGACTTCGGTGGAACGAAGACCTTCGTCAGCGGCCCCTGGCAGGCGAGCTACGCGCTCGGCACGTACGGCGTCGATCCCGCAACGAACACCGCCTGGGCAGTTATCAACCACAGCAGCGACTTTGCAGTCGCATCATTCGTAAACTAGTCCGACTTGTTCCCAACCGGTATGGCGCTGTTCTCGTATCATTCGACACCGCGATATCAGTCTGTGCCATCCGGTTGGGAAATTCTTACATCGATTCAATCGGAACGCCGCCCGTCCAGCCAACATCGGCGGGCGGCGTTCGCTCTCCTGAAACGCGAGTCTTACGACAAGAAAGAACGTCTGCGATGACCCGCAACCCTTCGGAAGTTTCTTCAATTCGACTCATTAAGGGAGTGCTTTCGGCGTTGGTAGCCGTCCTTACAATTTTTCTCGCTTCTGGCTGCGGCGCGCCCGCAAGTGGGGAGCTCGACGGACCTTCGGGCTCGGCCGCAGTAGTCATTTCCGCCCTCGGTGCCAACGATGTGGCAGGTGCAACCGTTTCGGTCACCGCGACGGACATTGCAGTTCCCGTCACCGCGTCGCTTTCGGCGTCCAATGGATGGCAGACGACGATTGACGGCATTCCAGCTGGCGCTGGACGAACCTTCACCTTTTCTGCGACCGATTCCAATGGCGTCGAGCAATACCGTGGCGCAACCAACAACGTGACAATCACGCCGGGTCAAACCCAGTCGGTCGTCATCGTGGCGCAACAGACCTCACACTCGGGTGCCTTCGGTGATGCGGTTCCGGTCATCGATTTGGCACAGGCGTCGTCGAACAAAGTTGCTCCGGGTGGCGTCTTGAACCTGAGTGTCACCGCGCACGATCCGGACGCGAATGATACACTTTCGATCAGCTGGACAGCCTCAACGGGAACGTTCGCGACGGCGACTGCGCAGTCGACTGCCTGGACCGCACCTTCCACTGAAGGCACATATCCAATTACCGTTTCCGTGCGTGATTCAAGTCAGGAAGTCACTACCGCCACTCTTCAAATCACCGTGGCCATTCCGCCGGCTCCGGTGCCGATTCCCCACTTCGTCGTTTGGTTGCTCGCGGGGATTCTCGCAGCCGTTGGGAGCCTATTATCTCAGTATAAAACCGCGAAAGGCTGCCCAGCGATAGTGCGGCGCTAACGACCCGCAACGCGTCATTCGTTCATTGGAGCTCGACGCGAGTTTAGATTGCTCGTCTCGCAGTCGCTCCCAATAGTGGTATATGCGAGCGCACAGATGAAGTCGTTTCGTTTTTTGGTTTGTTCGGCACTCGTAGTGAATATTGCAGCTGGTGGGTGGTCTTGCTCGCGTCGGGCTGTCACGTTGCCGTCCGTGACCAATCGATTCGGGATGAAATTCGTCGAAATTCCGGCGGGAAACTACCGGATGGGCAATCCCAGCAACCGGGATGAACAACCCGCACACGATGTAACCGTTGCGTCCCCGTTTTGGATTCAGACCACCGAGCTGACGCAAGCACAGTGGAAAAGCGTAATGGGCACGAGCCCCTGGTCGAACGCACCAGATGTACGCATGGGAGACAATTATCCCGCCATCCTCGTAACATGGCCCCAGGCTCAGCAGTTTTTGACTAAGTTGAATGAACTCGACCCGGGCCACGGTTATCGACTTCCAAGCGAGGCAGAATGGGAATACGCCTGCCGAGCGGGTTCGACGGGCACGTACGGCTTTGGAAGTGACAGAAAGAAATTGAGTGACTACGCTTGGTTCGACGAGAACGCGAGCCGTGTCGGAGAGAAGTACGCGCATGCGGTCGCACAGAAGAAGCCGAACGCTTGGGGCCTGTACGACATGCACGGCAATGTGTGGGAGTGGTGCCAAGACTCGTATCGGGACAACTACCAAGATGCACCGACGGACGGAGCCGCGTATACGTCAAGAGAATTTGATTCACACGTGTATCGAGGCGGCGGTTTTCGCAATGCCGAGCGGTTCACGCACGCCTCGAGCCGAGCCGGCCTCGACGACGAAGATCAGTCCGACAATGTCGGTTTTCGAGTGGTGATGCAATCAGCGAGCGCACGCTAGACGGTCGCTTTCGATCGAGAACAGTGGTTTATCGCCCCGATCGAAAAGGGCTCGTCCAGGCTTGCCGAATCAGCCGCGGTGGGAACCAGGCGCAACCCTACCCCGTGTGGTCATGCCGAGTAAGAGTGCTGAGCCAAGAAGCGCTCAATGGACTATACGAGGCGGGTACATGAACAAGGCCACTGCAGCGACAACGTTCTTGGCGACCACGCTAGCTTGCCGGATTGTGCAGGCGCAAGCTGTCACTCCAAATTGGCGCGTAAATGAACCCATTCCAACGGTTTGGGAAAACTCTGTAGACAGCGCGACCCATGCGCCGGGTGACAAGAAGTTCATCCTTGGAGCGCGCACAGGCTTTGGAATTCCCATTGGCAAGGTCAACGGGTATGCAACCGTTGACATAAGTTATTACGTGGTCAGTGAAATCCCCCTTTGGTTGGACATTGGTTACATGGTAACGCCCGATGTCATGCTTGGTGCCTACGGTCAATTCGCGCCACTGTTTACTCGCAATTGCGACATAGGCGCGAGCTGCAGAGGCTCTGACGTTCGCTTCGGTATTCAAGCGCAGTTTCTTCTTTCACCCGGTGAGAAAGTAAATCCGTGGGTCGGGTTTGGGTTTGGCTACGAAATCCTATCGCTTGGTGAAAGCATGACGGGAGATGAAGTCACTGCCTCGTTCAGAGGCTTTGAATTGGCGCATTTGCAGGCTGGGCTTGATCTTCGGGCGACAGCTGCAATTGGGATTGGACCCTTCGTTGGTTGTTCGATCGGGCAGTTCTCACGTGCAAAGACATCAAACGCGCTTGGCTCGACGTCGGGAGGTCTTGCCAACCCGGTCATGCACGAGTGGCTCGAATTCGGTGTGCGCGGTGTACTTGCACTTTGAGTCGAGCCGGTATGCCCGCATCCGACGCCTTTTCGACCCAGCTTTGCGTTTCGGTCACCTCACACGTCTCGCTAAGACTGTTCGATGAGGTCTCGAGCGCCCATGGAGGTGCGTTGCCTTCAGTTGTAGAACCCGCCGCGCGCCGATTGGTGAACAATCGATGACCACTGTTGCCAGAGTTTACTTCGAGATCACGGAGTCGTTTCCAAAGCTTTGCATCCGAGGCTCCCGTGACGCGCTATTGAGTGCAGCGGAGGTCGCGCAATGCTCAAGCTTGGGGCTCGAAGTGATCCAAGCTGTAACCGCCGTCACGGCCCTGGGCCGCGCTGCAATGTCGTCGGCACGCTGGGCAACCACGAGTTCGACGAGGGTCAGGCGGAGCTGACCTCATCGCCGACGCGCAGCGCGCCTCCATGAACACGGATTTTGCGTTCATGAACCCAGGCGGCATTCGGGCCGATCTGCTGTTTGCGGCGAACGCCTCCAACCCCGTCGATAGCGACGCAACGGTGCTATGGGGTGAGCTCTTTACGGTGCAACCCTTCGGGAATAGCCTCGTGAGCCTTCAGATGACCGGACAACAAGTCGTCGATGTCTTGAACCAGCAATGGCCAAGCGAGCGAATGCTGCAGATTTCTGGCCTGGAATACACTTGGGATGCAACGCTTGCCGTAGGGAGTCGAAATACGTCGTCCTGACGATACCCCAATCCGCGGGTCCGACTAAGGATCGCTGAATCCCAATAACACTGCCAACGGCGGCGGAATGTCGTGCGATAGCAACGTTTCCAGCTTCGGGGTCGATCAGATGCGGCCGCATCCCGTACACAGCAACAGGTGGGGCATCAGGGCAGTTTATGACAAGTGGTTGATCGCTTCGTGCTGATTGTGCAAGTACGATGATGGACCTTGCTGTTCTGATGATCCAATCGTGTGATTTGTGGCGGATCGCGTGGTGCTCAGCCTCGGGCCACCATGCACCGTGAGGTGCTAGATTGGAATGACATCGACGGGTTACGTCTCAAGCGCGCACACTTCCTCGGTGCAACGGAAGTGTTGCTCGCTTGGCACTCTGACTCGCGCGATCTGCTGTTAGCCTCCAGGTTGGTAGGAGGAAGAAAATGATTCAATCGCGTTTGTGGTTCGTCGCGGCGGGCTACGCCTCGCTGTTGTCCGCTTGCAGCTCGACCGTGCCTTCGGAAGAGTCGACTCAAAAAACCGAGAACGCGCTCGTCCCATCGCGAGCGACCCCACCCGCTCGCCAGCGCTTGGCAACGGGGCAATACGTGACCCCCACTGCCCTGCGCGGCTCCGTGCAGCAGGCTCTGAACCCGGGCCTTCCCGACTATCCCAATTTCGTCGCAGGCGAGGCCGTGCGGTCGCAGCTTAGCCCCGATGGCACGACGTTGGCAGTGCTCTGCGCCGGGCAAAACTCGCTCGACGCGAGCGATGGCACGCTCGACGTTGCGAACTCGACTCAGTACATTTTTCTTTATGACGTGAGTGGCGCGAACAAGCAATCACCACTATTAAAGCAGGTGCTGCGGCCAACGAACTCCCACGTCGGCCTCGCGTTCTCACTTGATGGCAACAAGCTGTACGCCGCGGGTGGCCGCGATGACGTCGTCAACATCTTCACGAAGAGCGCTGACGTTTGGGCCGCGGCTGGCACCATCAGCCTCAATCACAGTAACAAGGGCATCGGCAATGGCGTTGCTCCAAACGCTGGCGGCCTGGCGCTATCGAGCGACGGCAAGACGCTCGTAGTCGTGAACAACTACAATGACTCGATCAGCGTCATCGACACCGACACCGCGACGGTGCGCTATGAGCACGACCTGCGCCCGTTCTTCGCCGGCAATGAAGGTCAGGTTGGCGGCGTCGGCGGCACGTTCCCGTTCGCGGTGGTCGTCAAGGGCAACGGGATCGCCTACGTAACGTCGGATCGCGATCGCGAGGTAATTGCAATCGACATCAGCTCGCCGACGGCTGGCCACCTCATCAAACGCATCAAGCTCGAAGGGAACGCGCTCGGCCTCACGCTCGACGCGTCCCAGCGTAGGCTGTACGTGGCACAAGACAACGCGGATCAGGTCGCGGTGATCGATACGACGACGAACGGCGTGATCGCGAAGATCGATGCTCGCGCACCGGAGGGCATGCTCCCCGAAGGGGCCGACGCCCACTACACCGGCGCTGGCACGTTCAGCGTGACGCTCTCACCCGACGGTCGCACGCTGTACGCGGCTAATGCGGGTTCTAACTCGATCGCGGTGATCCGGATCGAGGAGAGCCGGCATGCTAGGACTCCTGACTACGACGTCATAGGCCTTATCCCGACAGCATACGAGCCGCACGACGTCACGTTCAGCCAAGATGGCTCCTTTATGTACATCGTCAATGGCAAGAACGTCACGGGCCCGAACCCCGAGCATCTGTCGAGCAACACGGCCGCGATCACCCAGATCACCTACCCGGACGGCGGCGCAGCCGCAGCCGCAGCGGCGCGAGCGTCGAACGAATATCAATTCCAGCTCGAGCGCGCGTCCCTCGTCGCGGCACCGGTGCCGAGCCAAGGCCGTGAGCTCGACAGGCTGACGGCTCGGGTTGCCGAGAACAATTTCTACGCTGGCAACCCCGAAAGCGAGCGCGTGATGCGGTTCCTTCAGAAGCGAATCAAGCACGTGATCTACATCGTCAAGGAAAATCGCACGTTCGATCAGATACTCGGCGATCTGACTAACGGGGCGAATGCCGACAGCTCGATTACTCAATTTGGCCAAGCCATCACCCCGAACTTTCACCGCTTGGCGAGCGAGTTCGTGACGCTGGACAACTTCAAAGATCCGGGCGACGGCAGCATGGACGGGTGGTCATGGAGCCTGCAGGCACGCGTCACCGACACCGAGACCATCACCCAGCAGATTAACTATGCGTTCGTCAATCGCGGTCTGTCGTACGAGTCGGAGGGCACCAACCGTGGCCTCCCAGTCAATTTCCTGACCGTCGCTGAGCGCGACGCAGTAGCAGGCGTAGCCGGAACCACCAACTACTCATTGGTCACTGCCGGCTTACCCGGTGGCACGGATAACGCGCTCACCGGCAACGGCAACCACGCTTCGTCCGATTCTCCATTCGGCGATCAGAGCGGCTACATCTTCCGCGCAGTCTTGCAAGCGGGCGGCACGGTTCGCAACTACGGCATGTTGGTGAATAACATCGGCAGCATCGGCACGATCGCTGCGCCCATCTCCGATCCGTACTC
>PMCK01000200.1:0-3503 GCA_003154095.1 Myxococcales bacterium | reverse complement strand
GGCGGCATCAACACGCCCGAGACGCAGCAGGCGGACGATGACGTTTCCGTCGGACTGATGGTTCAGGCAGTCGCCCATAGCCCATACGCATCCAACACGCTGTTCATCGTGACCGAAGACGATTGCCAGGACGGCCCGGACCACGTGGATTCCCATCGCGCGACAACGTACGTCGCCGGGCCCTACGTGAAGCAGGGCGCGGTTGTTAGCACCTACTACAGCCAGGTCAACGCGATCCGCACCATCGAGGACCTGCTCGGGACGGAGCACATCAACCTGAACACAGCCTTCCAGCCGCCGATGACCGACGTGTTCGACATTCACACTCTGCATTATTGGACGTACACGGCCGTGGCCTCGACCATCCTGCAAACGACGCAGGTGGCCACTCAAGTCACCGACCTTGGCGCGGTCTACGGAACGGGGCCCGCCATTACCCCAGCGCACGATGCGGCGTACTGGGCGAACGCAACGGCAGGTCTCGACTTCTCGGAAGCCGATCGCGTGCCGACGGACAAGTTCAACCGGCTCCTCTGGAAGGGCCTCAAGGGCAACGCGCCCTACCCGATGCGAGGACCCAGCCACAAGTCGGAAGACTGAGCATCCGCCAGCCAACCCTTCTGTTGACGCCTCGAGGCTCTCGGTCCCGAGCCGACCGACAGGGGCGTTGATTTGCTTGAAAGCACATGCCAGGGCGACAAAAGCCTCTGCCCCCTCGTCGCGCAGCGACCTCGGTAGCGCGTTCTCTCGAATGGTCTCAACAAGGGCGCGACCATCATGCGCATAATCATCGGAGAGACCTGCTAGCAGCAGCATCGTCGGGCGAATGTCATCGCTGCCGTGTGCAACCGAAACGCCACATCTGACACCGTTGTGACAATCGCAATTGTTCTTTTATCCGTGAGTGGGCCGTCAGCAACGCGACTGGGTAACGACGTGTGGGAGCCAGGCTTCAGGCGGCTGGCTTCACTACCGGGAATGCTGGTTGGTTCCGGCATAGGGGACATCACTGCAAGCGTGTATGGGTCGATTCTGTTGATACTACTTGGGCTGGCTGTTGGGCGGCCGGTGTTCGCGCTGAGTCGGCTGCTGCCCGGGGCTTTCGTGATCCTTGGTTTTTGCGCGTTTCCAGAGGTGTATCGCGGATATCCCCTGCTTTGGCCGCGATTCGCCTTGCTCTTGATTCCGGCAATGCTTCTCGCATTTCGTCCGTGTCGCGACGTCGGGCGTAACGGGCCACTAATACGACACGCAACTTTGTTGGCTGCGGTGGGGGTTTGGGCTTGCATATTCAGCCTTCGGTTGATGAAGCTGAATCGCGAAACGTCCCATTTTCACGACATCGCCGACGCCTTACCCCGGGGGCTTCGTGTGCGACCCGTCATATTCGATCCAGAAAGTGATGCGTTCCCAGACCTTCCCGTTTTCACACATCTGCCGGCATACTACTTGGTGGACAAGGGGGGAACGCAGGGTTACTCGTTCGCAATCTATCCATCGTCGGCAATCCGATACCGTGAGGGGATCATTCCAAGAATGAGTAGCGGGGAAGAATGGGCCCCCGAGGCATTTCGCGTCGAAAAGGAGCTGCATAATTACGATTGCTTCATGGTGCATTCGAAACGAGACCGCTATAAGTTGTTGGGCGCTTCTAGAGGCGCCGTTGAACTTTGCACACAATCAGGCGACTGGCGGAGTTATTGTGTCACGAAATGTCAGACCGGGGCCCGCCAGTCCGTGCCAGTGTCCGCAAACTAATTGCACGTGTCGCCCTAGGATCGAACCCAGTCTGCAAATGCGCCTATTCGATACCTTTGGCCGAAGCGGTGTCTCGCTGTGCGATAGACGACATCATGCTGGGCTATCAATCAACTTCGTTTCACGACGCACAATACCTGCGACAGGTCCTTGGGCTACGGCCAGCCCGATCGCAACGATTATCTGTTACATCCGGAGCACGGTCGAACCCTGATGCCCGAATCGCAAGTGCTGCTCGAAGAGCATCTACCTAGCTGGGGGCACCGTGATTTGGTGATTGTCGTTTCGGATGGGCTTTCGGCATTGGCCGCGGAGCGGCAAGCTGCCACGACCCTCACATCGCTGATGCCGCTTCTCGTGGCGCAGCAGATGAGCACGTATCCGGTATTTGTCGTGCCGCTTGCGCGGGTCAAACTGGCGGACAATATCGGTGAGCGGCTGGGTGCGCGGTTGTCACTTATTTTGCTCGGTGAACGCCCGGGGCTTAGTTCACCGGACAGCCTCGGCGCGTACATCACTTATGACCCCTCGGTTGAACGGACAGACGCGGATCGCAATTGTGTGTCCAACATTCGTTCCGAAGGGTACAGTCCGTCTTCTGCGGCCCGCAAAATCGCGGCGCTGTTGCTGACATCACATCGGCGCAGGCTTAGTGGGGTGGCACTCAAGGACGACGAGGAGGTGCTCGCAACCGCCTTGAATTCTCGACTGGAATAGCTGCAAAAAACGACTGCCATCAACGTTAGTGGAGTAAGAGGGGATCCGGCACAGACTTTTCAGTATCTTTTGTAGTTGCGGCACGGAACCGTCGGGGTCGTAAATATCCTGTTCCTACTGGATAAGTCTGGGTTGTGCTCTTGAGCGTACAACTTAATCGGGCCGCCGGTTGCCGGATTGGTTGGCGCGCACTCGACGGTCTTGTCGGATTCCGGCATCGACTGCATGTACGCTTTCCATGAGAGGTGTTCGTGCTCGAGTTGATCGACCAGGTTCCGCCCCGTAAACCAGTGGGGTTTGGCCGTTGCGCTCGTGATCTCTGCTGACGTCAGGTAGTTCATCAATGCCATCACCCGAACCCGGAACGAACTCTTGTGGCGCACAGACAACGGGCCTGCCGAATCCGGATGGGATCATGGCTGTATTTCCCACGTCATCGAGCGCGACTGCCGGCGCGCCCGTCACTGTGCTCTACGTGCAGAAAATTCTCAATGCCCACGTGTCGGCTGAGAACGCAGCCTGCCAGGAATGAAGGACTCGCAACTGTGGCGTTTTCTTGTGTTGATGACCCTCCATCCGAGCAAGCACTCCGTCGAGCATCCGGATAGCATCCAGGATGTACGGACCTTTGTTGAGCATTACGCATTCGGCGCGGTTTGCCATGGCTGCGTCCGTGACCTCCGCGCGCGTTGGCAAGCCCTCCTTTGACGAACTGTGCGAACTTTGGGTCCACCTAGATCCATGAGCACCCGAACGGATTCGTGCGACCCGAGTTCGCGCTGCGCTATCCGAAGATTGCTCAGCATGCCGCTCCAAACCTCAGGAGTGTCGTGGGCGCAATTGATGCGCACGCAATCGACTCCCGATTGCACCAGCCGCTGCATCCAAGGTAAATCCTCCGCAGCTTCTGCCGGCAAAGTCACCATGATGCGGGTCCGGCGCAGCGACCTGGTACTGCCGAAGAGCAAATCGGATTCTCGTGCAATCACCCGAGTCCCCATGAATACCGCTTCCTCGGGCGGATACTC
>PMCK01000413.1 GCA_003154095.1 Myxococcales bacterium | reverse complement strand
ATAACCCACAAGTCATCGAGCGGCACCAACGCCAGCACCGGGCGGTCCGGCGAAACCAGGATGCCCACCTCGACGTTCTTGCGCGAAACGACGCCCGCGACTGGCGCGCGCACGACACCGTAGGAAAGGTTCAGCTCGGCCAAGTGCTCCGCCGCACGAGCCTGCTCTACTTTGGCCTGAGTAAGTTGGACTTGGGCCTGTGCGGACTGCACTTGTTGGGGCGCCGTCATGGCAGCTACGAGCCGCCCTTGAGCTTGTTCCACATTGCCGTAGTTGCCGGTAATCATGGCACGCGTGCTTTCGAGCCGTGCCTGCGCCAACTCGAGGCCCGCGCTGGCTTGGTCAGCGGCGGCCTGACGCGCATCGAGTTCAGCCTGCGAGATGCTGCCCTTGGCGAACAATTCGCGCACGCGATCGAGCTCTTTTGAAGCCAAGAGTCGCCGCGACTCCGCGGTCGAGATGTCCGCCTGAGCTTGCTCCACTTGCGCCTTGGACGATACAACTCCTGAGGCCGCTTGCGAAACCCCACCGCGGGCCTGTCGAATACCGGCGTTGGACGTACGCTCCGTCAGCGCCAGTTGGGCCTGCGCTAGTGCCAGTGACGCTTCCGCTGCCATGCGATCGGCACGCGCAACACCGAGGCGCGCCTTCAATTCCTCGAGATCCAGTTCAACGAGCACGTCGCCCTCGCGAACCGACTGATTATCGGACACGAGGACCTTGGAAACTTGCCCCGAGGTGCGCACGCTAACCGTCACCACGTGACCTTCGACCTGAGCGTCGTCCGTCGACTCCTTGCCCCGCCCGAGCAGCCACACGACGCTGCCGATTGCCGCTGCTGCAGCGACCAAACCGAAAAGGACTCGAGGTGCTTTTTTCGGCCGGGTACTTTTGGTATCGGGGGGTTCGGACGATTCGCCCAATCCCTTTTGCTCGGTAATTGCGGGCACCGAAGCTGGGTGCGGCGCCGACGGCTCGGGTGGCTCTGACACTCGTTTCGGACGTGATTGAACGTTCATAGTGCGTGCAAGCCTGTTTACATGGGTATAGGACCCTGGCCTAATTGCACAACTGGCTGACGAGGGCACGGCACAACGATTTGCGCCAGCGGTTCGGGCTCCACGATCGTGCTCGGCGTCAAGGTTCTTCTCGGGCTATAGCCAGTTCATGCGCGAAGAGCTTCACCGACTGGTTACTCGACTGGAACTTCAGCCGCATCCTGAGGGTGGCTACTTTCGGGAGACATATCGCTCGACTGAACTATTGACGGCTCTGCCCGAGCGTTTCCAAGGTCATCGTTCCTTTTCAACGGCTATTTTGTTTTTGCTCCCCCATGGCCACTTTTCTGCCCTGCACCGGATCAAAAGCGATGAGGTCTGGCACTTTTATCAGGGTTCGCCTCTGCGCGTGGCTTCGCTTGCTCCCGACGGAAGTCGAAAAGATTACTGCCTTGGGTCGTCATTGGACGCGGGTCAAACCTTCCAAGCAGTGGTGCCCGCTGGGCATTGGTTTGGCGCCTACGTCGATTCGACCGAGGGTGGGTCGCTGGTTGGCTGCACCGTCGCCCCGGGTTTCGATTTCGCGGATTTCGAGGTCGGAACTCGAGATGCGCTATGTAAGCTTTACCCTCAACATGATGAGCTCGTTCGCAGGCTCACGCGTGAATAGAAGCGCGCGACTGTGCCACTATTTCAGGAAACTCAGAAGCGTTTCATGATCCATGAGTGGCAGCAAGCCAGCAAGCTGCCATTCCGGACTTCCTGTGCAATCCAAATGAGAGGACGGCTCACACTCCCTAGTCTAGAACGACCCAAGTATCGAGAGCCCATGCGTTGTCGAAGACGTATACGGGACGATGTACATGTCTGGGTTCTCGACTAGCACCAACTTCTTGCGGGTAATGGCAAGGCCTGCAATGAACATGGCCGCGCCCGCCGTCTGAAATATTCCGTCCATCGTGACGAACGTACGTCCAAGAACGTCCTCAGCATCTGAGCAAACGTCACTGGCGCACTTGCTCTTGTGCGCAGCCAGCCACCCAAAGGGGCCGATTACCGGCACCGCGAGCCAACCCGCTGGGCCGCGGAAGTCGTTGCCCGATGCAACGGAAAAACTGATTAGATAGAAAATGCTGAGCGGAATGATTCCGCCAATTACAAGGCCCGACAGATTCGATTCTCGAAGGACATAGCCATGAGGAATGGGTGCTCCTTCCTCATAGGGCAGTGTGGCGGGCCTCGTCTGCAGTCCTGAATGTTGACCGCTGATGGACATGGGCCGCCCGGTGGCAGGATCGATCACGATATAGCCCTGTTGCGGCGGGCGCATCGCGGGGGCGACCGCAGGCAAAGGGGTGGCCGTAGCCACGGATGGGGCGCTGCTCGGCACTGTGCCGCTGGATGGAGATGCAGAGGGGGCTCCGTTCGGTGCTGCAGCGGGGCCCTCATTCCAGGTGACATTGGGTTCAGGCGGGGGCACCTGTGCCGGTTGCGTTTGGGCAAGCCCCAGCTTTGCAATGAGCATTGCCGAGAAGCACGCCAAACCCGCGATCCGATTGCGCCGTTGAGTCGTAGATCGGGTTTGAATGGGCAAAATGTCCCTAGAATTGGCCGAAAATGCGGAGCCCGGACCCTGTGGATGAAGCGTACGGCGCTACCATGACCTCACTTGGGTCCGTGAGAATCAGATGCTTTCGGGTAATTGCTAGTCCGGCGACCAGCAAGGCGGCCCCGGCAACCTGTCCCATTCCATCGAGAACAACCGCGGTTCGATTGTCGGAATCATCGTTGTTGCAACTGTACGTGAAGCTGCCGCTGCCACATATATTCGAGGGAGCCTTGCGCGTAGCGAGCCAGCCAAAGGGACCAATAACAGGCACCGCAAGCCAGCCATTAGCCGTGTTGAAGTTGTTGCTTGAAGCCACGGAGAGACTGATCGCGTAAAGAACGCCCAATGTGACGGCGCCGCTAATGATGAGACCGCGCGGATGGTATTCTTGCAGCATGTAACCGCGGGGGATCGGGGCGCCTTCGTTATACGGCAGTTCTGCGGGACGGGGCCGAAACATGGGACCATAGGTGATCATCGGCATTGCCTGGCCTGTGGCTGGGTCAATCACGAGATAGCGTTGCCCTGGCATCGGTTGCCCTGGCATTGGTGTCATAGTTTGCGGGGGCGGCGGAGCTGCCGGTGCTGCGTTTGCCGGGCCCGGTCCGGCCTGAGCATTCAAAGGTTGTGGGGGGGCATTGGTCGGCATGGGCGCCGTTGCCCCTGGGCTCACCTGTGCTGAATTTGCCTGTCCTGGCGCCGGATTACGTGGCGCCGCCGTTTGAGCCTGGGCCCAAGTCGAAGTCAGAAGTGCAATGCCAATAGCTAAATTCAAAGCAGTAAAGCGCGCTGTGTTCATAAAACCACCCTATTCAGAGCTCTAGCCTACGCTAATTCGCGGCCAATTGCAGCGCTGTATGCACGGGGCCTGCCAAACAGGAAGGCATACCTGTCCCGGCCCAAACGCCGTTGCTAGCCGGCAGCGTGCGAACGTGAGGTTAGTGGCGTCTCATTCAATCGCCAGGCCGCGTCCAGCTCGGCATCCGCGACGGACGCTACGACCCGAGAATGCGCCGAGATGGCTGCCGCTCAGGACAAGCGTAGACTCGACGACATCAAAGGATTTGTATCCGCGTGTCGCAACCGAGAACCGTCTGAATCCGCCCGTTTGGATCAGCCTGGACCATGGAACACGCTGACGCGCACAACAGGATTTTTGTCGGGGCTGCGTCATTGTCGTATTGCCAGCCAAACTGCGTGGTACTTGTGTTGGTTTTGGTGCAGCCGGGGTCTTTAACCAGGGGAGTATCGGCGTTCGAGCCATTAATGTAGTCGACGTTCACCTTGGTGTAGTCGACGGCGGTGCCAGCCGCTGTTGCCTTGGGAACATCAATGTTGCACGTGATATAACTCTTTTGGATCGCTTGGAGCCCAGCCTTGAAAGTTGCAGCCGCCTGCGTCCCGGAAAGCCCTTGCAGTGCAACCGCGGGATTGGCGCTGGCCGTTGCCCATTCGTCCATGGTCGACGAGGTCAGATCGCCAACGCCAAATACGTAGATTGACTTGGGCGGAGCCGATTGAATTACCGAAGCAACTGCATCAACTTCTGTCGTTGCGGGGGTACAGGGCGGAACTTCACCGCAGTCACCGCCGGTGAGGCCGTTGCAGGCGGTAATGCAGGCAGTGTTGTTCAGGTCGTCACAAGAGTGCAGTCCATTTACGATGCCAGTGGTGCCTGGCGGTTGGTAGCCAAATCCGGGTTCGCCATCCGTTAGGAATACGATGACTGTCTTGCTAGGTGGAACTGTCGGTGGGATCGCATTCATGTAGGCGATGGTGCCCTGCAATGCTGACCGCGTCGGCGTACCTCCCGCCGGCACAATGCACGGGGACGTTTGTGGCAATGACGGATCACAAAGTTTCGACAGAAACTTCTGGCGACCGGTATCGTCGAGTAACGTGAGCGGAACTTTGATTGAGCTGGAGCCGGATGAATAGTTCGCCACTTTGCACGCACTCTTTATGTCGCCATCCGCCGGGAGAAAGCTCAGCGATGCCCAAATTCCAGCCGAATTCGGATCATTGAAGAACGCGTCCAGCGTCGTAACGACGGGGTTCCACCGAGTGTCAGCATTGTTCCAGCCGCCATTCGGGTCATTGCCCATGCTGCCCGACTTATCCAGCAAGAACAGGATGTTGACCCGAGTGAGATCGGCCTTGGTCGTGTCGTGCCCGCATCCCGCGTCAATATCGGGGGGGACAGTGCTACTGCTGACGGTGCCCCCAGTTGTCTGCGGATGATATCCCACCCCCCCGTTGTTGCCGGCACCTGTGCTGCCGGTGCCCCCATTGTTTGCACCGTTGCCACTACTGGGGTCGGGCGCCGAACCACCGCCGGTTGTGGAACAACCGAGGGTAAAAACCAAGGGATATAGCACTGCTGCGCCTAGTATGCGTTTCATCTTAAGATCCTCGGGCGAATCAATTTCTCGCGATGGGAACATTTCCGCGAATGATTGTGAAAAAATTAACTCAGATCGATGCGGGCCACTTGATACAGCCGCTAAAGTAGTAGGGATGATACTCGAGCCCGCCGGTAAGGTACTTCACGATTACCTGCCCGGCAACGTGACCGCCACCCCCCGCCAAAGTGG
>PMCK01000137.1 GCA_003154095.1 Myxococcales bacterium | reverse complement strand
GCCGCTTCGAAGCGGGCGCGCGCTTTGGATTGCGTTTCCTTGACGTACCCAGGCACAACTCCCGTTCCGCCCGTGTACTCCGCCAGCTCCTTGAGCTTTCCCTCGCCGAGCACGGCCCCCGACGAAAGGGCCTCCCTGCGCTGCGAAACGGTGGCTGAGACTTCGTATCCCAGTGTCTTTACCAGGCGCCCCAACTCCAAGAGGGACGCCTCATGCTCGACGTCGTTAACCGTGGGTAACTGCACGCCGACGAGTACGGCTCTCGGGCGTGGATCGGAAGCGGAACTCATTCGGCAGTATCTCTAGCATGCTTCGCTCCGCGACCCGGGTCGTGCGCAGCTGCCTGACTTGACCCGCTGGCCCGTTGCTGGGCTTGCCGAATGTGGAAGAGTTCGAATCGTTCAATTCAATTGCATTTGCGACTGTGGCGGATGGTCTGAATCCGGGTTGGGCTAGACCGCAGGGCTAGCCTGAAGGAAACTAATTCCCCTTCGTTTTCTCTCGCCGCGGCGCATCGTACAACGTCGGCCGCGTCGATGGCCCACTCCCAGCCGGCTTCCACCGCACCCCCGACGGCTGCATCGCTTCCGCGAGCGCGTACAGCGTCGTTGTCTCGTAGCCACCCGTCGGCGGGTGATCCGTGCCTGTGCGGTGAAGATAACTCGGGTGACTCGACCCTCGATCGAGCTCGACTACGTCGCGACAACCCGCATGCACAAGGACTCTCGCCATGGGAACACTGCTGTCGCTCTTTGCCCGCCCGATTAACGTGCGCCCCTCCGGTGTTACGCACAATGCCGCTCGCTGCCGCATCGTACCCTGTGACCTTCCCTCGCTCGTAAGTTCGCCGTCGCGCGCCAATAGCGGCAGCTGCACGGCCTCTTCATTCGAATTGAGCTGACTCGGGGGCGTCTGATAAATCGCTATCGAGTGCGGCGGCGCTACCACCAAGGTAGCCATCTGATTCTTGAATGGAATCGAGGGTTTACCCTCGAACGCCAGCCCGTATCGAGTTACCGGAGTCGTGTGCCCCAGACCCAATGCGAGGAGCATCCTGTGGCTTGGCTCCTCTTCGAGATCCGTCTTCATCAACGCGGCCCCGAGATCTCGAGGTTCCAGCGTGCCGGCGCGTACGGACCATTGTACGCGTCCCTTTTCGACGCTCAACAATTCGACGTTGGCACCCGAGACATCTACTTGTGCCGAGAACAGCGCAGGCCACCAAGTGGGAGTTGGTTGAGTTCCACCATCGGGTACCCAGTGAGCTTGTGTACCGTCCTCGGGTACCGGATCGCGCAACATGACGTAGAAGAAATCCTTCGGGGACCATCGAACATAGCGCTCAGGGGGCACGGACATCTTATCCACTGCTCGCTTGACGGAAAAATCCTTCTTCTTGAAGTCATTGACGCGCGTGTACATAAACCCGCAATGCCCCGGGTTCATGTCGAGGTGGATCGCGTAGCTGCATCCCGCTTGACGCATCGCCTCACCCAGGATTTTCGCGTCCGTTTCCTCTGCCCAGACATAGTAGATGTGACCCGCGCCGGTAACACACATTGCCGTGCGCTCAGTCATCACGCTCGTGCCCTGAAGTTGCCAACCCCAGATTTGTCGACCCGTGGGATTGACCTGCCCATCTTCGACGAGGGGGTCCAGATTCTGCCTAAATGAGAGTAGATCATCGGGAATTACCGGTGATTTGGGCCAGCTACCGAAGGCGACTTCACGAGCATTCGTAATTGCAACCGTTGCGGCGCCCGGCACCGGCGGCAACAGAACGCGCTTTGCGACCATCATGCCGTATTTGCCATGCTCGGACTTGAACGCGCCGTTGAAGGTTCCAACGACGCGGCCCAAGATCGATGCATCGTCGGGCAGGCGACCTTCGCCGGCGGGGCCCGTGAGTGGCTCGGGATCTTCGAATCCTGCTTGCATGCCGAGCGTGAGCTGGCGCATGTCCATCGCGATGAACCATGCCTTGGCGTAAGGCCGCTTCGGATCGGGCCGCGTGAACGTCTTGTAGAAGTAGGCGGGCGGCGGTCCACTCGTGGGCGTTACCATCGCGCGCGATGGTCGTAGCAGTGCTTCGCTGGCGGCCACCCATTGACCTTCTCCAGGTTCTGCTTGTTTGAAAAGCGTTGCGATCGGTGGCGGCGGCCAGTTCTCTTCGAACACGCGAACCTTGGATACAGTTGAGGCAACGGGTGGTGCCGACGCGGCGCTGGGCGCCGAAGCATTGCTGGAAGCAGAACCCGAGGTGGCAGCGTCAGGGTCTCGGAGTGCATTGACGTCAGATGTAGGCGTAAAGCTGAAGGCCAGTCGCTTTACCGAGTCCTTCGCGCCGAATACCTGGTTTTCGAGCCACGCAATTGCTTCCGGACCGACTTCTTCGCGTGCCGTATCGACAGACCATAAAATCAGAGGCTTACCCGGGTGACGATTGGGAACCACCTTGACGCCATACGGTTGCGAGCCATCTGCGGCGCGCAATGTTCTGTGAACCGGATCGTAGTTTAGGTCGCGCTCGGATTCACGAAACCGTACGCTGAGACGCTCTGCGCCCAGTTCGAGTGTCGCTCCCGTCGACGGCACGTTGAATACGAGATCCGTGCGCCCGAGGCCCGCGAAGGTTCCCGACATCTGCAGGTTGGTGATCTTGAGCAGCAGTCGCTCGAAGGCCGAACCCGAGAGATCCTCGTCACGCATGCCTCCCAGGTCGAGCACCGTGATGCCCTGGATTTTCCCATAGGCAACGGTTGCAAAGGCTGCGTGATCGCCAAAGACTTGAAGACCCGAATCGTCACCGAGTGGAGTGCGCGTGAGGTTATTGAGGCCGACTATCGCAATCGGCTGCCCGCCATAGCCGAGGCGTACCGTTGCGCGATACAGATCACGCGGCTGTCCCTTTTGCGGCGCTGCCAAGAATAATAAGCGCCGCCCGAATAGCGCCTCAGTGATAAAGTCCCTTTGAGGTTCCCAACCGATATCGTCCGCCGACACTGATTGATCGATGGCGGTCCCAAGCCATTGAGCAAAGCCCTCGGGGCTCAGCTCGGAGGGCTTCTGCGACATGCACGAAGCCGCCCAACCCAGGCCCAGACACAGGCCCACCCAGAGTCGGCGACTGCGCCAATATTCAGAGATTTCGTGGCGATGCCACACGGCCCGGGGCCTTAGCCGGCCCTCGTCTCGCACGCAAGAGGCAAGCGCCGGGTTCTGTCAATCCCCCCCAGCCGGCCTAAATAGGCTGATTGTGCCGCGCCCTCTTGTGAAAGCGGAAGCAGACTGATACCTGGCGCGTACGTGGCCAAGAGCAACCTCACCGTCCGATTGCTGACTAGCGCCGTGGCAGTCCCGCTGCTGCTCGTGCTGTTGTTCCGGGGTCCTGCGCTGGGTTGGGCGCTGTTGCTCTTTGCCGCCACGGCGGTTACTAGCCAAGAGCTCTACGCGATGACGGTGCGCGGTGACCGTGTCACCCAAGCGTTTGCAATATCGTCCACGCTCGCCGTTGCGTTGACTATTTACTTTGCCACGAGCGACGCCCGCGCACTGCTCACGCTTGGCATAGCCGTGCCTATCGTTGGGTTCCTGGTGCCGTTGCTGCGCGTCAAAGACATCGCGAACTCGGGACTTCGCTTGATGACGCTTGTCGCCGGGCCCTGGTATATCGGCGGGCTACTTACCACGACCTCGTTGTTGCGCCGCGACTTCGGCGCGGGCTGGGTGTTGCTCGTGCTCAGCATCGCGTGGCTGGCGGACACCGGCGGTTACTTCGTTGGCCGACGTTTTGGCGGCGCCAAACTCTATTCAGTCGTAAGTCCAAACAAGACTTGGGCAGGTCTGTATGGTGCTCTATTCGGCAGCACGCTCGCCGGAGTAGCAGCTTCGCTCACTTACCTTCCCAGATTGCCCTTGTTGCACGGCCTCCTCCTGGGCCTTTTGGGGGGTGGCATCGGGCAATTGGGGGATTTGGTCGAGAGCCTACTGAAAAGGTCGGTGGGCGCCAAAGACTCGGGTTCGATCATCCCAGGCCACGGTGGAATTCTCGACAGAATCGACGCATTGCTGTTCGTTGCGCCGATGACATACGTGTATGCAATCTGGTTTCTGAACTGAATAACGTCACTATTGTCGTGTTCTCATGCGGGGCGTGCGGGTGAGAACCTTGGATCGCGGTCCGGTTTGCGACTATTTTGTCACCAAATGAATAATTCCAAGAGCTGCGACTATTTCGGCTAGTATCATATGAAATTGGCTCGCATGAATCTCAAAGCCGAATTGGTTCGCATCGCCTCTACGGGCGAAGCCCACCCAATTGGTAAGATCGCAAGCCAACGACTGCGTGCGCGAGCAGGCATCTATCGGCTCCTCCCGTCGCCCGGTCACGTCGTGTTCATGCGCTTCACTGGCGAGGACGGTTTGCGCGATGACACGGACGGCGCCGTGGTCAGATTAGCGGGCGAGGTCACCCACCCGGGCGCGCTTTGCGACATTTTAGCGCTGTTGGCTCAAACCGGCTGGCGAGGGGAGCTAGTGGTATTCGAAGAGCAAGAATCGCGCTCGCTGCTGATCGATCAGGGCAATGTTCTCGGAGTGACTACAACCGTCGATGACGAGCGTCTCGGCGCGGTTCTCTATCGATTCGGAGTTTTGCGCGAGGCGGACTACACTTCAATCCGTGCTCAATTGGAAGGTGGGAAGCGATTTGGCGACACCGCGGTGGAACTGGGGATCTTGACTCAAGAACAAGTATTTCATCACATTCGAAAACAGATTGAAGAAGTCGTTTACTCGACCTTGATGACTGCCGACGGAACGTTTTTCTTTCTCGACGGTTTTGACGATGCTCGCTTGCCGACGCGGCAGGCGGTGAGCCTGCATGCGCTGCTCATGGATGGCGTCACGCGCATGGATGAGATGCATTACTTCAGGCAAAAAATCCCGTCGGCGGACCACGTTCCTGTCCGTTCTGATAGTCGAGCCCCGCCCCCTGAAGAGTATCTTCCCACGTTCCAGTCCGTGGATGGCGTTCGCAGCATCGAAGAGATAGGAAGAGTTACGAGCCTAGGGGAGTTCGCAACGACCAAGCAGCTGTATGCCCTCATTCAAAGCCAACATGTCGCAATTCATCCGCCCAGGCTATCTGGGGGTCCCCACGCGCTCGTTGCTTTGGCCAATGACGCCCTGCGAAAGATTTTTGATGCCGTAGATGCCTGTGGCAAGGGCGCGCAGGTGCGTGAAGGCCTCGACTCGTTTGCCGTTGGGGCTGGCGTTTACGACATACTATTTCGAGGCGCTGGGCCCAACGAACGTGGAGAATTGGACGCCGATCGAGTAGCGGAGAATTCACTTATCATTGCGGCTGGTGCCGACCCAGTGAATCTGCTCAAGCAAATACTACATGAATACGTCGGATTCGCATTGTTTTGCGCGGGCAGCGCCGTTGAGTCGAGCAGCGAAGAGGCACTGATGAAAGAAGTGTCAAAGGTACTGACCCTGCTCCGCCCCGTAGGATAGCGCTAGAGTTCGAGTAGGGGATTGTCTTACCTGCAACGCAGTGTAATTTCGTTCAGTGAAGGATGATCCACGGCAATTCACAACCAGGCGCGGGCCGCAAGCAGTGAATCGGCGGACACATAGGATTTCCCACGTGGCACTCATTAGTTAACGTTAGGGGCAAGACGCCAAGTTGCGCGAACTCGAGTCAGCCGAGATAAGTGACTCCGTACGCATCGAGCTGCTGCGATAGACCAACTCGAGCGCGAAACTGCAATTCGTCGTTGTCCGAGAACAGTTGGCAGAATGTTGCGCGTGAATTTTGCGCGTTGGCCAGCGAATACATCGCACGGCAAACGTGTTCTAGGTCTTTCGGTTCAAGCGCAAAAGACATAGATTGGATCCTCCCACCCCACTTATTGCGGATAGGCGTTGGCCGCTTGAAGGAACGGTTCTGGATGTGCGGCAGCTCACGGGGACTCTTGAACGAGCGAAAGACTATTGGGCCATATCTATTGCTCGCGCCACTCGCAACCGGCGGGATGGCGGAAGTATGGCTTGCAAGGCGGCAGGGCGATTTGTCGCAAAGCGCACCATTGGTCGTCAAAACCATTTTGCCAAGCCACGCGAACGATCCCGAATTCGTTGCGATGTTCTTGAATGAGACCAAGCTGGCTACGCAGCTCAATCATCCAAACATAGTGCGCGTGTACGAATCGGGCCGAGCTGACGGTTGCCCCTATATCGCCATGGAATATGTGGCGGGCCGCACCTTGCGGCAGATTCTATGTCGCTCGGTCCACTTCAGGAAATTGTTTCCTGTATGGTTTGCATTGGACGTAACTGCGATGGTTTGCGACGCCCTGGAATACTTGCATGAATTGTCCGATTCGGACGGGCGTCCATTGAAACTTTTGCATCGCGATGTCACGCCCGAAAACTTGATGGTGTCGTTCGCAGGTGAAGTAAAACTGCTCGATTTCGGTATCTCGCGTGCGCTCAGTCTACCCTCGCTCACCCAAGTAGGAACCCTCAAGGGCAAGTACGCGTATATGGCGCCGGAACTCATTGACGTCTCCCGAACCGAGGCGGACATTGATTGCCGGAGTGACCTCTATTCACTAGGCGTGATTCTCTACGAAGCACTGACTGGAATGCGGCCATACCACTGCGCCAATGACGCACAATTGCTGAGTACCATTCTGGACAAGGACAGGGTTGCAGAAGCACCGAGCCATTTCGCGGATTGGATTCCCGAGACCTTGGATCGCTTGGTCCTCAAGGGTCTTGCAAAGAATCCCGCAGATCGATTTCAAACTGCGCGCTCTATGCGCGAGGCCCTAAGAGACTACATGAAGGACTTGGGACTCTGTCCGACGTCGCGACATATCTCTGCACAGGTTTGCGGGTACCTTGACTCAACTGCAGATTCGAGCCCTCCGCCCAGCATGCGGCTGCAATCGCCCCATGAAGTGGCGCAAAAGCTCGATAGTGGCTGCCATCCTTTGTCCGTACCAGCGATACCCGCGGCCCAGCACTCAACCGCGGCCCGCATCAAGAATGAGCTTCCGGATAGCCATCCGCATGTCTTTATGGACCCAGGGCCACCGCAGGAAAAGGTTCACGACTGGGATGCGGCATTGCTCCGGGTGCGAAAAGACGAAGATGCCTCGAACGGCGACTCTGTTCCAGTACTGCCCGAGGGAACCTACAACAGCGGGACCTATTCAGTTGAAACGGACACCAAGCGAGAAGCGCTTGAATTGTTCGAGCTAAGCCTAGAGTTGTTGCGGCGACGCGACATCGAAAGCGCCATTGAAGCGCTCAGGCGTGCCGCGCAGTTGGAACCCGACAATCGATTGGTGGGCGCCAATTTGCGCAGACTCGAACAGCTCACCGTCAACGGCGATTTGGTAGGACGAAGGAGATAAACAGCCACCATGTCAAAGGAGAACCCGATGCAAGGGCAAGTCGAACGCGGCGAATTGGACGGCCTGATGGTCATCATGGCATCCCTATCTCACGGACTCGAACAAGTGTTGGGGCGTGGCGCGGCAACGGTGACCTTTCGCGCGGGTCGCAAGATCGGTCTTAGATCAGAAGTGACAGAACGAAGCGAGGAGCTGGCAAAGGCGCTCGATATTCTCCAGACGGAGCTCGAACACAAAGGAATTCGTTGGCCGTTCGAAATTTGGAAACCCCAGGATGCCGAATCCGCCTTCTACGAAAGGGACGGAAATCTTGCCACGAAATTGGTGTTCCGTAATTGCATGGTCCGTTGTTCGCTGTTTCGATACAGTCACGAACAGCAACTATCGCTTTGCATGATGAACCATGGGCTGTTTTGCGGCTACCTGCAAAACATTCT
>PMCK01000291.1:9026-27827 GCA_003154095.1 Myxococcales bacterium | reverse complement strand
ATTGCATGCCGGTTGTGGGGGTTCGTACGCGCCCTCGAATTTCGTCTTGTCGGGTACGGTTCGCCAGTATGCCCGGTCTCGTCCGTTCAGTATTCGACATCTTTGCCTCGATCTCGATTTGCTCGTCGATCAGAAAAGGGTGGCTGGAATTGCAGCACTCGATCTGGTGCGCACCGACAACGACGCTGAAACTCTCGACCTTGATGCGGTTGGCTTCGAAATCAATTCCGTAACGCTTATCGTCAATGACGAAGCCCGTGACGTAAAATGGAACTACGACGGAGACCGGCTGCACGTAGCAGTGCCCAGGGAGTTGACACGCTTTACCATCGAAGTGGACTACGCCGTAACACCTCGGCGAGGTCTCTATTTTCTGGAACCTGATTCAGTCATCAAGGATCGACCGCGACAAGTCTGGTCGCAGTGTCAAGACCAAGATGCCCGTTATTGGTTTCCGTGCCACGACGCGCCTGACTCGAAAATGACGTCCGAGTTGCGGGTGAACGTCCCCGAGGGATGGATCGCAATATCCAACGGCGACTTACTCGAAGAACCTGCTGCGAGCGGTGACTCTCGCATATTTCATTTTGCCTTCAACTCACCTCACCCGAGCTATCTATTGACTCTGGTTGCTGGACAATTCAGCGTTCTCGAAGACCGCCCAGCCGTTTTGCCCGACGGTCGAACCGTCCCAGTAACTTACTATGTTCCGGCCGGGCGTGAAGCGGATGGGTGGAGAAGTTTTGGAATAACGCCAAGCATGATCGAGCACTTCAGCCAAATTACCGGCGTACCCTTCCCCTGGTCACGCTATTCACAAATTGTGGTGAGTGATTTCACGTTCGGTGGGATGGAGAATACGACAGCTACGACACTGTACGAGCATGCGCTGCTTGACGAACGCGCCGCCATCGACATGACGAGCGCGGATCTCATTGCACACGAGTTGGCACATCAATGGTTTGGTGATTACGTCACGTGCCGCGACTGGTCTGAAGCCTGGCTCAATGAAGGATTTGCTACTTTCTTCGAACACGTCGAGCGAGAGGCGCGATTGGGCCGGGACGAGTATGATTGGGGTGTCCTATCGGACCTTGAAGTCTACGTGAGTGAATGCGCGACCCACTACTCGCGGCCCATCGTGTCCCGCGAGTATCAGGCGCCGATCGATCTATTCGACCGCCATTTGTATCAAAAAGGCGGTCTTGTCCTACACATGCTTCGGCGTGAATTGGGGGACGAGTCATTTTGGAAAGGCGTCCACGACTATTTGCAGCGGAATGCCGAGGGAATCGTCGAGACGACCGACTTGAAACGGGCACTCGAAAAGGTCAGCGGCCATTCGTTGGATCAGTTCTTTGACCAATGGGTATTCCAGCCAGGACATCCAGAAATTGAGGCCAAAGCCAGCTTCGAAAGAGGACTACTTACTGTCACTGCCACTCAAAAACTTCCAGATGGCGTCGCCCCGATGCTTTGGACGTTCGAGATTGACGTCGGAATAGGGGCGGGAAGTATCCAACGCTTGAGTAAGACCGTCACGGAAAAGCAAGCAACGCACGTATTGGCCTTGAGTGAACGACCTGATTGGGTGGCGTTTGACCCGGAGCTACGGATCGCAACCCCGGTAACTCTCGATTTTCCACCGGACTTCTGCCTTACAACCCTGACGAAATCGAATAGTCTTCGCGCTCGAGTGTTAGCGGCGCAGGCACTGGCGAAGCGTACGGATATTCCAAGCGTCACGGCACTCCGTCAACGCCTCAATGATTCAAAAGAATCTTGGATGCTACGCGCGGAGTGCGCACGCGACCTTGGAAAGATTGCAGTACAAGAAAGCCTGGAAGCCCTGACATCGGCCACGTCGATTGTACACCCGAAGGTTAGGCGAGCCGTAGTGGCTGCGCTTGCATCGTTCAAACAACCTCAGGCGTTCGAAGCACTTCACCCCATCGCAATTGACGACGAAAGCTACTTGGTAAAGGCCGAGGCCTGCAGATCTCTCGGTTGCACTCGTCGAGCCGAAGCGCTGAGTGTACTCGAACGGAACCTGAATGAATCTTCGCATGCCGACATCGTGCGTGCGGCGGCATTTGACGGGCTTGCTGCACTCCGAGACCCAGCCGCAATCGAGCAAATCGTGGCTGGCACTCGCTATGGCACGCCGTCGCGGGGACGGCGCGCTGCAATTTCGGCGTTGGCGCGGCTCGGTCGAAGTCGCGTGGACCGCGAGCATTTGGAAGATCTCCTGATGGATCGTGATTTCTTCGTTCGCGCCGAGGCCGCGCGTGCGCTGGTCAAGTACGGTGACGCGCAGTCGGTTCCGGCTCTCTTACGCCAACTGAGCTTGGAAAAGGAGGCGCGGGTAATTCGGGAAATTCGAGAGGCAGTGGGAGCTTTGAGTTCGACAGCCCCGGATCAAGTCAGGCAATTGAACGACGATGTGCGAACAGTCCAACGTAGACTCGACGAGATGAATGCGCGAATTGAACGATTTAGTCCAGAGCCGTCGCGACTAGTCAAGAACGCCGCTTCCAGTCTCACCAAACGGAAACCGAAAAAGGCTGCCGTCATCGCGAAAAACCAAGTTACGAAGCCGGCTCCTCGTCGCAAGGTCAAGGTTGTCCGGAGTAGGAAAAAGCAACGATGACGTCACCACTCGTACTGCTCGAGCACCGGGCCTCGGCTGCCATCGTCACGCTAAATCGCCCTGAACGCTCCAATGCGCTGTCGGAAGCGTTGTTGGGCGAACTGTCGAGTATTGGTGACACAATTCAAGCAATGGATGATCTTCGCGCCGTAATCATTACGGGCGCAGGCAGCCGAGCGTTTTGCGGGGGCGCCGATCTAAAAGAGCGATTGCTCATGTCTGATGATGACGTCCGGCGAATGCTCAGAAGGTATCGGACGGACTTGTCCTGGATTGATGCCTGCCCCGTTCCCGTTGTTGCTGCGCTCAATGGTAGCGCCCTGGGGGGTGGCCTGGAGCTTGCGTTGCTGTGTGACATGCGGGTAGCCGTCCCCGAGGCACGCTTGGGCCTACCGGAAACTTCACTCGGGATCATCCCGGGCGCTGGAGCAACTCAACGCTTGCCACGTTTGATTGGCGAAGCGCGCGCCAAGGAAATGATATTGCTAGGGCGTCGTTTGACCGCCGCGGAGGCCCTAGAATTCGGACTGGTTAACCGCGTCACTGCATCAAACGTTGACGTGGTAAGCGATGTGCTGGATTGGTTGGTGCCAATCCTTCAAGGTGCGCCTCTGGCGGCCAAGGCCGCCCTGCTTGCAATTGACGCAGCGGCGGATCGGCCCCTCGGTGAGGGCCTGGAGGTTGAGCTTGCCGCGTATGAGACTTGTTTGAAGAGTGAGGACCGCCGAGAGGCTCTGCGTGCTTTCGCCGAAAAAAGGCAGCCTCGTTTCGTAGGTCGGTAGTCGTTAGCCCGCAGTATGTTCGGGAAGGTCGTCGGCTTCGGGTACGTCATCGAGCCCAGCTCCGCCCTCGAGTGGTATTGCACGGGCCAGCGCGACGTGTTCCAAAGTCTTTGCCAAAAGATCACTGTCTTCTACTCTTGGCATGTAGACCCGTGTGCCATCCCATAGATCAATCGTGTACAGACCTGTCTTAGACAGCGAAATGCGATTCATCTGAGCCCATCTAAGCCTTCTAAGCTTTGGGATCACCAGGGACACGAGATCTCGATATTCGATTCCGTCTCCTCGCAATCGGACCCCTCGCATGTTGGTCCGGAGCACGGAAGAGATGGAACTGAACAGCAACAACAGTGCAAAGGTCCGCGGCGTTATCATGCGCCGCGACCCTTTTTCAATCAGCTGTACGTATAGAACAGAATTGGTAGGGCTGTGCTCAGCAACGAACACGACTCCGGCAACTACCAGGGTCAGACCTAGGTAAAGCAACGAGGGTAGACGTGACCTCCACGGCGGCAGGAAGACCCGCGCTGAGGGGCGGTAGGTCATATCGAACCCGGGGGGACGTGAGGGTCTGGCCAAGGTGGGAGAAGCTAACCTGAGCAGTAGACTTTGAAAATACTTCGGGATAGCCAAGCGGCCGCCGGGCCTAAGTATTTGTTTAAGTTCTGCCCTGAATTCGCTCCGACCATGTACCGTTTTTGGGGTGAGGCGCCGTCGCTTTATCTCGGGAGTCACCCCGAGGTGACAACCAGGCTATGAGGACCCCATTGAGCACCGTAAGTAGTCGAGTCCCCGCTTCGAGCCGAGCCAATCGGCAGAAGACGGAACTGATGAGCACTTCGGCGGCCAGAATCGTTCAAATTGCCCTGCGCGACGACGTCAGCCTAGGCGAGTTGGCTCAATTGGCAAGCACCGACCCAGCGTTTGCACTTCGCGTCTTAGCGTTCGTGAACAGCCCGGCCATGGGCATACGCAGGCGGGTTGAGGATGTACGTCAAGCAACCAATCTGCTGGGAGTGCGGGGCATGCGCACGCTCGGACTCAGTCTCATGGTCACTAGTCTTGGTCCGGCCGGTGCTGAATCGGAGATGCTATTAGCCAATTGTCTGCGCCGCGCGATCATAACGCGTGAGCTGGCGCTGCTAACCAAGTGCAAGGATCCCGACCCCTATTTCACGACCGGTCTATTGCTGGATGCGGGATTGCTTGCCAGCGCCAAAAAGGACCTGGAACGCGCCGCGTACATCGCCAGCGCGCCAGCGATGTATCGGGTTGTACACGAGAGGGTAGCTGGGTTCGTTCCACACCCTGAGCTCGGCGCCGAAATAGCGGGGAACTATGGGCTTGGTCCAGAAATGGTTGAAGCGCTAGCGCACCATCACGACGTCGCCCCGCCCCAAGAACCGTTGTCTCGGGTCGCGTGGGTGGCGGAACGTTGTGCGGCTGTATTCGAGGGTGGCGACATAGTCCATCATCGGCAGGTGGCGCAAGAAGCCGCCGCTATTCTGGCTGTCTCGACTGAGCAATTGGATGCCCTAATAGGGCGCGTGCCTGCGATGGTTACGGAACTTGCCAGCGCCCTCGATCGAACCGTAGGAGACCAATTCGAGGTCGATGACCTGCAAGAGCGGGCCCATGATCGACTCGTTGCGCTCAACGAGCACTACGAAGGACTCGTTCACACGCTCGAGGATCTTCTAGAAAAGAAGGAAGCTTTACAACAGGAGTTGCGGGCTGCCAACGAACGGCTGGAGCGATTGGCGTCCACCGACGAACTTACCCAGGTTGCAAATCGCCGGGCCATCGACGAAGCCCTGCGCCGTGATTTGGCGCGCGCCGATCGCGATGCCAAACCGGTAAGCGTGATCCTGATCGACGTGGACCACTTCAAGTCCGTCAATGACACTTGGGGGCACCAAACCGGGGACGCCGTGCTTTCGGCACTGGGGCGATTGCTCAAACAAATGTTGCGCGCCAGCGACGTCGCAGGCCGCTGGGGCGGCGAGGAGTTCCTGTGTATACTGCCAAACACGGACTCTTCGGGGGCACAGGTCGTTGCCGAGAGACTAAGAACAACCCTTCCTCTCCATACGGTCGCTGGACCTCGGGGACCCGTGCAGGTCACGGCAAGTTTCGGCATTGCGACCGTAAGAGGTCCGGGGTGTCGCAACGCGAGCGAAGGCATCATGCGACGTGCTGATTCCGCCTTGTATCAAGCAAAAGAACAAGGTCGTGATCGCGTGATTGTGTCGCCCTGACGAGTACATCGATTCGATGGAATCGCAGCACTAGAGGTCCCAGCCAAGCGCACGGCATTCCAGATTACCATTGAACAAGGTGTGCTCCATTGCGGGAGGGCGCCCCAATGCGGAAAGCCAGGTACGATCCGTGGTCAAGACGAGGATCCTATGCCCCTTGAACTTGGACAGGCTTTGCCCGATTCGCATTGCCAGCTCCTGCCCGCCTTCTAGTCTTACCCCGTAAGGTGGATTGGTAACGATTGTGCCCGAGTCCCGCAATGGACTTAGGTTGAGTATGTCTTGTCGCATGAATCGAGCGCCCAGCTTGAGTTGCTTGGCCGCATCGCGAGCGACAGTGAGTGCAGTTATGTCGATATCGCTGCCCTGAACGACCTCGGAGCGCTCTCTGACGATGGCTGCGCGCGCAGCTTCGCGCATGTCTTCGAACGCGTTGCGCAATGTGGCATCGACGCGAACATGGCGCTCCAGGCCGAATTGCCTGCGCCCCAAACCAGGCGCCCAGTTTGCCGCCATAAGCGCCGCTTCGAGCACGACCGTACCCGAGCCGCAACAGGGGTCGAGCAGCGGAGAAAGCTTGTCCCAGCGCGACAGTTGGACCAGCGCGCTAGCGAGCGTTTCTTTGAGAGGCGCTTCCGTGTTGGACAAGCGATACCCACGCCGATGCAATGATTCTCCGGCCAAGTCAACGTATATTGATGCGCGGTCCTTGGCCAAGTGAGCGTAGAAGTGCACATCTGGATTCCTCGGGTCAACGTCCGACCGTGAATGCACGAACCTTCGCTGGCGGTCTACAATGGCATCCTTGACTCGCCGAGCGACGTACTGTGAGTGCGTCATCGAGCTCGATTGGACTGTGGCTGTCACTGCCAGCGTGAGATGAGACTGCAGAACATCATCGAAATTCAAAGTGCTTACGAAATCATAAAGCTGATCAGAATCAGTAACCGTTGATACCCCCCTAAACTCGAGCACACGCATAGCAATGCGACTGTCCAGACATACGCGGAACGCGTCGCGAATATTTCCGCCGAAGTGCACCCCACCCCGGTCACCCCGGATGGGTCTAACTCCCAATCCACGCAATTCGTCGCGCAGCAAGCCTTCGGTGCCTTTGGCTGCCGTCGCAAAATAGGGAAGCTGTTGTAAGTTGTCGTGATTGTCGGGCATGGGATTAATGCGTAAGCTTCGGATACTACGATGCCCACTCAGGTCAAGAGACGCGCTCCAAAATCGCCGAACGTCCAAAAGAAGCAAGTCTGCGAGATTGCCGACGCAATGCTGAATCGTCTTGGGCTAATTAGTGCCGAACTGAGCGTCCTATTAACCAACGACGGGAATATCCGAAACTTGAATCGGGAACATCGCAACAAGGATCGCGCAACGGACGTCTTGTCGTTCCACTTCGATCCACGGTTCTCGCCGTCACGGAACGACTCGCCGCGAGTGCTCGGCGACATCGTCATCTCGCTTGACACCGCGTCGAGACAAGCCGCCGGTCGGCGTCGCCCGCTGATCGTCGAGCTGCGTTGGTTGCTTGCACACGGCATTTTACATCTGCTGGGTTTCGATCACGCGAGACCAAGCCAAAAGAGGAAAATGGACGCTTGGACACGTCGTCTCGTTAGGAGCGCACCAATAGTGCTCCGCAAGGCAGGTTGATTGCATGCATTTTGGCGGACAGACTGGGCACTTTTTGGGGCGAGCGGTCGCAGGCAGGGGACTGCCGGCGGGCGCGCGAGTCCGAGGCAGAGCAGGCTCAGCTTGATGAAGCAGCGTTCTCGTCGACGAAAATTTTAGGGCTCAACGCGGGCTTTTTCGAATCTCAAGCGAGCCCGCGTTGTCATGGAGTGCTCCTCGCCGCTTTTCTCACATTGACGCACGGGTCGAAGCTGCCGAATTGCTTAGACTTTTGATCCGCAAGTACGCGGGGTTATTGAGGTTCTTGCACTCGGGACACCCGCCTCAATCAGGCAATTCCAAACCTGATTTAGCCCAATTTCCCCGCTGGAATGGGCTCGAATCGGGCCCCATTGCCACCTGGACCAGCCGCGGCCCTGAAAAAAATGCTCATTCCATGGAAGCTTTTTTGTGGATTGTGCTTGAAAGGCGTAAAATCCCTTGTTATCCGTCACGGTGTCTTTTGGCGAATCGCCAAACGGCCCAAATTGGCCGCTGGCGAACCGAAATGTCGGTAGTCACATCACGCGTCCGGCAAGAATTCATTGAAAATCACCATAGGAGGAAGCGCATGGCAGGCAAGAGGCTGACGAAGGCTCAGGTAATCGCGGAACTCGCAAACGCGGCAGATCTCGACAAGAAGAGTGTCAATCGCGTATTTGATGCAATCAGTGAACTTATCCGCAAACAGCTATCTAATCGAGGCCCCGGTGAGTTCGTAGTACCAGGTCTCGTAAAGCTGCGTGTGGTCAAGAAGCCCGCGACCAAAGAGCGACAGGGCATCAATCCATTTACCAAAGAACCCATAACAATTCCGGCAAAGCCCGCAAGCCGCAAGATTCGTTCGACGCCCCTCAAGGCGCTCAAGGATCTCGTGAACTAATTGGCACGCTGGATCGAAGCTAGATCCTGAGTGATCTAGTCTCGAGTCCTTCGCGAAACCCCGGTCTCGAAGTATGAGATCGGGGTTTCGCCGTTAAAACGTCGCAACCGACGTACAGGTAGCGTGGAAAACCCTAAGGTTCAGGTTACCGATGTCTCAGGTCGGCACTGTAAGCGTCGCTCCACCGGAAAGAGGAGTCCCGTCAGAAATAATAATTCAGCCCGAGTCTTAGCAAGCCGAAGCCCGAAGAGTTCGTGGCTAGCTTCGTTTTGGGATCGATAAATTCGGGGTGTTGGTCAGCGTCGGAATCCGTGCGCCCACGCAATATTCCTAGTAACGCGAAGTCGACACCCCACCTGGATTCGAAGCGCCACTCGAGGCCAATGCCAGCCAATAATCCGAAGTAATGATATGTCTGATCGACTTGGCGTCGGATTGAGCCCATCGGCGTCGATTCGTGGATCTTGTATGAAACATCGGCACGGCTCCACCCAAGTCCCGCCAGGATGAAGCCTTGAATGGGATCGTGCGGATTAAAAAATACGGTCGTGGCAAAGTCGAGGGCCAACTCCGTGCGTCTGTGTCCGACGTAATCGACGCCACCGAAAGTATCGAGAGTGAGATCCAAGGCGACGGCGTCGTCGGGACGAGCGCGGCCCCCAAACCCCAAACCCGCCATCGAATAATTCGAGGCCGCTCCCGAATCGACGAACGGGAGCAGTAGTTGAGTCCGAATTCCCCAAGCCCGTTGCCGATGCCGGCGCGCCGGGGGCGGCGGCGGAACTCGGAGATCAATCGGGGGATGCCTCGGCTCGGGAGCCAGGTACATTGGCTCATCGTTAGGCTCCTGGGGAGGAGGCGGCTCGTTAGGCGTTGAAGGGGACGGCGATGCGGGCGTCGGAATGGGTTCGCAGAACCAGTCGCCGGGAGGACAATCCGTCGTCGCGGCAGCAGCAGTACCCACAAACGACAGCAGGGCGATGCCGGAGAGTGCACATTTAGACTTTGTAATCACGTCATCTCCGCCTCGGTTTTAGCACCGCTCGGTCAGATGCTCGCGACAAACTCAGAAGTACCCAAAAATCCTCGCAAAATGGCCCCATCTTGCCTCGCTGCCGGCTTGATGCTGGCACGCTTGGGTAGGCCGGCTCAATTGGGCAGTATACGAGTTTGCATCGCCGCGGCGGGCGACGTAGGGCAGTCCGCGTGCCTAAAGTCACCGTGAAGCCGGGCCACGTGAGGCCAATCTGGGCAGGCCACCCATGGGTTTACGCTCAGGCCGTCGACCATATCGAAGGTGGGGCCACGGCTGGCGACGAAGTCGACGTAGTGGACCCTCGTGGTCAATGGCTAGGCAGGGGACTCTATTCGCCCGGAACGGCGATCCCCGTAAGGTTATACACTCGGAGCGAGCCCCAAAGTATCAATCAAACCCTGATCGAACAGCGCATCAGCAGCGCGATGAAGCGACGTCAGGTCCTTGGCCTACCATCACTGCGCACCAACGCCTTCAGAATTCTAAATGGCGAAGGCGACGACTTCCCCGGTTTGGTCATCGACAAGTATGCCGATACAGTCGTTGTCCAGATTGCGACAATTGGCATCAAGCAACGCGAAAGAATGATACTGGACACCATAGAACAGTTGCTGCGTCCACGTTGCGTAATCGACCGAACGAGCAAGCGACTGGCCCAATCGGAGAAATTCGAACCCAACCAAGGAGTGGTTCGGGGCATCGCCGAACCCGAAGGATTGACGTTTCTCGAACGGGCGTTCGAATTCAATATTCCGCTAGAATTGGGTCAAAAAACTGGCTACTACCTCGATCAACGCACGTTGCGCGGCCGCATTGAACAAATGTCGAACGGGCGACGAGTCCTCGATGTCTTTTCGTATATTGGCCCTTTTGCATTGGCGGCCGCACGTGGAGGTGCGAGCCGAGTCACAGCTGTCGATTCGAGCCTAATCGCGCTTGAAGTGTCTGCTCAAGTGGCTGCGCGCAATGACCTATCGGGCAAGATTGAGCATGACCACAATGACGCTTTCGAAGCGCTNNTTGGTCCTGTGTTCGTGTTCCGCCGCGATAGGGTTAAGCGAACTGACTCGCGCATTGGCACTGGGTGGTCGTGACGTGAATGTAGTGCCTCGTATCATTGAACGGTGGTATCAGGGGCCCGACCACCCTGTGGTGGCGGCATTTCGTGAGGGTCTCTATTTGTCTGCCGTGATTGCCGAAATCTCGAACGTAAATTGAATCGATATGCTGCCACTAGCCGCAATTAGCCGAGAGACTGCCGAGAGCTTGGCCGGGGTATTGTTCGACCTGGACGATACGCTGCTCGACCGCGGCCGCCTGGGCGAAACGGTATACGGGTCACTGTTTCGTCTTCGCGAAGCTGGCCTGATTCTCGTCGCAGTAACGGGGCGTCCTTCGGGTTGGGGGGAGGTACTCGCCTTACAGTGGCCAGTACAAGGGTTCGTAATGGAGAATGGCGCCGTATCGATCGTCAATCAGGACGGTGTGCTGCAAATCACGGAGGAGGTCGATACGGAGGTACGTATTGAACGGAAGAGCCGTCTGCTGTCACTGGCTGAATCGATGATGCGCACATTCCCTGATTTGCTTCCGTCGAAGGATGTAGCCATGCGGCGTAGTGACTTCACATTCGACGTGGGTGAATTCCGGCAAGTGCCGAGTCGGGTTGTGACCGAAGCAATGAATTTTGCGCGGGCACAAGGTGCACTCTCGATTCGATCGAGCGTGCACCTGCACATAAGCTTTGATGGCAGCGACAAAGCCTCAGGCACACTTCGTTTGCTGTGGAAAAGATTTGGTTTTGATATGACCGATGCCCGGCGTCAATTTGCCTTTATTGGCGACAGTGAGAATGACGAGGCTGGATTTGCGGCATTTCAGACGAGCGTGGCGGTGGCGAATCTACGTGGGCGGCCCACTATCTCACCCCAATATATCACGCAGGCGGAGCGCAGTCTGGGTTTCGTGGAATTCGCCGAGCACATTACCAGCCTCCGCCGCCCCACACTGGCGCAGGGCTCGTAGTTCCGTTACGCTCCGGCCAGGATGACGGAACAGTCGACCCTTTTGAGTCTGGCACAGCGCCATTTGTATCCCAATTATCAGCAATCCCCGTTTATTCTATGTCGTGGGCAAGGCTCACAAATTTGGGATATGGATGGCAAGCGTTACTTGGATCTTTGCGCGGGAATTGCTGTCAATACCCTCGGCCATGCGCACCCGCGGTTGGTAAGTGCAATCTGTGAGCAAGCCGGGCAATTGATGCATGTCTCGAACTACTTTTACAATGAACCCAACGTAAAACTTGCGATTCGTCTGTGCGAATTGTCCGGCTACTCGAGGGCATTTTTCTGCAATTCCGGCACCGAGGCGGTCGAAATGAGCCTAAAGCTCGCACGAAGGCATTTTACTTCCAAAAAGGATTCCGCAAGATTCCGCATTATTGCTTTCGAAAATTCCTTTCACGGTCGCACTCTGGGCGCGCTTGCGGCAACTGGTCAGGCGAAATATCGAGATGGTTTTGGGCCATTGCTGGGTGTTACGCATGTGCCCTACGGCGATGCCCAGGCGGTTCGGTCAAATATGGCGCCGGACGTCGCCGCAATACTCGTGGAACCCATTCAGGGTGAAGGCGGAATTATTGCTGCGCCCGAGGGCTTTCTCCAAGAACTAAGGCGGATCGCGGACGAGCACGGGGCACTTTTGATAGCCGATGAAGTTCAAACGGGCATCGGTCGCACCGGTCTGTTTTTGGCGTGCGGTCACAGCAATGTCGAGCCGGATATCGTAGCTTTGGCAAAGGGACTCGGCGGAGGCTTTCCGATTGGAGCCGTACTTTGCAATGAATCATTGTCTGCTGATCTGCCACCGGGCAGTCACGGAACGACATTCGGAGGCAACGCGCTTGCGTCGAGGGCCGCGCTTACGGTGCTGGACGTGCTCGTCGAGGACGATTTAATCGCTGCGGCGCGGGTTAAGGGGGAGCGTTTGGGCCGCCTTCTGGCGGAGCTCAACCTGAAATTTCCGAAACAAATTGTCGCAAGCCGCGGGCGAGGGCTGCTGTGGGCCGTCGAGCTCGACCCGTCGGTAGACGTATCCAAGGTGCTGGAACATTGCAAGAACGCGGGACTTTTGTTGACTCGGGCCGGAAGTCATGCCCTTAGATTCTCACCTTCCCTCACTGTATCGCAAAGTGAGCTAGAAGAGGGCGTCCAGTTGCTGGCTGAGGTGCTAAAGGCGGAAGCGTTATGCGTCATTTGCTAAGTCTTTCCGATCTAGGTCGCGACGGCCTCATCAAGTTGCTGGATTCGGCTGATAAGTATAAGAAATTACGCCAATCGCCCGAAGGTTCACAGCCGCTGGTTGGAAAATCGATCGCTCTGGTTTTCGAAAAGGCTTCCACTAGAACCCGCTTGTCACTGGAAGTGGCCGTGGTCGAAATGGGCGGACACCCGGTGGTTATTACCAGCGTCGGCTCACAAATAGCACGCGGCGAACCTATCGCGGATACGGCGCGCGTGCTGTCACGAATGGTGCACGCCATCGCCTTTCGTACTTCGGGGGTCGAGCGCCTGACTGACATGGTGAAGTACTCGTCGGTGCCCGTTCTGAATGCACTCACGGATCAAAGCCATCCGATGCAACTTCTGGCCGACTTGCAAACGGTTCGAGCTCACTTCGGTCGCCTCGACGATCTAAAGTACGCTTGGGTCGGCGACGGCAATAATATGGCAACGTCGTGGCTCGAAGCTGCCGGGCTCTTGGGGCTCACCTTGATATTGGCATGTCCAGAAGGCTATGAACCTCCCATCGAGCAGGTCAACCAAGCACGCGCACTCGGGGCCGAGGTCCACGTGGTTCGTGACCCGCGTGAAGCCGTGAGAGACGCGCATGTCGTGAGTACTGACGTATTCGCCAGCATGGGACAAGAAGCCGAACATCGCGATCGATTGGACGCGTTTAATGGCTTCATCGTATCGCGTGACTTGCTGACGAACGCTCATAGCGAACACAGGGTCCTGCATTGTTTGCCTGCACATCGCGGTGAAGAAATAGAAGCCGAGGTGCTCGACGGGCCCAATAGCGCCGTTTGGGACCAGGCAGAGGCACGGCTGCACACATCCAAGGCTGCGCTCGCCTGGGCGCTTGGTTTCGATGCCTAACCAGCATTCCGCGCAGCGCGGTCGCCCGGCGGTGTCATCAGTGCCCTGCGCATGTTGTCAGACCGCAGTTGATCCGCTCCGCGCACCGCGAGTTTCGGCGTACGACATCAATTTCTACTATTTCTGCTCGGCTGAATGTCAACAGGCGTATGCGAATCGTACTGCTAAGTCGGCTGAGCTTGCGGCAAAGTCCGGGGTGCAGACTGGGGGCAGACCGAATTCGGAATCGACGGAGCAGCGACACAGCGACTATCCCCAGGCCCTAAGCAAGGCATTATACGATGTCGCGGCCGAGTCTAATTTCGAGCTGCCGCCCGATGACCTCCATTTGTCCTCGGCACCGGTATCACTCGAACCAATGTTTTCCACGCGAGTTGCGCAGGGCGCGCCGCTGGCTTCGAATTCGGACATAGATATCGGAAATTTGCTGTTAACTCTGTCGATTGTGGGGTCGCTGCTGGCGTTGGCCCTGACGCTGGCGGGAGACACGGGTATTGCTCTGATCGCCCGACTCGTCGTCGTCAGCGTTGCGGCTATCGCGTTGGTGTTTGAATTGTCACTGGCGCCGCGAAACGCCTTGAGCCTACCGATTATAGTGCAATCTTGGCCGAGCATTGCATCGGTCATCATTGCTGTCACGGCCTGTCTCATCGGACACAAAGAAGCCTCGTCTTTGACCAACGCAGCTTCGCTAGTCGTTGCGGCTACTGCAGCCAACGTCCTTTTGGTCTTGAAGTGTCGCTACGCTATTGAAGCTGAACGAAGCCAACTAAAACTCTCTCTCGATCAGGACGCCAATCGGTATCACGACGAGTCGATTACCGTTGTCAGCTCGCAAGATCTCCGTCCTGGCGAGGAGATCGTCGTTGGACCCGGCGAAACGGTACCCGCCGATGGCACCGTCGTCGCAGGACAGGCGCAGGTCGTGCCCTGGCATCAGAGCATTGAGCAAGTAACGGTCACGGAAGGGACTAGTATCGTCGCGGGAGCCCGGGTCATAGAAGGTCGCCTTAGAATCATCGTCAGCTGGTCCGGTTATGATCGCGCCTGGTTGCGCCTCACCGTCGATCCCCGTCGTCGGGCGGATTTGCACGGGGCCTGGGCAAAAACGGGTCGTTTAATCGCCCTGCGCTTGGCGCCGGTGGTGGCCGGGCTTACGGCCCTGACCGTTTACGCCGCAGGTCAGTCACCCCTTGAGATTCTCGGGGTGGCAGTGGCTTCGTATTGCGCCTTTTGTTCAGCCGGGCTTGCCGAGCTGCCGGCACTGCACGTGGCACGCGGTGTATTCGCAGCGTTGCGGCGAGGCATCGCGTTTCGTTCTTCCGAGGCGATCGATCGCGCGGGCCGTGTTTCTACCGCGACGTTCTGTGCGCGCGGCACTCTGTTGCTCGGTGAACCCGAGGTGACTGGAATCGACCCGTTTGGCAACAACACGACCGAGCGCGTGCTCGAGTTGGCNNGGGCAGCGGCTCATCGTGGGCAGCCGAGGACTGATGCTACGTGAGTACGTCAGCGTTGCTCTAGCAGAGACGAAGATTGCGGATCTCGAGGCAATGGGGCGCAGCGTGCTTCTCGTGGCATTGGGCGCCCGCATAATAGGAGCAATTGGACTTCAGGATGGAATGCGTGCGGGAGCACGCGCGGCCGTGCAGCATTTGCTCGATGTAAATATCGAGCCAGTCTTGCTTTCAGGGGATACCAGGGACACGTGTGAAGCATTGGGACAGGCACTTGACATCGATCACGTCCGCCCCGAAGTACTTCCGGGCGATCGGGGCGAAGAGATTCGTCGTCTGGCGGATGGCGGAGCGGTGGTAGCGGTGATCGGTCGCAGTCCAGTCGACGATGCCGCTCTATCGGCAGCTGATCTCGCTGTGGCTTTGGCCTGTGCGGGTGCGGGTTCTACGGACTGGCACGTGCAGTTGGCCTCTGATGATGTTCGCGATGCTGCCTATGCGTTACGTGTCGGTCATCACGTACGAAAAGAACTTTGGCTTAGCCTATTGTCGTGTGTCGGCACGGCCGCAACGGGCGCCGCCGTAATCGCTTTTGCATTGCTTCCCATCGGGGCAGCACCTGTCGTGGCACTGCTTGGAGTTTTAGCGGGCATTTACAGATGGCGCTCAGTGACGGAATGACAACCGAAACTTACGTGGGCGCTTGCCCGCGGGGCGACCGTACTCACGGTTGGACCTTGAATAGTTGGCCGCAATAATGCACCCTAGAAGGCGTCAAGATTGCCCGTTAGAGAAAGAAGCTGAACCTGGTGTGCCCCCGTCAACATTCTCTCGTGGATCTATCCAAGAGCCCGGGTGCGGAGCATCTGCGGGATGTCTTGGATGCATACATGGTCGAGCACGGAATGCGGGCAACCGAACAGCGGCGCCTGATCATCGACACGTTTATGGCCGCTGAGCCACATGTGAGCATAGACGAACTTTTGGGGCAGGTCCGGCAGAAGGATGCTCGGATCGGATATGCCACGGTATATAGGACGCTCAAGATGTTAGCTGAATGCGGCATCGCGCATGAACGTCATTTCGACGATGGTTTCGCGCGTTACGAACTTGCCAGTACCGAGAGCCACCACGACCACCTGATTTGCACGGCGTGTGGTAGGATTGTGGAATTCGAAGAACCGCAAATCGAAGACTTGCAGCTGGCGGTGGCGGACCGATACGGTTTCGTTGTCACTCATCATCGCCATGAGTTATACGGTCTATGCGCGGATTGCCGACCCGGGGAAACGAAGGCATCTACGGACCCTTAAAGTCTCCGGGCAACGCGAATGGGCCCAGCCGCTGAGGCTGGGGCCCCGGCGGCCAACATCATAGAGAAAATCCGGTCTTGCATCGACAGCAGGTCACGCCAGTGCGGCGTGGGGGTTTCGATTGGAATCAATCAGCGAATCGTGTCCGTAACGACATCATCGCAGGGTAGATCGTGNNGGGCATAAATCCGGCAACGTCGCGTCGTAAAAGCCGGAACCAGATCCCAACCGGTGGCCGTCCAAGGTGACGCCAAGGACGGGAACCACCGCGACATCGATGTCACCCCGCCGCGCCAGGGGGGCGTCCCGATCGGGTTCGGCAAAGCTGAACGACGCTGGCTTCAAAATGTCTCCGGGACGCCAAAGGCGAAAGCCCGTTAGATACCCACTGGGAATTGCGTCCATGAAGGGGTAGTAGAGCCGCACCCCTCGTTGTTGCAAACATTGATGCAGCTCGGTCAAATCGGGTTCACGTCGAGCGGAGACCGCCGCGTAAAGAGCTACGCCTTGTGCAGCCCCAAGCCAGTCGTGGCTCAGGAGCTTATCGACTATCCGCGAGCTGCGATCCGCTACGGCGGCAACGGGCAACGCTCGGCGAACGGAACCTAATCTCTTTCTTAGGGCAGCCTTGGCCTGTCGACACAGAGTTGTAACCGTCTCTTGATCGAAATCACGGGGATCCAAGGGGCGGTGTGACATCGCAATTTTCCGGTTGTTCCCAAGGGTGTCACTATCGACGGTCAAGATACTACCCGCCAAGCAAAAGACTCATGCCATTCGCAGCCGGCCGAACCGCCGTCAGAAAGCTCAATGGATCATCCGCGGACCCAATCTGAGTTCAATGCGATTCGGAGCAGTAGCGCAATCATCTAAAGTCACGTTACGCTCCAATCGCTTTGAAGGTCGCAGCACTGATACCGGCGTTTCAAGCTCAAGGTTCGGTTCCCGACGTGATCCGAGCCATTTTGGACCAAGCAAACAGTCAAGGCACGACTGTTCCAGTATGGGTGGTAGACGACGGCTCCACCGACGACACTGCCAAGGTCGCTGANNTTTGGTGTCCGGGTTTCGCGCTTTGGTCCAGGAGGGATTCGAAGCCACGGTCAGCCTGGATGCCGACGGTCAACATCCGGCAGAGGAAGCACTGCGACTGGCGTGCCTCCCCTCGCCAGCTGAAACGCTGGTTCTCGGGGTTCGAAACCTTGTTCGAGACGGAGCGCCGAGGAGCAGTCAATTCTCCAATTCCATATCTAATCGATTTCTGTCCTTGTTTTCGGGTCAGTCGCTTCGGGACACGCAATGCGGACTGCGTCGATATCCACTGCCACAAATACTCGAGTTGGCGCCCCGGTCGCCGGGATATGCGTTCGAAGCCGAGATTATCCTGCGCGCCGCGCGAGCGGGTTTGCGCATCGATCAGGTCCCAATCCGAGTCTGGTATCCACCTGCTGCGGCAAGGATAAGCCACTTCCATTCAGTTAAGGACCCGACTCGCATAGTGTTTCGAGTCCTTAGCACTTGGCTCGATCGCGGGGCGCCGTGAACGGCACACGGCGATTCTTGATTCGCAGCGGTGCTGTCGTCATCGGTCTCGCGGCAGCCGTGTATCTCTTCCACGTGTTGGTGGTGCATTTTTCGATGCTAGAACCACCAAGAATTCAGACTTCTTCCCTAGAGCTTCGCAGAGCAGGCCCAACGCTGCGATACTACGGCACCTCGTACGTGAGCGAAGCCGACGGCATCATAGAAGCTCGCCTTGAAGGGACGGCGGCTCAAATAGGCTGGGCATCCGGTAAACTTCTGCGGGAAGACATTTTGGAGACCGAGGGGCGACTATTCAAACAATTCGAGCATTATGTCCCGAGGGCCTGGGCTCGCGCGTTGCTACTCGATTGGGCCAGAATTCGATACTCCCATTTGGATCAGAACCTAGATGCAAATAGTCGACAGGAGCTCGCGGGGCTGGGCGCCGCCTTAGAGCCCGATCCATTCTCCTCGTTCATGCCAGCCTATCAGAGACTCGTCTACTTGAGTGGTCTGTACGACATTTCATTGAGCTTCGAGCGAGCCCCGCTCGTGGGTTGCACGACATTTCTCGTGCGCGGAGCTTCCAGCGATGGTGGACACAGCTGGCTGGCGAGAAATTTCGACTTTGAAGTCGACGACATATTCGATCAAAGGAAAATACTTTACCTAATGGTCGAGTCAGGGACAATTTCATTCGCATCCGTCGCCTGGCCCGGTGTGCCCGGTGTTGTCTCGGGCATGAATGCCGAAGGATTGGCACTTGTCGTTCACGGCGGTAGGGCTGGCAATTTCGACGTTTCGGGTGAGCCCGTGCTGCAGACAATGCGATACGTACTGGGCCATGCGCGTTCGGCGGCCGATGCCCTCGAGATATTACGACAAAAGCGGCCCATGGTGAGTCACATTGTAATAGCCACCGACCCAAGCGCGCAGAGCATTGTCATTGAACGGGTTCCTCGGCAGAGCCCGTATGTTTATCGGGTTCCCGAGCGCGCGGTTATCACGAATCATTTCATTGGGCCTGCTACAGACGATCCGCAGAATGTCCGAGT
>PMCK01000291.1:0-9005 GCA_003154095.1 Myxococcales bacterium | reverse complement strand
TCGATTGGCGCTTTGATTGCGGCTCACGGCGTCGTATTCGATACGACGGAACGCAAATTGTGGGTCAGCTCGCCGCCGCATTTATTGGGTCGTTTCATCGAATTCGACTTGAAGATCTTGTTGGCGCCCAAGCCCGATCCGGATACAACCGTGACAAAACGGCGCTTTTTGCCCGCGGATCCACTCTACGTCAGTGGTCAGTACGACGAATGGAAGAAGACTCAACCGAAGTCGGCCCATCCCTAGCGCTGCAGGCCGAACCACGCCCCCACACAGGCCAATCCGAATGCAAGAGGGGCAATTGCAAGCGCCAATACTACACCGACCGGAGCGGTCATGGATAAGAGTGCAATGACCAACACGATGGCCACCAAAGCACCCATACCGGGTTCGAATACGCTGTCTGCCGCGCTGGCGAGCGCTACGAGATAGCCGGCCACAGGAAACGCGAGAAGGACGAAGGTACCCATCAGCATCAACGGTACCATTGATGAAGTGTCACCATCGTCCACCCGCGACAGGTCCATACCAAGCCAATGCGCTGCGGCTACCGATACACCGAGTGCCACCAATAGCGTGCCCAAACAAATTACCGAACCTGCTACGATCCAATGCAACAAAGCTGGACGATGTTGATGCTTCCAGGCAACGCGGATCTGATGAATCGTCGGTCGTTCCGGCAAAAGGCTGACTCGGCTCAATCGTCGGAGCGCCCCCGATGGTCTGGAAAGCCCCCCGTCTTCGGATATTCGTTCGAACGAGTCTGAATCTTGAGCTAGCGGAGGTTGTTGTTTTGGATCCCGCAGGGCAGCAATTGCACCAACCAGAATTACGAGCAATGTTGGAATCGCAATGATCGTGAACCCGGGGCCCATGCCAAACGCCACATGGTTGCCAAAGCCCTGGACTACGACAGCGAGTAACCAAACCGCGGGGAACCAATGTTTGTGCTTGTTCTGGTCGTAACTCGCCGCCGCCGCCCAGCCCATGGCGCCCCCAATGATATGCGCGCAGCGCACGATTACTCGGGCTAGCATTCCGACACTATTCGAAGTGGCAATTAGCCAGCCGCCATCGGCAATCGAAAAGCCAAGCCCTACGATGATTCCGGCGGTTACTGCGGCGTGCAATCGGTGCAGGCGCTGCGCCCGGTAAACGGGCCATACAATCAAAACTAAAGCGGTGTGTTCAATCGGGGCTAGCACTAAGCCGGCAGCGAGTATCGCTTTGCGTGATCCTGATGCCGTTACGCTTGTCGTCCAGCCAAGCGAATCGAGTAGCGCCCCTTGCGAGAGCAGTACGGGCGCAACCATGAGCATCGCGCCCAGGAGCAACCACAAGACTACCCTGCCGGGTAGCCCGTTTGGTTTGGCCAACCTCACCCAGCATGTCCAAGCGAGAACAAGACCCAAAAAAACCCAAACCAATGCCAATAGCCGCATCAGAAATGGAGCCCAACGACGCCCGTGAGTGTGGCGGCACCGCCAATGCTCGAACCATCATTGGCGTAGACCTTGGCAGCTTCAGCAACCCTGGGATCATTGGTGGGGTTAGCAATTGTCAATGTTCGAGAGCGCTTCAGGTACAGCATTTCACCCGTCATCAATGCGCCTACACTTATTGCGCGGGTTATGTAAAAGTCCATGCCAAACCCAACGCGGGCATTCCACCCGTGAATGTTTATGCTTGAGTTCTGCAGATTAATGGCACTGCTCGCTCCTCCGAATGCCCCGACCGATGCATACCCGGCACCAAAGTTGAAATAGGGTTCGACCCTGCCAATGGGCATGTGAAGGCCCGCTTCGGCGTCCAGCGTCCACAGCTGCCATGCGGAAAAATCACCCAGTCGGAACCTTGCGCCGAGCGTGAGAAAAATCAGTCTTAGACCCGCACCAAAACCGTAAAGCGGCCCGCCCTGTGTCGTCTTGACGAATTGTGAGTCGACCAGATTGTTCGCGTGAAAAGTATTGAGGCTCAGATATTGAAAGCCCGCTTCCGCATTAGCCCATACGAATTCAAGACCACGCCCTGAATCCTTTTGGTCGGCGGTATTGAGAGACTGTTGCGTCGCTGAGTCTTGCTGACGCGGATCGTAGCCGGATTGTCCGGTGCTGCCGGAACCGGGCGGCGCGAGTCCGCCTGAACTCAGGGTTGAATTCGAACCACCATAGGGGTCCGATGCGGGTGGGGATTGGGCCCAAGCGAAAGATGCCGACATCAGTCCGGCAAATGCGAAGGCCGCACAGGAAATCCGACTTTCCATTGATGCGTATACTAGCAGCTGCACCACGGCCGGCAGAACCACCGATCGTGGCGAGATTTCATTTGTTCCGACCCGTTGCGGTTGCGCGGGGTCAGACCCGCGCCCACTGAGGGAGTCGGCAGCGGGCACCTGCAGCGCGCGCATTGCTGCCAACTTGCCGGCAATCCGCCATTGGGTGATGTGCGGGGAGGGTTTGATCCCGTTGGCCGAGCCACCACTCCTCCGCGAATTGCGTCAGGTTCGGGAGCTGGATCTGGGCTAAATAATCACAACCATTGATTTAGGGAGCCCTGCGTGCGAAATAACAGCGGCAGCTCAGGCCCTGGAGCTCAGTTCCGACAGTAAAAGGCAGGTGTGGGATGCTCTCAAAGCGCAGGTTTTTGACTCTTGTGTTGATCGGCTCAGCAATCGCTTCGGCGGCCTGTTCGCTGATCACCGATGTAGATCGGAGCAAGATAGAAGGCAGCGGTGGCTCCGATATGGGTGGAAGTTCGAGTGTCGACGACGCCGGCACAAATACCGGTGGCAACAAGGCAACAGGCGGCGGAAGCAGTCACGCGGCTGGCTCGAGTTCACAAAATGATGCAGGTGACGCTTCTGATTAAGGCCCCTCAAATACTCCGGCGGTTCGGCCTTATGTGGCTCGATGTGACTGTTCGCGTGAGCAACGCAGACTGAATGGCCAACATCGAATTCAAAAATCCGCGAAAAAGTCGCGCGAGCACTCGAAGCCTCCGTGGACGCACAATCGCGTTTGAGCACTTCCAGGGGTTGCCTTCGGCTTGATGTGCCGGCAGCATGGATTTTGAGACTATGCCCAATCGAGTGAAAGTTCTTGGTTTGGTGCTTGCCGGAGGAGAAGGCAAGCGCCTGGCACCGCTCACGCGTGACCGTGCCAAACCTGCCGTACCCTTTGGCGCCAATTATCGGCTGATTGACTTCGTGCTGAGCAACCTGGCCAATGCGAACTGCCTTCGCATCGCCGTACTGACGCAGTACAAAAGCCACAGCCTAGACAGGCACCTGGCTCAGACCTGGAGGATGTCATCCATATTCAGCAATTATGTGATGAGTGTACCGGCGCAGATGCGAACAGGGAAACGTTGGTTCGAAGGCTCGGCGGACGCGATCCTTCAGAATATGAACCTAATTCTCGATGATCGACCGGACTACATATACGTGTTCGGAGCCGATCATATCTATCGGATGGATCCCGCTCAAATGCTGCGCCAGCACATCGATTCGGGTGCAGGGGTTACCATCGCTGGTATCCGAGTTCCGCGCAACGAGGCCTTTCGCTATGGAGTCCTGCAGGCCAACGAGGATGGCCGCATTGCGAAATTCGACGAAAAACCTCAATCCGCCCGCGGCCTGCCCGACCATCCCGAGGAAGTCCTCGCCTCGATGGGCAACTACATCTTTTCGACAAAGGTCCTGGTGGATGCGGTTCGCTCCGATGCCGAGGACCGCAATAGCAATCATGACATGGGCGGAGACATAGTTAGCAAAGCCGTTGATGCCCATCACGCCTATGTCTATGACTTTGAATATAATCGCGTACCCGGCGCGACTGACCGCGACAAAGGTTACTGGCGGGATGTGGGGACTTTGGACAGCTACTACGAGTCGAACATGGACCTCGTCAGTGTGCACCCGGTCTTTAATTTGTACAATGATCAGTGGCCCATTCACACCTGGTATCCATCATTGCCTCCGGCCAAGTTCGTATTCGATGAAGACGGTCGTCGCGGGCACGCCGTTGACTCGTTGGTGAGCGCCGGTGCGCTAATCGCTGGCGGTACGGTACGCGGATGCGTGGTGTCCCCCTCGGTTGTCGTTCATTCAGGTGCTTTGGTCGAGCATTCGGTGCTGATGGACGGCGCAGACATAGGGCGTGGTTCCGTTGTGCGTAAGGCGATTATCGACAAGAACGTCGTAATTCCACCCGGCTGCCATGTTGGAGTCGATCCAGAAGACGATCGCGCTCGCGGCTTTACGATATCCGAAGGCGGAATTGTGGTAATCGGTAAGGGTGACCCAGTACCGATGCAAAGCTGAAAGCACCGCCATTGAGCCACCTACTAACAGCGGCCATCGTCACGAGAGAATACCCACCTGAAGTCTACGGGGGCGCTGGAGTTCACGTACAGAATTTGGTTCGGTTTCTTCAGCAACACGTCAAAACGGAGGTTCACTGCTTTGGTGAACCGCGCAAGTCGCCAGAGGTCGTTGGTAGTTATCAGCCCTGGGACAAGCTCGGCGGAGTCGAGCCGCATCAGGCAGTCCTACGGACATTGAGTGTCGATCTGGCAATTGCAGCCAAACTCGGCAGCGCTGACATCGTTCATACGCATACCTGGTATTCGAATCTCGCGGGCCATTATGCCAAGTTGATGTACGGCATTCCGCATGTCATGACCTCACATAGCCTCGAGCCGTTGCGACCCTGGAAAGCCGAGCAGCTCGGCGGCGGCTACGCACTCTCGAGTTTCGTCGAACACACTGCCATTGCACATGCCGACGCCATCATCGCCGTATCCGGAGCGATGAAACGAGACATCCTGAGGTGTTACCCCTCGGTAACGGCGAACCGAATCCAAGTTATCTACAATGGCATCGACCACGAAGAACTCGTCCCCAATGCTGCAATTGATCAGCTGAAGCTGCATGGCGTGGATCCAACGCGACCCTACGTACTATTCGTGGGTCGCATCACCCGTCAAAAGGGCATCGTGTATCTGCTCGAGGCTGCCGCTGATATCGTGCCGGGTGCCCAGTTGGTGCTTTGCGCGGGTGAGCCGGATACGCCGGAAATTGGGCGTGAGGTAGCAACACGGGTTTCCAACCTAATGGCAACCCGGGGGCACGTAGTTTGGATTAGTCGAATGCTCGAGCGAAACGCGCTATCGCAGCTTCTAACTCATGCGCGGGTATTCGTGTGCCCCAGCGTTTATGAGCCCTTTGGCATCGTTAATTTGGAGGCAATGGCTTGTGGCGTTCCCGTCGTGGCGTCCGCAGTCGGCGGCATTCCCGAAATCGTGGTTCCGGAGGTTACCGGGAAATTGGTGCCATTCGAAAGCGACGGTAGTTCTTTCGGTACGCCCTTGGATCGCGCACAGTTCGCCCGCGATATGGCGATCGCGATCAATACTCTTGTCGATGACGCTCAACTGGCAAAACGAATGGGTGAGGCCGGTCGCAAACGAGTCATCGACGTGTTTAGCTGGCAGTCAATCGCGCAGCAAACGGCGGATCTCTATAAGTCGCTCTGTGAGTGAGCGCGCGCAACCGCAATGACGCGACGGCTAACTTGCGTCAATGGCCATTGGTAGGTTCGGTCATACACGATTGTACAGTCTGAGTTAGGGCTCCAACTTTCACGCGCCAGAAGCATCCACAGGCGCTGCGTGGCCAAGGGCAAACCTTGCGCCAACCAGGTATCCGGAGCGAAGGTCGCGCGCGAGACTGCGTCGTCCGCAATTGCGACGGGTAACTCCTCCGCGCGCGCACGCCGCACAGTTACAGATGTGAGACCTAACCGACCGATGACTTGTCGAAGGAATGCCACTCGTTTTACGTTGGGCTCCGTGAGTTCAATACCAAGGCTGGGGTCCAAAATGGCCATAGCGAGGCCCGGCGCCCCAGCGCCGGACCCAACATCCAACCATCGACCTGATGCGCCGAGCTCCAGCCGGGCTTGGTGCAAGACCACGGCATCGGCTACAAAGAGGTCGAAGAGTTCGTCGTCAGTACGCGCCGCCGTCAAATCAATCTTCCGATTCCATTGCCGCAGCAGATCCAACCAATCAACTAACGTGGAATATGTGGCCTGTGTCCACTGATGCTCAGGAAATAGCTCTCCGACAATCTTAGCAATTCTCGAAACGCCTTGTGTGTCAGTTGCCTGGGTCGGCATACCTCGCGCTTTACCGCGTCTGCACGTCAATGGGTACACTCTTCCAGTTGAGCCTTGCAAATGCAGGGCCGTACCATTACTTAGTTTCTGCCGAATGGCGCGTTTCTCAGGGACTCTGGCCCGGCGCGAGGCAAATTGGCGAGTATACTTCCCCAGAATTGCAGACTTTCTACGCGGGCGCTGTCAAGATTGCGCTAACCTCCCGAGCAGGCGATTGCTGTGAACGACAAGACCGACTTTCCCTGGGAGCCACTGAAACGTTGCATACGACGCCTCGACAACGATCGGCCTGCCCGGTCGCTCGAAGCCATGCCCGGTGGCGCCTCGACACGGAGTTTCGTTCGTGTACATTTCGAGTCCGGCGCTTCTGCGGTCGCCATGTACTTTCCCGAAGCGATGAAGTCGGACGAATTAACCAAGCCCGTCAGCGCGGTAGACCAGTGGCCATTTTTGCAAGTACATGCATTGCTGACCGCATGTAACGTGGCAGTACCGAAAATACTCGCCGAAGACTGCGAGCAGGGGCTGCTGCTGGTCGAGGACCTGGGACAGGACACGCTCGCGAATTACCTCGACCGAACACCTGCGAGAAGGAGCGACCTTTACCAGATGGCAGTACGCGACTTGGCGCGAGCGCAAATTGCCTTCGAAAGCAAGCCCGGTGACACGATTGTCAATAGACGTGCGTTTGACTATGATTTGCTGCATTGGGAGGTCGATCATTTTCGACAGTGGGCGCTCGAAGCCCAGGGGATTCAGCTCAGCAAGGTCGAAGCGGGCGTCTTTGACGCAGCGGCATCGCAGATTGCACGTGAAGCCGAGAGTTGGCCGCGTGCGTTCGTACATCGAGACTACCAGAGCCGTAATTTGATGGTTCGCCAAGAGCCTGACAAAAGCCTCAAATTGTACTGGATTGATTTTCAGGACGCCCTCTTGGGACCTCGGGTGTACGACCTCGTAGCTTTACTCAATGATAGCTACCAAACATTTACCACTGAGTTCATCGATCACCGACTCTGGGACTATTTGGAGTATCGGGGAAGGCCTAGCAGCGAATTTGCTCAACTCCGCTTCGAATTCGACTGGATGACCGTGCAAAGAAAGTTGAAGGACGCCGGTCGGTTCGTATTCATCGATCGCGCCAAGGGGAATTCCTCTTTCCTGCGTTTCGTTCTGCCAACGATATCCAAAGTCAGCATCGCGCTCGCGAATCTGAGGAGCGATCCTGTAATGGCCGCATTCGCGAATTGCCTAGAGGGTTGGTTCGAGAAACTCAAATCTGCTCCAGCTCAAACGCCATAAGCGGAGAATTTACTCCTGTTTTGAAGGCTCGTTTGTGCTATTCTCCTGGGCGGCGGCAAACTCGAAATGCTCTTGGAAATCAACCCTGATACCCCTGAACCGCGCAAGATTCAGCGTGCGGTCGACGCGCTTCGGTCCGGCGAAATCATCGCCTACCCGACCGACACCGTGTATGGCATCGGGTGCGATCTATTCAACAAGAAGGCACTTGATCGCCTGTACCAGATCAAGGGGTTGCCTCGATCGCGCCTCTTGTCCTTCATGTGCCGCGATTTGGCGGAGGTCTCGCGCTTTGCGATGTTGCACGACGGCATTTTTAGGCAAATTAGGCGGCACCTCCCGGGGCCGTTTTGCTTTATTCTCAACGCTACGCGCGAAGTCCCTCGGATCGTGCAATCGTCGAGAAAGACCGTCGGCATACGCGTGCCAGCACATCCGGTTACCCAGGCCCTGCTCGAAGCACTCGGAAATCCCATCGTCAATACGACGGCCTCTCGGCCCGACAAGGTGCCCAATCTTGACCCTAGCGAGATCGACGACGAGTTTCCGGGCCTCGCTCTCGTACTCGACGCGGGTCCCGGAGGCACAGTTCCCTCGTCGGTAGTTGACTTCACCGGCGACGAGGCCGTCGTAATCCGTGAAGGCCTAGGTAATCTGCAGCTTTTTCGGTAGCACGGCGGGATTGCGGGGCGCCGGAATTGCGGCTAATCCTGCGGTCGGAGATTCGAGACCGCCTATGTCAACTCTCGTCAACTCGCCGGCTTATCAAGCTCTCGCGCAGCATCATGCCGAGACCCGTCACGTCCACATGCGTGATTTGTTTGGCAAAGACCCCCAGCGATTCGCAAAGTTCTCGCTACGCTACGACGACTTGCTATTCGATTTCTCCAAACATCGAATAAGCGCGGAGACACTGCGGCTTTTGGCGAAGATCGCCGAACAGACCAAGATTACTGAATTCATCCAGCGCATGTTCTCCGGAGACAAGATCAATTTCACCGAGAACCGTGCGGTACTTCACGTGGCTCTGCGCAATCGAAACAATCGTCCGATCCTCGTCGATGGGCAGAACGTAATGCCCGCAGTGAACGCAGTGCTCGCAAAGATGCGTGCGTTCGTGGGTTCGATTCATAGTGGACAATGGCGTGGTTTTACCGGAAAGCCGATTCGCTCGATCGTCAATATCGGCATTGGGGGTTCAGACTTGGGACCGGTGATGGTCACCGAGGCACTGAAGCCCTATTGGGAGGCTGGCATCTCCGCTCACTTCGTGTCGAACGTGGATGGCACAGATATTAGCGAAAAGCTCAGAAAATTGGACCCTGAGACCGCCCTGTTTCTCGTCGCTTCCAAGACATTTACGACGCAAGAAACCATGACCAATGCCGCAACGGCGCGGGCCTGGCTAATCGAGAAACTCGGGTCGGCTGCGGCCGTGCGCAACCACTTCGTGGCACTTTCGACGAATACGAAGGCCGTTACGGAATTCGGGATCGACCCGGCCAACATGTTCGAGTTCTGGGA
>PMCK01000196.1:4756-7417 GCA_003154095.1 Myxococcales bacterium | reverse complement strand
ATGACGCGCAACGAAATCCTGCAAGCGCGACAAGCGCGGGCATCACTCGAAGGCGTGGAGCTGCCTCCCATCAGCATCGCTCGGCCGCAAGCCGTCGTTGAGATCCCCGAGAGCATTCGCAAGCCGAAAGCCTTCGCATTCACCGACGTTTAGACCTCTTCCATCCATTCGCAACTCGGTACAGCGTGCTGCGGGCCTGACGCTGGATGATACGGGAAGCTTGTTTGTCTTCTACCGCAGCAGCTGCGGACCTCGCGGCGTCCACGCAATCATGCAGTGCAGTTGACGCGTCGACTGTTTTCTCCGCTGAATGCCTGATCGTGGTATTGTTGGGCCGCAAGTTAGCCCGCAGCCGTTGGACAGACCTACCATGGGAGTAACCATTCACTTTGAAGGCCGTCTCAAGGATGCCGAAGCGCTGAAGCGAGTGATCGATGCCGCCAAGCGAACGGGATGGAAGGACAAGCGGATTGAGGAGGCGCATGTCACACTGGAGCGGGTCCGCGACGAGGCGGAGTGGGACTACACCGGACCCACATACGGGATTGAGCTTCAACCGCACGAGAACTGCGAACCGCTCCGGCTTGAATTTGATTGCGACCTCTACGTGCAGGAATACGTGAAGACGCAGTTCGCCCCACCAGAAACCCACATGGCAATCGTCCACTTCCTCAAGGCGATAGCGCCCGAGTTCGACGCTCTTCAGGTATTCGACGAAGGTGAGTATTGGGACACCGGAAGCATTGACGTGCTGACATACCACATTGATTCCTGCGAGCGAGCTCTGCAGGAAGTCCTCGAGACAAACGCGAGTGCCCGCGGTCCGCTTCGCCTACCGAGCGGGCGGATCGTTGATTTCTTGGAGTAGTCCTTGAGAATCCGTAGGCAGATGTTGCCATCTTCTGCGACTGAAGCGAACTATTCACGTGCCGGTGCCACACCGCGTCGTTATCCCTCACCAGCCGGAAGATAGCGAGGTGGTTTTTCTTGAAGGTCGCTACGAACTCATGGGTCTACGCTCCAGCGGTACAGAACGCGCTTTGGTCGTTCCCCCAAAAGCCGCAATTTTGGTGGACGCGAAGATTCGTGCACCGGATCAATCCGAGATCGACGAGCAGGCACCGCGCATTCCGGTCGAAGGCTGGAGCGCTGGACGTCTGCCGCGCACAAGTGGCACAGCAGCGCGAGGGTGACCCGTCCCTCTCACGCCAACGGCACCATTTTCGAGCGAAGGAGTTTCTTGCCGCGAGTAATCAGCGGAATGTTGTGCACGAGGCTCGTAGCAGCAATCAGCTCGTCCGCTGGATCGGACTTGACGTCAAGTTGCGTACTGGCTTTGGCGATCTGTGCTGTGATTGGCCAAACATGGATTGCCGACAATACGCGGACCACGTCAATGTCTTCCAAATCTACCTTAATTCGACCAATTTGCGCTAGCTTTGCGATCTCCCAAAGGACAATGCCAGAAATGCTCCAACGTGCCCGCTTCAGCAGCCTCGATTCACGCGCGCTGAGTCGACCCGCCACGGCGTGCAGTAGCACGTGAGTATCAAGATTGAGCATCCCACTTTAGCCCAGTTGTGAGGACATCGTCTTTGATCTTGAGCTTGCCTTTGAGCGCGCCGATGAGTGAAGCCGACTCTGCGCGAATTGGAATGAGCTTTGCGACAGGTTTGCCCCGCTTGGTGATCACAAGCCCTTCATCGTCTACCCGGTCCAAGATCGAGAGGCATTGTTCTTTGAACTTTGCGGCAGCCATTTGCTTCATTGAAGTTCAAGTTTAGTACTAGTCACCTGAAGTGTCCAGAACGAGAATGCTCCAGCGCACCCGCCCGCGGCCGCCTCCCCGCTGGCGAATTGCGCGCTCCCCCGCATGACAGCGTCAAGAAACAACCTTGCCCCGACGTGCCTCGAGCGCTTTCTTCACTTCTCGCCAATCCGAGAGGTCACAGTCGGGCAGGCTCAGGTAACCCTGCGCCTTCCCCTCCCACCACTTGAGCACCCTAAGCGCGCGCAGCGTGTTCCACCGGCTTGGCTTACCGAGTCGCTCCATTTCGAAGTGCGTTTTGCCTTTGTGGTTGTTCGCTAGCAACCAATAGCCTTCGGAATTCTTACTGGTACGGACGACTTCGATGGCGTCTGCGAGTCGCGGATCACGGGGTGCGTTGATGGACTGGAAGTGGTCGAGTGCTCGCAAGATGTCGTAGTGCCACCGGGGCGGAAATGAAAAGCGTTTGAATTCGGGCTTGATGACAGCCCCCGTGCGGTGCGAGCGATACAGGCGGTGGACGAGGAGGAACTCTTGCGCGCGTTGTTGCGCTGCACGCGCCGCCCTTATTTTGCCTCGGTGGCAGAGTTCGTACAGCCGCAATCCTTCGAGTACGCTGATCGTCGTGTGGACCGATGCGTGGGTTGCCCCACGCCGAGACCGGCAGTTCCAGCCTCCATCGGGCATCTGTTCCTTGAGCAAGTGGTCAACAATGGTGTCGAGACGTTTGTCGTCGTGTTGGCAATACGAAAGGATGGAAAGCACAATGCCGGTGATGCAAGTCTCGCTATGGGGTGTCGGCCCGTAATTGACCCCACCATCGGGCTTGAGCCCATTATCTAGGAGAAGCGCACAAGCCTTGCGCGCCTGCTCGTTGGATGGTGGCAGACCGA
>PMCK01000196.1:0-4724 GCA_003154095.1 Myxococcales bacterium | reverse complement strand
CAGAAGCCTCAGGTGCTCCGAGCAGATCGCGCAGCACTTGCCAACGAATTGCTGGGTCTCCATCGAGAAGCCATCGGATTACAGGGTCGCCGATTCGTGTCATTGCCCGGAAGCGGCGCCACCGGTGACTCCTCCAACTCCCGGGTGGCCTCCAGCAGCAGGTGCTCCGCCCGAAGAACTTACGTAGGCGCACGTGTACTTGCCGCCGTTACACTGACAACGATAGTATGGAGGAGAATATTGCTGGCAACCCAAAGTGCCGGTGCACTCTGCGCCTTGGGAACAACCGGTGGGTACTGCCGTTTGGCCTCCAGCACCCGACGCGTTTGCACCGCCTGTTGATGTAATGCCACCACTGCTTGGGACAAGACCGCCTGCACCGCCCAGATTCAAGCTACTAGCGCCCGCCGAATCAGGCGCTCCGCCCGTTGTCTGGTTTGCCCCAATTTCCGCGTTACCTCCGCAATTGGGCAGACTCCAAATCGCAAGTGCAAGCAGCATCCCCAAGCGCAAATTAGCCATGTTCGTCTCCAAAACTGTCTTTGAGCTTAGCACGAGCGAATTGTCGAAACAGCTCATACACAAGCATCGGATTCGGCAACAGCTGAGTCGCGCGCCTCAGGGCATTCCCGTCGCATCCAGCCAGGGGCGAGGCGTGCCTCTTGTAGACTCTCGGCAACACACGAGTACATGTCCATTCAATGTCGGATGATGTCGGAGGTAAATTGCGCTGATTCCGTGCCGTCACAACAGCATTTAGAGAATTATGAACCATTGCTGGATTATGCCGTGGGTCGATGTGGCGTTTTGTCTTGCGCGATGCGTCGTCCACTGAAACCCTAGGAAACCCCCTGATGGTGCGCCCCCCTAGTTCCAGTTATCCCGAAGGACCGAAGCGATGGTCCGCGTGGGGACTGGGCGGACTCGTGGCGATGGCGTTCGTCGGCAGCGGTGCAACGGCGCTGCGCAGCGTAACGACTTACGCGCTTTTGCAGGTGGCGGCACCCAAGATTGCTGCAGCCCGCGCCTTGTCACAAAGGCCCGTTCTCACGGCNNCACACCAAGGACTTCGGCTACGACGTGCTCGTGCACTTTCACGGGCAAACCGCGATGCGCATGACGCTGGCCCAGGTCGCCCGCGGTGTCGCCTTCGTCGGCATCGACCTCGGGATCGCGAGCGGTCCGTATTCGGACGCGTTTTCGTCGCCCGAAGCCTGGCCCGCACTGAAGCGCTCGATCGAGTCCGCGCTCAAAGCGCAATCGGGCGATCCGCGCGCACACATTCGTCACATTGCGCTCACGGCCTGGAGCGCAGGCTACGGCGCGGTCAACGAAATCCTGAAGCACGACAGGGCCGGCATCGACGCGGTCGTGCTGCTCGATGGCCTCCACGCCGCCTGGGATCCGACACATACAAGCCACACGACGGGCAACGACGTGACCGCGGGCCCCATCGCACCGACGCTGGAATTCGCGAAGATGGCGCTAAAGGGCGAGAAGATCTTCGTTTTCTCGCATTCCGAAGTCGATCCGGTCACGTACCCTTCGACGCGTCTGACCGCGGACATGCTGATGCGCGAGCTCGGGCTCAAACGTCACCCCGTCGCCAATTCTCGTTCTGATAAATTTGGTCTTTACGGCACGGTAGACACGCGGGGCGTTCACATCTGGTCCTACCGCGGCGGCGACAAGCCCGCCCACTGCACGCACCTGACGCACATCGACCGCGCCGTGCGCGATATTCTCGANNCCCGCCTGGCACACGCCCGCCATGGACCGCAACGTCCCGCCGACACCAGCCCCAAAATTGGGCCCAGCACCGTCGCCGAGTAGTCAGGGCGAGCCTGAGGCGAACAATCGGTCTTGCGCGGGCGATCCCGAGAAAAAAGCGGGTTAAGAATAGAGAAAAAGCGGGCGCGCGGCGAGACGCGCGCCTAAGGAATTTTGCGACGGATCTAGGCAGGGGCGAGGCATGCCTCGCCCCTGGCTTAACCCGTCGCGCATCGGCGAGGAATCGGCGGGTCGCGGCTCGAAGACATTCCGGCGAGCGAAGGCAGCCCAAAGCGGAGGCGCAACCCGAAGGCTTTCAGAAAAAGGAGAAACCGAGCGCGCGGCGAGACGCGCGCCTAAGGGATTTTGCGACGGCGAGGAATCAGCGAGTCGCGGCTCGAAGACAATCTTGCGGAATTTGCGGGGCCCTTTGCCCAGATTTGACGTCGCCCTCCTTCTGCGCGACAACCCGCCGGCTATGCCCGAGTTTATCTATACGATGCGCGAGGTCACCAAGGTGCACCCGCCTGACAAGAAGGTGTTGGAGAACATCACCTTGGCCTTTTTTCCGGGTGCTAAGATCGGTGTCATCGGGGCCAATGGCTCGGGCAAGTCGTCCCTGCTGCGCATCATGGCCGGCGTCGATACCGAGCACTATGGCGAAGCTCGACCCCATCCCGGAACTCGGGTGGGCTACTTTTCCCAGGAGCCCGAGCTCGGTCAGGCCGTCACAGTCCGCGATGCCCTCGAACTGGGCGTCGCAGACATTCGTGCGCTCCTCGACCAATTCGAAAAAGTGAATATGCGTCTCGGTGAGCCCTTGAGCCCCGAGGAAATGGAGTCGGTCCTCAGCGAGCAGTCTAATTTACAGGATCGCATCGACGCCGTGGACGCGTGGAATCTGGAGACCACCCTGCAGACGGCGGGCGAAGCGCTTCGATTGCCGCCACTCGATGCGGAGATTCGCGTCCTTTCGGGCGGAGAGAAGCGACGAGTGGCCCTGGCTTGCGTGCTGCTCGGGCGTCCCGATATGCTGCTGCTCGACGAGCCCACCAATCACCTGGATGCAGAGTCCGTAGCCTGGTTGGAGAGATTCCTGCTCGAGTACCCGGGGACCGTCATCGCCGTCACTCACGATCGGTACTTCCTCGACAACGTCGCCGGCTGGATTCTGGAGCTCGACCGAGGGCGGGGTTATCCCTTCAAGGGCAATTACACGGGTTGGCTCGAACAGAAGAGCGCTCGGCTGGCGATTGAGGAAAAACAGGAGAGCTCCCGGCAGCGAAAACTCAAGCACGAACTCGAGTGGGTGCGCTCGAGCCCAAGGGCACGTCAGGCAAAGAGCAAAGCCCGCCTGGGCGCTTACGAAAGCCTGCTAGCGCAATCGGCGAAGGGGCAGCTCGACACGGGCGAAATCAGTATTCCGCCTGGGCCCCGCTTGGGTGATTTGGTCGTACAATGCGAAAGCCTCTCAAAGGGTTTCGGCAACCGGCTGCTGATCGATGGTTTGAACTTTCGGTTGCCAAGAAATGGCATCGTGGGTGTGATTGGTCCGAACGGTGCCGGCAAGACCACTTTATTTCGAATGTTGATCACCGAAGAAAAGCCCGACAGCGGCAAGCTCGAAATCGGTGAGACGGTCAAGTTCGCGTATGTCGACCAGAGCCGAGCAACGCTTGAGGGCGACCACAATGTCTGGCAGGAGATATCCAAGGGCGAGGACAAACTGATGATCGGCGGTCGCGAAATCGCGTCGCGTGCCTACTGTTCGTGGTTCGGGTTCCGCGGCAGCGACCAGCAAAAACCTGTCGGGAAATTGAGCGGCGGCGAGCGCAATCGCGTCAACTTGGCCAAGCTGCTCAAAGAAGGGGGCAATGTTCTTCTGCTCGATGAGCCTACCAATGATTTAGACGTCGACACGCTTCGCTCGCTGGAAGAGGCGTTACTCGATTTTGCTGGATGCGCCGTTGTCATTAGCCATGATCGATGGTTCCTCGACCGAATATCCACGCATATGCTGGCCTTCGAAGGCGATGGGCAGGTGACCTGGTTCGAAGGTAACTATCAGGCGTACGAGGAGGACCGACAGCGGCGACAAGCTTCATCGAACGGCGAGCCGCGGAAGGTTAAATTCAATAAACGCGGCCTGTGACTACCAATACATTTCGGGAGGTTTCGCACGCCGACGAATGTCGACCCCCGGTCGAAGGCGTAAAATCCCAGGAAATCCATGGGGTTCTCGACAAGCAAATTTCGAGACTATGCANNGGAATCGCGGTGTAGACTGGGGCTCAAACGTAGCGAAAGTTGCTGTGGGGGCGCATGGTGTCTGTTTCTGGATCCGTTTTAGTAATCGATGATCATCCACGCATTCGAGCCGGGCTCGTCCGGCTCGTTGAAGAGCTTGGGCACACGGCAGTGGAAGCCGACTCCATGGAAGCGGGGCTCGATAAGCTCGAACGTGCCCCTTTTCGCCTCGTACTTCTGGATTTGCTTCTCCCAGGTATGCACGGTTTTGACGGCCTGCGGGTGATTCACGAGCGATTTTCCGACATCCCCGTGGTGGTTATTTCAGGTACAGCCACGGTGGAGTTGGCGGTGGCCTGCATGAAACGCGGGGCGCGGGACGTTATCCCAAAGCCCTTCGACCCGGATGTAGCACTCGAACTCATTCGTGCTGCACTGGAGCCCGCGAGCGCAACATATGTTCGAAACGACAACCGACCGGAACGAACGCACGAGGCGGTTCGCCGTGCAACTGATGCTTGGTCGCTCTCGCCACGGCAAGCAGAAGTTCTCGAACTCCTGGTGACCGGAGCCTCGAATCGCACCATCGCTGACTCACTGAAGTGTGCCGAAAGTACGGTCGAGATGCACGTGACAACCCTGCTCAAGAAATCATCGACCGCTCAGCGCGCAGAACTCGTAGCGCGTTTCTGGATGGATTTCGGGAT
>PMCK01000112.1 GCA_003154095.1 Myxococcales bacterium | reverse complement strand
GGGTGGATTGCCAAAATCCTCGTAAAGGAGGGTCAGCAGGTGCAAAGTGGTGAGCTTTTGGCCGTGCTTGACGATGGCGCTGAGCGCGCGTCGGTCGCGCTGGCGGAGGCCGAGCTAGCCGAGGCCGAGGCGATACTCGCGAAGACACTGCATGGGGCGACCCAGGAGGAACTGCGCCAGGCGCGGGCGGAGGCCGAAGCGGGTCAAGCGCGCGCCGCCTGGGCGCAGAGCAATGCCGAGCGTACCAGCCGCCTGGGCAGCGAGCAGTCGATTGCACCTGCCGAAGTCGAACGAGCGAGCACCGAGGCCCAGACACAATCTGCACTTTCACGCGCCAGCGATGCGAGGCTGGAGGCTCTCGAGCGCGGGCCACGTAGTGAGGATCGCGGTGCAACTCGCGATCGCGTTGTCGCTGCGCGCGCTCGTCTTGACCTCGCGCGGGCGAGCGTTTCGCGTCGTAGTGTTGTTGCCCCGGCTGCGATGACCGTACTTCTGAGTCGATTTCATGTCGGTGAATTCTTCAACGTCGGACAAAGTCCATTGTTCGTACTCGGAGACTTGACCAAGCTCCAGGTGCGGCTCGAAGTGGACGAAATTGACGCTTTTCGAGTCCAGGATGGCGCGCCCTGTGCGTTTTACGGCGATGACAATCAGAAGCTGACAGAGGGTGCCGTGCTGCGTGTCGCACCGCAGATGGGCCGCCGAGGTTTGCCGATCGAATCACCCACTGCACGCGCAGACGTCCGCGTACGAGAAGTCTTTGTCGAAGTGCAGGCCGGCACCGGACTCGTTCCCGGGCAACGCGTGTGGGGTCACGTCGGTTCACGAAGTCGAGTGAGCCAAAACTTGTTCAGTAAGCGGCAGATTCAAATCGATTGATCGGGTGGGACAACTCACAATCGCTGACTCACACTCGGTATTTGGGCGCAAGTCCGGCGGGACACGAGTTCTTCCCGATTACCTGTCACGAGTGGCGCCCGTGTTGCCTAGATGAGTTAGCTCGAAACGAACGAGCAATAATCAGGAGAAACGATCATGACTAAGTATTTTGCCGCAAAGCTCGCCCTCATTACTTTCGTCACCGCAGGCACCGCATTTGCTGCCCCTCCCACCCACGAGGCTGGCGACCAGCCTTGCGCACATTGCGTCATGGCAGCTGCACAGCAGACGGCCGCCGCGAATCGCGGATCGCTGTATAGTTCAGGCGCGAAGCCCTGTCGGCATCAGGCAGCTACGACCGCACGTTGGGGAATTGCCCAGAAGCCCTGCCATCATTGCACGCACTCTGCATAAGACGAAACGAGTCAGAAGATTTTAGCGAAGGTGACCTAGCTGTTTCGCCATCTCATCAAACAGTTGGGTCTCTGCCGTCGCGTGCCGTTTGAAAGCGGATTCGAAGAGAGCGGCTTTGGACAGTAAGTCAATGGGCATCAATTGCGGCGTTTCGAGCATCAAGTCCGATCGAAAAGTCTCAAATGCTTTCAGGATCTGAATGTGCTCAGAATGGAACGTCTGAAACTGTGAACTGAATGTTGCAAATCGTTTAACCAGTAGCGGAAATGCCGTGCTTTCCTCGAACTCGAAGTGTTCAATGAGTTGGTTGCCCAGCAAATCCACCTGTTGAATCAGTTCGGCCTGAAGCGCCTTCGATTCGAAGTGGCCATCGACTAGAACTCTCAGCAAAGCCTTTACATGTGTGACTTGCGACCTTAGCAGGGTATGGTCGTCAGACAGCAGTGGCAAGTCATCCATTGAATCAAGGGCAAACTATGTCACTTGGGCTGCCTTCGCAGCCAACCATTTGAGCAAATCAGGCGCTTCGAGGCAGCGACCGTGACGGGCCTATTGACCTCAGATGCCGCTGATGCGCTCAGCAGCATGCGGAGTTTCCCCGTGACAGGCGGACCATTTCGGCAGCATGGAGCAATTTGCGTGGTCGATATTCCGTCGCCGCTTGGGTGAATTGAGACGACCTCGACGATCGTCAATCCCCGCACCTATGTCTTCGCAGCCAGATCAGTTGGCTTGAAACCGAGCAGCTTGACCTGAACCGCAACATCCGCTGGCTGAGATACTGGGGCATCGAAGGATGCGGTCATCAGGCCGGGGTGCTGAATTGGCCGACGTCTTGCTGCTGACCAGCGGCAAGCCTTACGTCCGGGTGCAAGGCGCCCGTAGACATAACGAGCTGTCGTTTCCATTCAATGAGCAGTTCAGCGGCAGACGCCGTTGAAGCCGAATCACCAAGGAGAGCTGAAGCGCAGGCAATTCATTAAATCTGAGCCCTAGCATATTCCTCTATGACAACGCAGCCACCACGTAGACAATCACCAGCGCGAACAGATCACCCGATGGACTCGACTCCGAATGCCTCGGTGCCGTGGCATGCCAACGAGCGCCAAAGCGCGGTGTTGCCCATGGCGATGGTCGAAAGTTCGCACCCCACGGTCGTTGTTGATTACAAGGGCAAAGTAGTCTCGATGAACCTCCTTGCCGCAGAATTGTTAATGCGGCAAACCGATGACGTTCACGGGTGGCCGGTCGAGGAATTGCTCGGAATTACAATCGAAGCAATCCTAAATCCGACCCGTGACCTGAGCGAAGATTCAAACGGAGCACGCAGCACAATCTCGGAGAAGGTTCGCCGGCGCGACGGTTCGATGGTTCCAGTCGAGATTACCTGCGCCCACTTTCACTTCCGAGCCCAGCGATTCACCGTCATACATTTCTGCGACGTGTCCAAACGCCATGCCAACGACACGCGCCTTCGTCAGCTTTCCCTGGCGTTCGAGCAAATCGCAGATCACGCCGTCATCACCGATTACAAGGGCACAATCCTCTATGTCAATGGCGCATTCGAAGAGGTGACGGGACACTCCCGTGCTTCAGCTGTCGGCAACACGATGCACCTCGTCAAGTCGGGGAAGCACGAACCCTCCTTCTACGCAGAACTCTGGGCGACGCTCCGCTCAGGCAGAGCATTTCGCGCCGAGTTCGTTAACCGAAATTCGCGTGGCGACTTGTACATCGACGAGCAGAGTATCGCCCCATTCGTCGACGATGAAACTGACACGACCTACTACATAGCGACAGGTCGCGACGTCACCGAGAGGCGACTGCGCGATCCCTTGACAGGGTTGCCGACACGCGCGGCGCTCGTCGATCGTGTCGCCCAAGCGATCGCCCGGTTCGAGCGCAATCCCCAGACGCACCCTTTCGCCGTGGCCTTCATCGATATCGATAGGTTCAAGAGTGTCAACGATGCCCACGGCATATCGGGCGGCGATCAGATTCTCATTGAAATTGGAAGCCGCATCCGATCTTCCGTGCGCAAAGTCGACGCCGTCGCTCAGGTAAGCCATCTCGATCGCGATGAGTTTGCGGTGCTTCTGGAGGAGCCGCGTGGTATAGAAGACGTGCGTCGCGTTGCACTGCGACTTCTGGACGCGATTCGAGAGCCAATCACGCTAACCGATGGAGCAACGGTCGTAGTGACGGCAAGCATTGGGATCGCCTCCGCGAACGAAAAGCATCGCGTGCCGGAAACACTTCTGCAGGACGCCGAAACCGCGATGCGCCGCGCCAAGGCAACCCCCGATGAACCTTGTCAGGTGCTCGACCCGAAGATGCATGAACGTGCCCAGAACCGCTTGCGTTTTGAGTCGGATATGCGCGCCGCGCTCAAGCGTGATGAGTTCATCCTTCATTATCAACCGATAGTGTCGTTGGTGACGGGGATCATCACGAGCTGCGAGGCGCTAGTGCGCTGGATTCACCCGTCACGAGGCTTCATTCCGCCTCTCGATTTCATCGGCATCGCCGAAGAAACCGGCCTCATCGTTGCGCTCGGCCAGATCGTGCTCGAGAAGGCATGCCGTCAGGCGCGAGCCTGGCATGAGATGGGTCTTGGACCGATAAGCGTGGCCGTCAATGTGTCGGCAAGGCAACTCTCCGAAGGTCATTTCGTCGAAACGGTGCGTCGGACGCTTGACACAAGCGAGCTGGATCCGCATCTCCTCAAGATCGAGATTACCGAAAGCGGTGCCGCCAATAATCCCGACGCGGCGATTGCGGTCCTGCGCGGATTGAAGGACCTGGGTGTCGAGCTGCTGATCGACGACTTCGGAACAGGATTCTCTTCACTGAGCCGCCTGACACGGTTTCCATTGAATAAGCTCAAGATCGATCGGTCGTTCGTCATGAACATTCCGGACAACGGCCATGACAGTACCGTGGCCTCGACCATCGTCGCTATGGCTCACAGTCTAGGGCTCCAGGTCATTGCTGAAGGTGTCGAAACCACGGATCAAGCTGCATTCTTACGCTTCATTGGTTGCGAGGAGATGCAAGGGTACCTGTTTAGCAAGCCGGTCGTTGCGTCCGAGTTCGAACGGTTGCTCCGCGACGGCAAGCGGATGTCGCTCGAAAATATCGCGCCCTAGGGGCAGGACTACCGTGAAAGTTGTGCGCTGAGCCTCAGGAATGGGACCAGTGCACAAGTTGATGCGAAAAGGGTCCAAAAAGGCGCCAAGTTCCAGGAGTTCTTGGAATAAACATTTGTGATTTCAGTAAGTTACAAGTCAGCAAGATCCGGGTCGGCGCGCAGATTCAAAATTTGATTTTGAATCTGCACCAGTGCCAATTTTGTGTAATCCTTACAGCAATGTATGCGCGTCAGCTCGAAGAGAAATTGCGGACTGCCGCGGACAAATATCGCGCAATTGTGCTTCTGGGGCCCCGGCAATCGGGAAAGACCACTTTAGCGCGGCGTGCATTTCCGCAGTTTCGTTACGTCTCCCTGGAAGATCCGGATCTGCGCTCACGTGCGTTGTCGGACCCGCGGGCGCTGCTGAGTGAAGATTCGAACTCGCTCATAATTGATGAAGTTCAGCGGGTTCCAGACTTGCTCTCGTACCTGCAGGCAATACTGGACGATCCAACGTCGGAGCGGAGATTCATTCTGACCGGCTCGCACAACCTGCTGCTTGCCGAAAGGGTGTCCCAAACCCTCGCCGGACGGACCCGTATTTTTTCGCTTCTACCGCTTTCACAACGCGAACTTGTCATGAATGACCTCTGCCCAAGCGATCGGTTGGAAGATAGACTATTGCGCGGTGGGTACCCTAGGATCTACGATCATGAGCTCGACCCGACAGAGTGGCTTGCCCAGTACTACGCGACGTACATTGAACGCGACGTACGTTCACTCTCGACAATTGGCAACCTCGACCTCTTCGACCGATATATGCGCCTGCTCGCGGGTCGCACTGGACAGCTGCTAAATCTGTCGTCGCTCGGCAACGATTGCGGAATTTCGCAGCCCACTGCAGCCGCCTGGCTTTCCATCCTGAAGACTAGCTACGTGTGCTTGACCTTGGAACCACACTTCAAGAATTTTAGCAAGCGACTGATCAAGAGTCCCAAGCCCTACTTCTACGATACTGGCCTCTTATGCTATCTGCTGCGCATCACCAAGTCCGAACAATTGTGGTCGCATCCGCTCCGCGGAGCGATTTTCGAAAACTGGGTAGTGACGGAACGAATGAAGACATTTCTAAACGCGGGAAGCGAACCGCCACTATATTTCTGGCGGGACTCAAAGGGCCATGAAGTCGACCTCGTGCTCGATCGAGGCACGCTGCTCGACCCTGTCGAAGTCAAGTCTGGCGCTACGTTCGACCCAAGTTTTCTAGACGGGCTTCGCCACTTTGCGTCTTTGCAGAACGAGCTTCGAGGAGAAGTCATCTACGGAGGCGCCACGTCCTTTACCTTTGCCGGATTCACCGTAACGTCGTGGAAGGACATTTGAGCAAATTCGGCCACGATTGTGGTAAGCCCCACTTTGTCCGATCGTTACTCAGGCGCAGTCCCATCGAGAACATTACGAAGCGTACGTGCCAAAGTTCTCAAGGAATACGGTTTCGGCAAGAATGGCGGCCAATCTTTCGCTTGTCCACCAGAAAATATGTTCTCCTTGGAGCAGCCAGAGACAAGGAGAACATGCACCGCTGGATGTTCAGCCCGAAACATTTGCGCTAACTCGTACCCAGTAAGCCCGGGCATCTCGTGGTCTGTAAGCAATAACGCGACTGTAGGACGATCTCGAGACATCGCGGCGAGAACTTCCTGCCCGTTCGCGTAAGCCTCTACCTGATATCCAAGATCAGTCAGAAGATGTTCAAGAGTTCTTCTAATGAGCGGGTCGTCCTCGGCTAACGCGATCCGCTCGGTGCCCCCGGGTGTCATGTCGCGCGATATTTCTTCGACCGATTCTCCTGGGCGACTGTCGAACATTTCCCCTTCCGGTGAACTAACATCAGCCGACACGCCCCGCTTGCCTGATGACACAGTCATGAACTCCCCCTTGTAGTTGCGACAGCTACCCACATCGACACGCTGCTTCAAAAACGGCAGCGGCGACTTCAAGCAGAGTTTGTGCCAACGAGGTCGTGACTCGGATTGTGTGCTTTACGCGGATATTTGACTGAGACGGCACTCCGTGAAGCGCAATTTGCAAAATGCTCATTCGCATTTTGCCAAATCGTTTTGAGTTGCTGGGATTGTGAGGCAACGGGCATGATTGTATTGCGGATATCGTTTCCTTGCGAATGTATGAAGTGTCCAAGCGCGGATCGTGAATCGATATCGGGAAATGCCTGGGGTAGCGAGCCGTCGGGTGCGATAGTCAATTGGTTGTGAACGTTGTCATATGCTATTCGTGAATGAAAATATGAGTCCAGCCTAAAAAAAATTCGGGGCCATCAGACGCCCGGGGGAAAGCGCCATGAGTGGAGACGACAAAGCGTTTCGGGAATATGAGTGTGAAATCGCACGCCTCAGTTCAAGAGTTGCAAGCCTTGATGCTGAGGTCACGGCCTTCAAGGTGCCGCGGAACGTCAACGACGGTAGCGAGCCTGCCATAGCCAGCGGCAGTGCGCCCGCCGGCAATGTGAATGACGATGTCACTGGCGTGAATCTCATCTCCCGCGATCGAACGACAGAGCTCGCGACGCAGGCACAACACGCGCTCGAAGCATCTGAGTCGCGGTACCGCCGCTTGTTCGAAGCTGCCAAGGATGGAATCCTGATTCTCGATGCTGACACCGGGAAAATCGTTGATGTCAACCCGTACCTTCTGGAATTGACGGGCTATTCCCATGACGACTTTCTCGGACAGCACCTCTGGGAACTGGGTCTTTTCAAGGATATCGCTGCCTCCAAGACTGCATTTGCCACCTTGCAGGCCAAGAGCTACGTTCGCTACGAGCATCTTCCGTTAGAAGCTCGCGACGGACATAGGATCGATGTCGAGTTCGTTAGCAACGTCTACCGAGTAGACGGCCAGTGTGTAATCCAATGCAATATTCGGGATATCACCGATCGTAAGCGGGCAGAGCAAGCATTGCGCGAGAAAGAGCGTCTTCTGTCTGAATCGCAGCGCGCGGGTCACATTGGTAGTTGGCTCTGGGACATGAAAGGCCCGATGGTCTGGTCAGATGAACTGTATCGTCTGTACGGGGTTTCACCGGACACATTCGTCCCGACTGCGGAGTCACTAGTCAGCCTAATCTATACTGACGATCGCTCGGCAATGCGGACATGGATATCCGACTGCGCAGGTACAGAAAAGCCTTGTGATCTAGAGTACCGAATTAGCTTGCCCGACGGCACGATCCACTACTTTAAGGGTGGAGCCCAAGCGGTCCATGGCAGCGAAAATCAATTTGTACACATGGTCGGCACGGTGCAGGATATAACCGTACAAAAGCTAGCCCAGCAGGAACGCGAAAATCTAGAAGAGCAGCTCAGGGTGTCGCAAAAGATGGAGGCGGTCGGCAGACTCGCCGGAGGCGTAGCGCACGACTTCAATAACTTGCTCTCCGTGATTCTCATCTACAATGAGCTGGCAATGAACCAAGCAACGGAGGGCGCCCCACTCAAGGACGAACTCCTCGAGGTTAAAAAGGCTGCCAATCGTGCGGTTGCCCTGACCCGGCAACTTCTGGCCTTCAGTCGCAAGCAAGTGTTGCAACCCGTGTCGCTGAACCTGAACATGGTTGCGACGGGCGTCGAGAAGATGCTCCGGCGGATTCTAGGTGAAGACATCGATTTCACCCTATTCCTCGCGCCCGATATCGGGCTCACATTGGCCGATCCGGGTCAAATCGAGCAGGTGATTATGAACCTTGCGATTAATGCCCGCGACGCCATGCCACGAGGCGGCAAACTCACGATTGAGACCGCCAACGTCGAAATCGATGATGCGTACGTGGCGACACATGTGGCGACCAATCCGGGTTCTTACGTGCAGCTGACGGTCTCGGACACCGGCGACGGTATGGACGCGCAAACACGAGTTCGGATCTTCGAACCATTCTTCACAACCAAGGAAATGGGTAAGGGTACAGGTCTTGGCCTTTCCACAGCTTATGGAATCATCAAGCAAAGTGGTGGCAATATCTGGGTCTACAGCGAACCGGGCTGCGGGACGACGTTCAAGATCTATCTGCCGCGGGAGCATTCTGCCACAACACAAGTGACAGCTAGTTCCCCCAAGGTGCTACGGTCAGCCGCGACAACCGAGACGATCCTCGTAGTCGAAGATGATGTAGCGCTGCGTAGGGCGGTATCAAGAATCCTGTCTGCAACCGGTTATAAAGTCTTGACTGCCGCAGACGGAGCCGCTGCGCTGCTGACCTGCGCGCAGCACACTGGCAACATTCATCTCGTCTTGACCGACGTCGTCATGCCACAAATGGGCGGCAGAGTGCTCGCCGAAGAACTGTCGAAGGTGCGGCCAAGTTTCAAGATTCTCTACATGTCGGGCTACACCGACAACGCGATCGGCGTCCAGGGCGTGCTCGCGGCAGGGGCTCACTTCCTCGGCAAGCCGTTTACGACGTCCGACCTAACAAGGAAAGTCCGGGAAGTGTTGGACGCGACCTCGTGATCGCAAAGACTCCAGTTGACTCACTTACTTCTACGGGCTGCTTGTGGGGCAGTGTCGCCAATGATTCTGTGGGCATTGGATTCGGTCGACCGGCGACGGAGATTATGTTTGTTTCGGCACGGAATGTTCGCGGTCCGTGCCTCGAGCCAGCCGTCTTTGTGCGTCATCCTTAGCATCTGGCAATGCCGGCCGTTTGATGCATATGGCGCGCAATGCCCTTCGGGTTTCTGGAGGGATCTTCGAGGACACTCCTGTCAAACGGCGAAAGCTTGCGCTCGTCCTGTACGCGCTGGTCGCGCCCGCGATTATCGCTGTTACCTACTTGCTCGCAGACACCACGGCGGGTCGCCTAAATGCGTCGTTGGCGGTGCTCGGGGTCAGCCTGACCGCGTCGCTTTGGATCGTGATTCGACGCGAGCCCAAAGTTGTTGACTGGATCGTGATTGCGGCGGTCGTGCCGATAGTCTGCTGTGGAATCGCGTTTGCGGCTTGTGGGCGTTCGGGAGCGGGCCTGATGTTGGCGATTAGCGCGCCCGTAGCCTGTGCAGGCGTCATCCTCGAACTACCCGTTGTGGTGGCGGCAGTCATTACTTCCGTCGCTACTTGCTTCGTCGTAGTGCTTCACCAAGCAGGTATTGAAGCAGCCATCGGAAACTCCTTGATTGCTGCATTGACCCAAGGTTCGGTCGCTTGGGTCACGTTTGGTGCATCCTCGAATCTCCGTGCAACGGCGAAAGCATTGCGCCTGAGCGAAGAGAAATTCTCCAAAGTGTTCGAGAACAACTGTGATGCCATCTACCTTTTTGAAGTCGCGACTGGCGACTTTATCGAGGTCAATGGGGGATTCGAGCAGCAGACGGGGTACCTGCGGCATGAAATCGTTGGAAAGACTTCCAAAGAACTCGGTCTTTGGGCGGATTACAAGGATCGCCAACGATTCCTCGACGAGTACAATACCAAAGGTCGCGTGCGAGGTTTTTCGTCGCGCGTCAGATCCAAGAATGGTCGCGAATTCTGGGGTGACACTTCGGCTGATCCGATCGAGATAGCTGGTAAAGTCTGTATCCTGGCGGCGACGCGCGACGTGGACGAGCAGAGGCGAGCCGAGGAGATGAACGAAATCTTCACCGCAAGTTTCGTTCGGGGAGCCGTGCCCCAGACTTTGGCATCGATCGACGGTCACCTTCTCCAGGTCAACGGGGCTTTTGCCAGGATGTTGGGGTACACGCCCGACGAACTCGTGGGCAGGCCGTTCGATGACGTAACGCATCCCGACGATCGTGAAACCGGCATCAAAATGGGGGCGATGAAGGCTAGTGGGAGCGCCCGCAATTTCGAGAAGCGCTATATCACGAAACAGGGGGCGACCATCTGGGTAGATATCAACGTTGCCATGGTGTTTGACGCCAATGGTCTGCCGAGACACACGATTGCAACATTCATCGACATCACTTCTCGGCGGCAGGCACAAGAACGGCTGCGTGAAAGCGAAGAGCGCTTCCGACAATTGGCGGAAGTGTTCCCAGAAACGATCTTCGAGACGGACCTTTCGGGCAGGGTCATTTACGCCAATGACCATGGCCTTGGCACGTACGGAGTAACGCCGGCAGATCTAGCGAAAGGAATCAACGCCATTGACCTTGTATCGCCGGAGGATCGGCCGGTGGTGCGACAGAGGATGCGGGATCGCTTTGCCGACAAAATGCCCGGCGCCTACCTGGAATATCGAGCTCTGCGCAAGAGCGGCGAGTCATTTGACGCACTCACCTTCTCGGCGCCGATCCAGCGACAGGGACAACTGGTAGGGCTCCGCGGGTTCGTCCTGGACATTAGCGAGCGCAAGCGAGCGCAAGACGAGCTGGTCGAAACCAACGCCCGCCTCGAACTAGCCACGGCCCGCGCCAATTACATGGCAGCTCAGGCCGAGATGGCTAGCGCTGCAAAGAGCGAATTTCTGGCCAATATGAGCCATGANNCGCCCATGAACGGGGTCATCGGCATGCTCGGGCTGCTGCTGGATACGGAGCTGAACGATGAACAGCGGCGCTTTGCCGAGACCGCGCGCGGCAGCGGTGAATCGCTGATGGGTCTGCTCAACGATGTCCTCGATTTTTCGAAGATAGAGGCGAACAAGCTCGACCTTGAGACACTCGATTTCGATCTGTCGAGCCTGCTGGATGACTTTGCGGCAACGCTAGCTCAGTCCGCACGCGAAAAAGGACTTGAGCTGTTCTGCGCTGCTAATCTCGATGTGCCCAAGCTGTTGCGCGGCGATCCGGGTCGCCTACGCCAGATCCTCACTAACATGGTGGGCAACGCGGTCAAGTTCACCCGCGCCGGTGAGGTGGTAGTCCGTGTTTCGCTATTGGACACGTATACAAACGAAGTTCGGCTGCGCATTTCAGTGCGCGATACGGGCATTGGCATCCCACAAGACAAACTCGGGCTGCTCTTCGAAAAGTTTAGCCAAGTTGACGCATCGACCACGCGGCGCCATGGCGGCACCGGCCTGGGCCTTGCCATCTCGAAGCAACTGGCGGAGCTAATGGGTGGCGAGGTCGGTGTGGAGAGCGAAGAAGGCAAGGGCTCGGAGTTCTGGTTCACCGTTCGTCTGGGTACACAGTCCAAGCCGGCGCAGGGTAATCTATCGCCGCCACCCAACAACACGCGTCACGAGTTTCGGGAGATGCTGAACCTGTTTGCTAGCAGCAAGGCGCGGATCCTGTTGGCCGAAGACAACATTACCAACCAGACTGTGGCTACGGCCATTTTGAAGAAACTAGGCCTGCGCGCCGATGCCGTAGCCAACGGCGCAGAAGCGCTCAAGGCGCTCGAAACTTTCCACTACGACCTGGTGCTCATGGATGTGCAGATGCCGCAAATGGATGGAATTGAAGCCACGTTGCTGATTCGCAATCCGCAGTCCAAAGTCCAAAATCATCAGATCCCCATCATTGCTATGACCGCAAAAGCCATGCAGGGTGATCGGGAAGAATGTCTTGCGGCAGGGATGGACGACTATATCACCAAGCCGGTGACACCCGCCGCTCTGTCGCAATTACTCGAAAAATGGCTGGCCAAGCCGACACCGCGAAGCACGAGCGCGAATGAAGACACTGAATGCGCGTCCTAATCGCCGAAGATGATCTCACGTCGCCTGACGAATCATGAGTTTTCTTGATGAGCATCAATCCGCTCCTCTAGAGCATGCACGAATTCATCGACTCTCGCTGCCACAACTTCCGTGAGCTCCTCGGACAGTCCGGTTTGCTCTGCCCCGACCAGCCATAGCTCCGCATCGGGTACGCGACCGTACAGACGCTCCGTCCAAACGAGCAGTGCCTCGGGGGACAGAAAATGGACGAGTGAGACATCGGACTGCCTATCGCAACTGACGTCACGCCGCGCCACTTCTCCGGGCGAGAGCGTGGCACACGCGTCGACGAAGATGACACGTCGAGTGTCTGCGAGAGTTGCAGCCAGCTCAGGGGTAAGAGTGCTCGTTGCCACCAGCCCGACCCGATCGTCGTCGACGCGCTCGGACAATCGCTCCACGACGGCGGGACCAAACCCATCGTCTTGCCGGAGCGAATTCCCAAATCCTATAACGACGAGTTCACGCATGCTAGCGACTATCCCCGGAGCACGCGTTGCAGTTCGCTCCCATCGTGCCCAATCACGCGCACATCGAGCGGCATTCGCCCAAACTCATGGCTTGCGCAGCTCATGCAGGGGTCAAAACATCGGACCACTGCTTCGATCCGATTGAGCATTCCCTCAGTGACCTTTGGCCCCTGCACGTACCGGCGCGCTACTTGCAAGACGCTGCGGTTCATCGCAAGGTTGTTGTGCCCCGTAGCAACGATGAGATTGACCCCCGTGACGCGTCCCTCATCGTCGATGGTGTAGTCGTGGATCAGAGTGCCACGGGGCGCCTCGGAGATCCCGACTCCGCGGTTCTTGTTGCTGCGCGCCCGTGCCCGCACCTTCCGGTCGAGGATGTCGTTGCTTGCCGTTAGCTGCTCCAACCGCTCGACGGCGAAGAGCATCTCAACGAGTCTCGCGTAGTGATAGTGAAAACTGCTACTGACAGGCTTGCCCGGAGAAAGCGCTCGAAATTCTTCCAACGCTTCGTCCGCAGCCGGAGTACCACAGCGCTCGACGATATTGAGGCGTGCGAGGGGCCCCACGCGGTACAACCCGTGCGGATATCCCATTGGGCGATAGTAAGGCGACTTGACGAAAGAATGAGCTTCGACTGCTTCAGCGATAACCTCGGAGTATTCGTCTGCGCGCACTCCCTGCTCGATGATGTTACCTTCGGAATCCTTGATTCGTAAGAGTCCGTCGTAGTGTTCAAGGTTGCCCTTTGCATCGACCAATCCCATGAACAGGGTGGGCACGTTGCCAAATACTTCGGACTCGTCCTTGAAGCGCTTGACAACACCGCGATAGAGCCGATAGGTGCGCTCCGCGATTTCCATCGCCTCTGGCAGCAAGGCTTGGATCTCGCTACGCATTACCTCCGTCATCGGACTTTGAACGCCACCCGGTACGATCCACGCGGGATGCACACGTTTCCCGCTCAAGCCCTCGATGATGCTCTGACCAATCTGTCGTAGACGAATACCGTCGCGCGCGAGCTGCGGGTTTTCCCGCATCAGCCCGAACACGTTGCGTACTGAGGGGTCGGAATCCCAGCCGAGCAATAGATCAGGCGACGAGAGGTGAAAGAAACTCAAGGCGTGGGACTGAAGAAGTTGCGCTAGGTTCATCACCCGGCGCAATCGAACCGCAGCCGGCGGTATCTGCACCGCCATCAATTCATCGCAGGCTTTGCTTGACGCGATGAGATGACTCACCGGGCAGATCCCGCAGGTACGGGCGGTTAGCGATGGCATTTCCGGGAAGGGCCGACCTTCGCAGAACCTCTCGAAACCGCGCAGTTGCGTAATGTGGAGCTTAGCATCCTCGACCTCTCCGGCGTCGTTCATCTGCAGCGTGATGCGCGCGTGACCCTCGATCCGGGTGATGGGTTCAATCGTCAGAGTGGGCATTCGGGAGATACCTCAAAGAGCGCCTAGGCGCCAAATCGGGTGAGTTTCAGGGGTTCGGGCGCCCGCTGCGCGAGCACGTCTAGGAGCACTTGATAGATGGCTTCCGCGGCGGGTGGGCACCCGGGGAGGAATAGATCCACCGAAACCACTTGGTGCACTGGTAGCACCCGATCGAGGAGTCGCGGGACGCCAACCGTTGGACAGTCTCCCCCTATTGCAGCCGCGGCTGGAAACACCCGTTGGTAGATCGCGGAGAGCGGTACGACATTGCGCATGCTCGGGACGTTCCCAGTCACGGCGCAATCCCCAAACGCAACGAGCAACTTGGACCGTGCACGAAGCTCGATTACCAAGTGCCAGTCGTGATCGCTGCTGACGGCACCCTCCACCAACGTAAGGTCGATCTCCTCCGGGACCCGTTTGGTATCGACGAGCGGTCCGTAAACCACGTCACATAGACTGACTAGCTCGAACAGTCGAGCATCGAGATCGAGCAGTGACATGTGACAGCCGGAACAACCATCGAGCCACACCGTAGCCAACCGAGGACGTTGCGTTAGCCCTGCCGTCGTAGCACTAGTCACGTTCACCTCGCATTTGGGTTAGGTAGGGCAAAAAGTCGCGATGATGGTGCACTTCGGCAATGGCGGTGCCGCGCTGGCTCAGTGCCCCAGTCGGACAGACATGGACACACTTGCCGCAGCTTGTGCAGGATTTCGACTCACCCCATGGCGCCTTCAGATCGGTGATGACTTGGCAATCGATGCCCCGGCCCATCACATCCCAAGTATGAGCCCCTTCGATTTCATCGCAAACCCGAACACAGCGCGTGCACAAGATGCAGCGGTTCGGGTCAAGACGAAAGAGATCGTTTGATAAATCAAGGGAAAGCTCGGGATATCGGTACGACACGCGGATGTGATCAACTCCGCACCGTTGAGCCAAATTCTGCAGCTCACATTCACCGTTGGCGACGCAGACGGAACACACGTGGTTTCGCTCCGAAAACAAAAGCTCGAGGATGGTACGCCGATAGGCGAGAATGCGCGGAGTATTAGTCTTAACCTCCAAGTCCTGCGCCACGCGAGTGGCACAGGCCGCAAGCAGCTTGTTGCTGCCGCTTACCTCGACCAGGCAGAGTCGGCAAGCACCCCAAGTACTGAGACCTTCCAGACAACAGAGCGTTGGAATGAAGATCTCGTTGTCTCGAGCGACCTGCAAGATGGTCTCGTCTTCCCGAGCACTCACCTCACGGTCGTCAATTCGCAACGTCACGACCCGCGTAGGACTTGTCACCTTACACCTTCCTCTGCAAGCGGCATGCTTGGACGCGATTTTCGCAAAGCTTCCTCATATTCCGACCGGTAGTAGCGCAGAGTACTCTTTATCGGATTGGGAGCGCTCTGACCCAAGCCACACAAGCTCGTTTCACCAACGGCACGCGTGAGCTCTTCGAGCATTGACAGGTCGCCGGGGCCTGCACAGCCGCTGAGCATCCGTGACAGTATCTGGTGCATTTGATAGGTACCCACGCGGCATGGAACACATTTGCCGCAGGATTCACTCATAGAAAACTCCATGAAATAGCGCGCCACTTCCACCATGTTCGATGACTCGTCCATGACGATCATGCCGCCGGAACCCATGATCGATCCAACCTGTTGCAGCGAGTCGTAATCGACCGGCATGTCCAGATGCTCGTTTGGGATGCATCCTCCCGAAGGACCGCCTGTTTGCACTGCTTTGATGCGCCCCCCAGCGGGAACCCCTCCGCCCATGTCTTCGACGATCTCACGCAGACTGATCCCCATGGGCACTTCGATGAGTCCGGTGTTCTTTACCTGCCCAGCCAGCGCAAACACCTTGGTCCCCTTGCTGCGCTCAGTGCCGATCGACGCATAACTCGCGCCACCGCGATCGACGATCGTCGCGATGTTCGCGTAGGTTTCAACGTTGTTGATTAGGGTTGCCCGACCAAACAGGCCCCGTTCTGCCGGATACGGCGGACGCGGTCGCGGTTGCCCACGCCGCCCTTCGATGGATAGGAGCAAAGCCGTTTCTTCTCCGCACACGAACGCGCCCGCTCCGAGTCGAATATCGACCGAAAATTCGAAGCGCGTCCCCGCCACGTTCTGTCCCAATAGATTTGCCGCCTTGGCCTGTCGAATTGCCAGGCGAAGCCGACTGATTGCCAGCGGGTACTCAGCACGCACGTAGACGTATCCGAGATTGGCGCCGACTGCGTAGGCCGCGATTGCCATACCTTCAAGCACACGATGCGGATCACTTTCGAGTACACTGCGATCCATGAATGCCCCAGGATCCCCCTCGTCTGCGTTGCAAACTACGTATTTTACCGGATCGGGACTCTTGGCGACGGTTTGCCACTTCAGCCCCGTTGGATAACCCGCACCCCCGCGACCACGTAAGCCGCTCGCTTTCACGTCCGCAAGCACCTCACCCGGCGTCATCTCCGTAATTGCACGATAGAGCGCCTCGTAGCCACCAACCGCAACGTAGTCCTCGATGCGTTCGGGATGGATCTGCCCACAATTGGCAAGCACTATCTTGTGTTGACGGGTAAAGAATGGCACATCCGTCGGACAGATCAGGCGCTCCACCGGCGCACGGCCAATACTCTGAGCCAATGCCGAAGCGTCTTGCTCCGTCACATTTCGGTACAGGACCGCGGTCTCGTCATTCTCGATACGCACGAGCGGTCCGGCGGAACAGAGGCCCATGCAACCAACCGCACGTACTTCCACCTGTTCCTCGCGTTGGCTCTTGTTTACTTCGGCTTCGAACGCTTTGTGAACACGATCGGCTCCAACCGATTGGCAACTCGCCGCCGTACAGACGCAGATGCGATTCGCACGATTGCGTTGCTCGGCTTTGGTCTTGAGCGCGACCAATTCGTCGGAAGGCATTTAGCCGATCTCCCTTTCTACCCGCGCCACCAGTGTTTGCGGAGAAAGATTGCCCATGACATTGCCGTCAATGACCACCGCCGGCGCAAGCCCGCAGGAGCCAATACACCGCGCCGAGATGACACTCAACTTGTTGTCGGCTGTCGTCTCCCCGGGTGCTACGCCGAAACTTCCCTTGATTGCACTGAGCAGCGCCTGAGCCCCCTTGATATGGCAGGCCGTGCCCGTACACACGACACAGCTGTGCTCCCCTTGGGGTTTCAGCGTGAAGAAGTGATAGAACGTAGCCACGCCGTACACACGGCTTAGGGGTGTTCGAAGACTCTTTGCTACGTAGCTGAGCGCAACGTCGTCGAGATAGCCGAAAGTTTCTTGCACCGAGTGGAGCGTCTCGATGAGGGCGTGGGAATCGTCGCCATTACGGCGCATCGTCGCATTGATAATCTTCCAGCGTTTATCGTCCGACGGGGCCTCGTTCCGAACGGTTTGCGGACACATGTCATATTCTCCTTCTCTTCTCTACAGGCTCAGACAGAGTTTGCGTTCATCTGCTCGATCACGGAAAACAAACCCTCGACCCATGCAGTCCGCACATTCAGCAGGATTATTTTAACGCGCAATGAGTTACGTTCCAACTACCCTGGCGCACTGAAATGACGAACTGCATGGATCGGGGAGAACCGTACTGGTGTGGGGACCGCCGAATCGAGCGTTAGATTCGCTCGTTCAGGCTTACCGTTCCATGATTGGTTACGACGAATCCACCCGAACACAACTCGAAGCAGGCGCCGCAAGACGAGCACTCTTGTGCCTTTCCGGGTACGAAAGCCACCTTTCGGTCGATACCGCGACCTTCGAAATAGAGGACATTCCTATGTGCAACCTCGCGACAATAATTGACGCACAAACCACACAGGTTGCAGTCACCTCGCTCCGCTTCGAACCTGGACTTGGTGATTCCGTATCGTTTCGCCAAATGCAGTGCCGTCGGGTAGAGCATTTCGACCAGAAGTTTGCGGTGTTTTTCGATCTCCACCGTGCTGGTCCGCACGACTAACCCCTCCTCGACCGGATACGCGCAAGAAGCTACGAGCCTAGTTCGCTTGCCCTTCACGACTTCCACCGTGCAGAGGCGGCACGCGCCGTGAGGCTTGAGTTGCTCGTTGTGGCAGAGAGTAGGAATGTCTGCTCCGGCCTTTCGAGCCACTTCGAGCAAGCTCGTTCCCTCGTCTGCTTGAACGGTTTCGCCGTCAATCGTCAAAGTGATTCGAGTCATTGTCGTCTCCTTACTCATACCGCCCGTGGGCTCATGCTTATGGATTGTTCGGTTGCGGGCACATTGCCATCACGTTTGGAAATGGCTCGAATTTTCGGTGGACACAGGGTGAAACAATTGCCGCACTTGACGCACAGTCCCTGATCGATGCGGTGTGGCTTCTTGGGCTCACCGAGGATCGCGTTTGGCGGGCAGTTCTTTCGGCACACAGAACAACCATTACAGAGTTCGCCGTCGATACTGTAGTGAATGAGGCTCATACACGCCAACGATGGGCATCGTTTCTCGCGAATGTGAGTCTCGAATTCGCTCCGAAAATGCTTGATCGCGCTTCTTACCGGGTTCGGTGCACTCGTTCCAAGTGCACAGAGCGCGGTCGCCTCAAGGGTGTCACAGATCTCTTCCAGCAATTCGATATCGCCTTCGCGCCCGTCCCCCGTGACGATTCGGTTGAGAATGTGCAGCATCTCGCGCAAACC
>PMCK01000319.1 GCA_003154095.1 Myxococcales bacterium | reverse complement strand
ATTGCTTGGTCGCACCAGCCGTCAGCGATCAGGATTTCAGATTTCCGGCTGAAAGCTGATACCTGAAAGCTGATAGCCAAGAGTCATTGTGGTTTTGACTGGTACCAATCAGGGAAAACGTGACTTCAATGCCACCGCGGGCCGCCAATTCAAATAAAACTGCATAGTTCGGCATAGGCAGAATAGCGCAAACATTAAGTAACAAGCCGGATTTGCTTTGTGCAATGCCACGTCTAAGCTTTGGCCATGCATCAGCGTTCCATTTTCGCCACGCTGTCGAGCCTCGCCCTTATGTTCGGTGCGCTCTCGGTTTCGGCCGCAGAGGGAGTCATGATAACTGCCGATAACGCATCGGATGTCAAGGTGCGTCTGGACGGCGTGCCGAGTGAATTGCCGGGTGCATGGTCGTCGCTCAACATTACTAAATCAGGCAAGCGAGCCAACAAAGCGAGCGCACAAGTTGCATTGGCCTACGACGATGAAAATCTGTACGTGGCAATGCGAATTGAAGACACAAAGATTGTGCGAACTGCAGCGGCCGGACATGGCGATGACCATGCGACACTGTACCTTGCATTTCCTGTCGGCAAGGGACGTTATCACACGCACGCAGTCGAGCTCTTCCCGGGCGACCCTGGCAAATTGCCGGGCGTCGTAATGTTGGGAGGACAGCGACCGAGCGGTGCACAATTGGTCGAGGCGCCTGAAACTGGCGGGCTGACATTCGAAGCCAAGATTCCGTGGAAAACCTTTCCCGAAGCGAGCAGAACGCGTATCGGGCTGCGCGCGGGTGTTCAGTGGACGGATGCGGTATCTACCAATCGCATCGCATCAATAACAGCCACTACGCCTGGAAAAGAGGGCAAAGAACTTCCAGCACTTCTGACCGAATCGGAACAGGCGCTTTTTGACGGACTGATCCGCGCCCAAAGTTTGGGAACCGAGCCTGCGCGGGAAATGTTCGCCGATGTTGCGGGGGACGCAATGTTGGAGCGCATAGCGCTGTACGATCACTTCCTGACGGTGGTTGGACCGCATTTTCGAGGTGGCAAAGAATTCGTGGTTGCCGATTTGCAGGTGCAGGATGCAGCCAAGGTTCGTCGCCTGCAATCTGCAGATTTCGATGGCGACGGTCACGAGGAAGTCGTAACTGTTGTGCGCATAGGTTCCGAAGATCACTATCGCGATGTCGTTGAAATCTTGCGCATGGATAGTGACAATACGCTAAAGCCCGTGTTTATTCATGAGGTAGGCCTGGCCACCGCCTCGGGAACGATCAATAACGACGTTCAGATTGGCAGGAACGGCTCGCGAACGGTTCTGACTATTGCGCAAGGTTCCTCCGACGGCGTGGAACAAGAAGGTTATAGCGAGCCGAAGCCTTCAGATATGGAGAGCGCCCTCTTACCGTGGGACAAGGTGGGGAGCCTCAGCTTCGGGTGGCAAGGAGGTCATCTGGTCAAGGTGAGCGAAACTGCGCAATCCCCAAAAACTAAGGGTACAGCCAAGCGGGATCGGGTTCGTGAGCGCCATCCAGAAAGCCACGCGGCGCCCACCGTCGTGGCTCCCCCCGCACCGAGGCCTCCGAGCACGGACGAAATGCAAGATCAGGTCTACGCCCTTTATCGCAAGGACCGTCATGTCAAGAAGGGCAAGCCGCGTTTCGACTTCGTTACGGATGTTGCCGGAGATACCGTCAATGAACGCGTACTAGTGCATGATAGAGACATCGTTTGTTTTGGGAAGAATTTTCACGAAGGTACTACCTACGTTTATACGAGCGTAGGCGTCGCGTCCGCGAATGACATTTTGGATATGACGGCACGTGACCTTACGGGTGACGGCAAGGCCGAGATTATCGTGCTTGCCGCGCTTCACGGAAAGGCCGGTAAGGAACTGGATGATGTAGATGTTAACCGCTCGGTTATGTACATCTATCAAATCTCCGAATCTGGTATCCGCCGGATATTTGGGGCCGAAACGGGACGCATGCTGAACGACAAGTTGGTGCTCACTGGAATTCGATTTGTGCCTCAACCGGTCGGGACGGCTATCGAAATGATAGCCGGTCGTGCCGTCGGGTTTACGGCGAAGAGCTACCCATTCCCGTCTGAATCAGAACCCAATGGAGGTATCGAACCACTGGTTTTGCCCTGGTCCAAGAGCGCCGCCCGTTCTTATCGATTCGATGGCACTCGGTTTTCGCTACAGTGATTGAGGGGACTCGTCACTACACGGTGACACACGCTCACCTTGCTGACCAGAGGCGTCGGACAGTACCTAATCCGGCGCAGCCGTAACCAAACTGGACGCTTGGCTATCAGCGATCAGGAATCAGCTTTCAGCTAGAACTCAGAAAACCCTGATTGCTGACGGCTGACTGCTGATAGCCATGAAAACATTGAGACATTTCTTGTCAAAATTGGTCAAGATCTCACCGCCAAGAGACTAACGCAGTACCGTGAGCATGGCGACGGTCCAGCCGCCGGGCTCGAGGTTGACTGTGATGTGCTTGCGTGTGCCACGAGCTGTAATGTCGATGGTGTGTTGACCGGGTGCTACCCGCAAACGCCCAATTGCAATCCGCGCCGGTAGCGTCGACCAGCTGCGAGTGTCGGGCGTGTCGGTTGCCGTCATTGTCGCCTGCGTGCCAAGACCGAGCAAAAAGCCCGTCAGCCCATTGCCTGTAGCCTTTTGTACGGCTTGACCGGCTATGATTCGAGTAATCATTCGAGTAATCGCCGAGGCTACGACTTTACCTTTGACGGATTCCCAAGCTTGACTTGCGGCAGTGTCCACGGCGAGGGCTTCGTCTAGGTCTTGAGGCTTTCCATCTACCCCTAATCTGGGTCGATCATATTGACCATGCGGCTTACCCAGAATGGGAAAATTTACCCAGGTGACTAAACCCTGAGCTGCCAAGCGATTGGCACGGTCTTGATCAAAGGGGCTAATCGCACCAGACGCATACGTTAGAGCTAGGCCTATCGGTATTCGCTCCGCGATCTTTGCCGGAACGCGCCCATAATTCACGATTACGAGTATCTCGGCTGAGTCAGCTGCATGAGCGCTCTCTTTCGCATCACCTGCGCCTGCGATGAGTTTGTCTAGCCTCGGCGACTTGTAAGAGGTTTGCGTCGAAAGCCGCGTGACGGCATCCGTCAGACTGTAGAATTTGCCGAGTGACAGCGCATCATCGTAATATCGGAGGGCTACTTGCGGTTGCCCACTCTTTTCGAATATGAAACCTGCAAGATAGTCCCCTGGGCCCATTAGTGATTGACCCGCATCGCCGGTATCGTGAAAATAGCGTTCGAGTACGCTCAGGCGCCTGGCTTCGACTCTGGCACCACTGAGGTCACCGCGCGCCAGGTAACACTGCATATTGACCGTGTTTACGAGGAGCTTCTCGTAAGCGGGTGCGCGATAGGGACCGGTTTGATCCGAAAACAAGTATTTTCCAATCTCATCCTGGGTGCCTCGCTTGAAGTCGAGAATCTCCAATTGTTTGTCGGCAATTTCGAGATCGCGGGACACCAGCTTGTACTTCTCGAGCTGATTGAGCACCATTGCGCGATCTAACAGCAGCAACACCTTATCCGACTCGACTTTGGCCGGCAGATCTTCCGCGCGATCGACCTCGAGCTCCTTGTCGAGAGATTGCACCGCTTGCTCGGGCCGCCCTGCATCGAGCGCCGTGCGCGCTATCAGGGTGTGGCTAGCGTGATCAGCGCAACCCGCCGTAAGCGTGCCGCACAAAACCAAATAGGAAAATTGCCTACCCATTTGCCGCACCTAGCCTGTCGTCGTCAATGGGGTCGGGGCCCCATTGACCCGCACGACAAAACTCAACCAGCGATTATCTGACATCTGCGATTAGTTGGCGGTTACACAAAGTGGTTCAAGCATACTCTTGAGGGCTTGGGACGTTTTCGACGAAAGTGGACGACAAAGCCTTTGCTCAACGGCCGCGCGACAAACTATTTAACGATCGCTTTGGTCAACGAACTCTTGTACTGAAATAGGATGTCGCTCGTTTCAGCGTCCAGCACTTGAGTAAACAGAAAATACTGAACACGCCTTTCACCCGACATGCGTTCGTCCGCGGTGAATACCTTACCCGTAAAGAAATAGCGGGCACCCACCTGCTTGCCCCACCGGGAAATGGCGGCCGGATCGAATGCATCACCGTATTGCTTGCGAACCTCCTCGATTACTTGCCCCTGACGTTCGAGGCTGACCACGCGCACGTGACCTGCATTGACCAACGTAGTTTCCACGTCGCTCACCAATGCCTCGAGTTCGCCGTCGATATGCTCGGAAGTTTCATTGCGCAGAGGCATGATAGCGACTGTCGGTCGATTCTCCCCTTCCCAGCGTTTTACGACTGCGGAGGTTTGAAGGGCTTCCATGTTCTGGTGCAACAACTTCTGCAGATCGCGTTTGTCGAGCCCAGTGCTCATGGCCTGGTCGTCAAGACCGGCAACGTCCTCTCCGCGCACGGCCTTGGGTCCACCGCACCCTGCAACGAGCAAACACAGAGCAAATGCGGGCGTGAGACTTTTCATCACGGACTTTACGATCATGACTAGGTCCTTTCCAGTTTAAGTTGGCATGCCTTTGGACTGATTTCGTCCTAGCGACGTACGGGAATGATCTGAACGCGACGCTCGTCGCCCTCACCTTCGCTCTTGGTAATTACGCCCTCGAACTTGGCGAGTGCTAGATGGACGACTCGGCGGTCCCGGGGATTCATCGGCTCGAACGTGATGATTTTACCCTCGTCCACAGCCTGCTGCCCGAGGCGCTGAGCCATCGTGGCCAGCGTGGACTCCCGGCGCAGTCGGTAGCCCTCAGCATCAACGACAACATGACGCCGATCGATGGTAGGTCGATTGACCGCTCGATGCGTTAGGAACTGCAACGCTGCCAAAACTTGGCCCCGTTTGCCGATGATCCTTCCAGAATCCCTCCCATACACTTCAACGACGATTTCGGGCAATTGGCCTTGTTCCTCTTCCTCACGGGGTCGGCAAAGCCGGGCTCTGCATTCCATCCCCATCTGTTGCAGTACAGTGGAGACGAATTGCAGTGCCTCTTGAGCACGCTCGTCGCCTTCGTAAAATGGCTGCTCGTCTTGCGGCTGCTGCTGGCGTTGCCGGCGCGAGTGCCCGCGGCGTGATGGTCCTTCGGACCTTTGATTTTCTTCTAAGTTTTGTGCCTGCGCATCGGGCAATTCTTCGGGCGCGTCGGCGAAAGTGGGGGTTGCGTTACCATTGGTCATGTCTTTTCAGACCTTTCCTTTGCGGGGCAAAGCTTGAACCCGAGAGCTATTTCCTAATTCGGGTTTTTTGCTCGCCGTAGTCGTCGGAGGTGTCGATTTGGACGTGCGACGCACGTGCCA
>PMCK01000657.1 GCA_003154095.1 Myxococcales bacterium | reverse complement strand
GCCGCGATCATCATTCGGAAGTGGCTCAACGCTGGGGTGACAAACGCCACCGCGGCACGATAATCGCATGTGAAATTGCGTGGCGTTGACTGGCCCTGAAAAGGCCGTGCTTATGTTGCTGTCCCTTGACGAGTCCGCGGCCGCTCCCGTGATAGCGGAAATGGACACGGACGACTTGCGCAAGCTTCGCGAGGTCGCCACCATGATGCGTGCGGTCCCCGCCACTTCCCTCGATGCTGTATACCGGGAATTTCTGGACCAATCACGTGAGGCGATTGCTGTGCCCAAGGGCGGTGTACGCTACTTGAGGCGCGTCGCGCTCAAAGCACTTGGCGAAGCCAAAACACAAGAGATATTCGTGGATGCGCCTCAGACCGCACTGGAGAAGTTGGGAAGCGCGGATGTAGCTGCGCTCGGCTCGATACTTGAGCGGGAACATCCCCAACTCGTGGCGGCCATTATCTCACAACTGCCTACCGAAAAGGCGGTCCAGGTCCTACAGCATCTGCCCGAGGAAGTCCGACCCAATATCATTGAAAGATTGGGCAAAATGACCGAAATACCAGCAGGGTTGCTAGAAGAAGTTGCCGCGACGTTGAGCGCTGAATTGCCAACGTCAGGCGCAGAAGCTTTCATTTCCGTCGATGGAATTGCAAAGACCGCTGCTCTTGTTCGAAGGATGGATCGGGACATCGGAGAATCAGTCCTTGGAATGCTAGCCGATGATGATGCCGATTTAGCAACATCGATTCGTCGGGCAATGTACGGATTTGAAGATCTCATTCTGCTTGACGCCAAGTCACTGAGGGTGCTCCTGGAATCCGTTCCGTCCGACAAGCTCGTCATGGCGCTGAAGACCGCCAGTGAAAAGCTGAGGGATCATATTTTCTCTAGCATGTCCAAGCGTGCAGCCGAACGGCTGAAGGAAGATTTGGAAATTCTTGGCGGTGTTCGATTGGCAGACGTCGAGGCCGCACAGCGCGAGATTGTAGAACAAGCACTTATGTTAGCTGCCGAAGGCGTGATATCCCTCGAGGACAACAGTGGCATGGTTTGATCAGTCAGGTCCAGACAAGCTATTTCCAGCACGGTTTGACGACGTCACGCCCCGTCATCGGCGGCAACCTTCTTGGTTGGCTAAGGGTCGACGCCCATCAAACCCCGTTACACAAGTCACATTGCCGCCTCCACCGGCGATTCCCAATGAGCTACTCTCCGCCTCACTACGCATCAATGAGGCCGAGAGTTCTGGAGAGAACACCAAAGCTAGGCTAAACGTCGGTCGAGAGCATACTGCCCCAGTGCCCGGCGAGGCATCGAAGCCCAGTATGACTCCGGTGGAATTGGAAGCACTTGTGGCCGAACGAGCAGCCAGACAAGTTACTGACCAAGTCCTGCGAGAAAGTCAGACAGCAATCCTCGAAGCCGTACAGACCCTGGTTAGCGCACATGAGCGTTTGACTGAAGAGCTGAGTCATCGCTCGGTTGAATTGGCCATTCTCGTGGCTCGTCGCGTAGTCGCTCGAGAGTTGCGGACACAACCCGACATCGTAACCGACCTCGTCCGCGAGGGATTGGAAGTTCTCAATGTTCGTGACCGGGTAAGGGTTCATTTAGGTTCCGAATTTGCCGTATTGAAGGATGAACTCGTCGCGCACTTCTCGGCCGCAGGAACCATGATTGACGCAAACCTCGATTCGACATTGCCAGCCTATGGTTGTGTTGTTGAAACCGAGGTGGGCAGCGTCGATGAATCCATCGAAAGTCGCTTGGATACATTGCTTGAAGCATTGGCAACCAATCGGGAGGTCTAGTTGAATCTGGACGACGCGCTTAGTCGATGCATCAACGCCCCAATACATAGTCCGAGGGGAGTGGTTCAAGAAGTCGTTGGTCTGATCGTGGAAGTGGGCGGACTACGTGCGGCGGTAGGAGACACCCTGATGATTGAAACAAGTCAGGCTAAACCCGTAGAGATTGAAGACATTGGATTTCGGTCTGGACGACTCGTGACGACTCCGCTCGGCTCCATGTCGGGCGTAAGCCAAGGGGCCCCAGTGAGGCATACGCATCGGGGCGCCTCAGTAACAGTCTCGCCTGAGTTGCTGGGACGAGTCGTAGACGCGTTTGGTCGACCCATTGATGGTGGCCCGCCCATTTCAACAGTTCTTCAATACCCCGTGCATAGCCCACCGCCGCCCGCCTTTGACAGGCGGCCCATTGATCGCCCCTTCTCAACCGGAATTCGCGCCATCGATGGGTTCATGCCATTGGGTATAGGGCAGAGAATCGGCATATTTTCCGGGGCCGGCGTTGGAAAGAGCACACTTCTTGGCATGATATGTCGATCCTCACAAGCAGACATCAATGTTGTGGGTCTGATTGGAGAACGAGGCAGGGAACTCAACGATTTCATCCGCAATTCCTTGGGAGCGGAGGGGCTTTCGCGTTCTGTTATCGTCACGGCCACTAGTGATCAACCCCCGTTGCTCCGAGCTCGCGGAGCCGAGTCAGCGACTGCAATTGCTGAGTACTTTCGCGACCAAGGCAAGAACGTATTGCTCGTAATGGATTCCGTTACGCGTTTCGCAATGGCTACACGCGAAGCCGCGCTAGCCGCTGGCGAGCCGCCTGCCACCAAAGGTTATCCTCCTAGCGTATTTGCAGCGCTGCCAAGGCTTCTGGAACGAGCCGGGACTACTGGAGCTGCAGGTACAATCACGGCACTTTACACCGTGCTCGTCGAAGGGGACGACATGACAGACCCGATTGCCGATTCGGTCCGCGGAATACTTGATGGCCACATCGTCATGTCAAGGGAAATGGCGGAAAAAGGACATTTTCCGGCAATCGACGTGCTTCAAAGCCTTTCGAGACTAGCGGTCGAGATCGCCCCTGCTCCCACGCTAAAATGCGCCGGCATGTTGCGCGAACTTCTAGCGGCTCATCGGGAGGCGGCAGATCTAATTCAAGTAGGAGCCTATCAACACGGAAGCGACCCGCGCGTAGAGTTGGCTATTAAACTTCTGCCTCAGATTAACGCATTCCTGCGACAACGCACGGATGAGCGGATGCTTCTGCCCGATGTCCACAACCGTCTGCAAGAATTGGCACGCAGTGCCGAAACGGGAGTTATGCGATGACCCTCAGGCGCAAGAAAGTCCAAATGGTGCTCGAGATAAGGGAGCAGACTTTGCACGAGAAAGCGGGTGTCCTGGTTCAAGCCCACGAAGGCCGCGAACTCGCCCAGAATCACGCACTTAGCACGGCAAACCACCTCGCTGAGGCTAAGGAATACAGAAATGGCCTAGCGGCTAAGTCAATCAATCTGACGTCGTGGATTGATGCCGAACAGTGGTTGGCGTCCAAAAGCTCGCAAAACGCCCTGGCTCAGTCAAACCTACAGAGTGCCGAACTTTTCCTGAGTAGTGCTCACGAAAAAGTAGTAGAGGCGCGCTCAAACGTAAAGCGTATGGAGTTGTTGGACAAGCGCCTTGCGACGACTGAGTTGCGGCAGCAATCGCGACTCGAACAAAAAAGCAACGACGAACTTGCCCGGCGCAAGTTTCTAACGGCACGCCGTGGCGATACCGGCTAGAGAACACGTCACGTATACAACTTGCATGTCCAACTGTCGCTGTGGATTTGCCGATAGTGGGTTGGGAAGCGTCATGAAATCTGGAGGTCTCGATGTCTTGTGATAGTACTGGACTACCCAACAGTAAGCTTGCGCCCACCTTGCGTGAGATCGAGCGCACCAGGCCCAGCATTACCAAATCAGACCTCGAAAAGTGGGCCGAGCTCATAGCTGTCAATGCGGCGCAAATTCAGAATGTGACGCCAATTGTTCCGGGCATGGCGGATACGCCAGAAGCTTGGCGGACCGACGTTGAGGCGCTGACGCCCAGCACGGGGCAGTCAGAAGCTAGTCTCTTGGCGAAAGAAATAGCCGGCTTTTCCGCGGGTGGCACTTTTGCGTCTAGCAATGAATCGGAGCTGAACCGAATTCAAGTTCGCCTCAATGCAGGCGATCTTGGGGAACTTTCGCTGGTAATCGAGCGATCCGTAGGCGGCCTGAGTGTGCGCATTGGAGCGGAAGATAGCGGCGTTTTGGCAGCAATCGCCAGAAACGGGGATTCCCTGACGCAGGCGCTCACGAGTATCGGCCAGACAGTAAGATCCTTGACGTTTGTAGCCATGGATGGTGTCGGCATCAATCTTGCTCCATCACGAATGATACCTAGCAATAAGACTGGGTTCAAAGAAACCGATGGAAATCACGACAGGACCGACAAGCAACAGGCACGTCGCAAGACACGTCGGCTAGATGTACGCGGGTGAATCCCAATGGTAGACTCTGTAAGTAACGCCAGCTCAGTAAACGCCAGCCAGAATTCAAGCACCAGTCTCGTTACTGGCAGTGCGCAGACGCTGGGCAAAAACGAATTCTTGAAGTTGCTCGTCGAGCAACTGAAAAATCAGGATCCACTGAAGCCTCAAGATGACTCTGCATTCGTGGCTCAGCTCGCTCAGTTCTCTACTCTTGAACAGTCCATGCAAACAAACACAAGCTTGAGTCAGATCATGACCCAATTGCAGGGTCAGTCTAACGCCCAACTCGCCTCGCTCGTTGGAACTACCGCGACGGTCAACGGCAGTTCGGTCACACTCGCCAGTAGTGGATCAACCGCGACGATATCGTTCGAGCAAGCGGCAGCGAGTGCAAAGACGACCATAACCATCAGCGACTCGAGCGGCAATACGGTTCGTACGATTGACGGCGGAGCGAAAGCCGCTGGTATCACACAAGTGACTTGGGATGGGCGTAGCTCGGCCGGAACTCTCGAGCCAGCCGGGACATACACAGTCGGCGTTTCGGCGACGTCATCCAGCGGCAGCGCCGTTTCCGTGACTCAGAACATTACGAGTACGGTGAAGAGCGTGTCGTTCTCGAGTGGCTCAGCCGTAATTAACCTAAGCAATGGCATCTCTTCTCCCGCGTCCAATCTGCTTCAGATTGCGACTGCTTCGTCGAGCACGACTGGATCGTGACGACCCTAGCAATATGTCTCTACGGGTTGACTCTCCACCCACTAACCCGTAACAAACAACACACACAAGCATCAGGATAAATTAGGAGGAACACATGGATCTCAGAGCGATGAACTCAGGCGTCTCCGGCCTACTCGCAGAGCAACAAGCCCTCGGCGTAGTCGGTGACAATATTGCCAACGTAAACACGGTGGGCTTCAAAGCTCAGCGTGCCATATTCGAAGACGTGCTAGGTCATTCAATTCTGGCTGGGACGTCCTCTTCACTGCCTGGCTCAGGTGTTGCCATTGGGGACATACAACAACAGTTTACGCAGGGCTCTCTCAATACTACTGGCATTTCTACGGACGTGGCACTTTCTGGTGACGGGTTCTTCGTAGTAAAAGGTGCAGTCGATGGAGTCAGCGGCAATTTCTATAGTCGTGCCGGCCAATTCAATCTCGACAAGGACGGCTATCTCGCTAACTCAAACGGCCTCAAGGTACAAGGGTACGCTGCAAATCCCGACGGTACGTTCTCCGCAACCACATCGTCGATTCAAGCTCCGACATCGTCCATTCAGCCGCATTCGACAAGCACGGCGACACTCACTGCCAATTTGGACGCCAATGCGACAGTTCCAGTTAATGCCTGGGGAGATCCCAATTCGACATTGGCAAGTCAGTCGAATTTCTCCTCGACGCAGACAGTGTACGATTCTCTTGGAAACTCGCACACGATGGACCTCTACTTCCGAAATACTGCACCCGGATCCTGGGAATGGCACGGCGTCATGGATGGAGTCGATACAGCCTCCACGGGGACGCTAACCTTTGGAACCAATGGCGCATTGACTGCGGTTGGTGGCAACACTGTCACGTTTGCGCCGACCAATGCTGACCCAATGACGGTTACACTGAACTTTGGAACCGCAAGTGCAGCAGGAGCTGAACCCGTTCCAGGATCGATGACTGGTTTTAGCTCATCGTCTAACGTGTCTTCCCAATCGCAAGACGGGTATTCCTCCGGCGACTTTTCCGGCATCTCAATTGACGGGCAAGGCGTCGTAACGGGACTTTACACGAACGGGCAGAAGCTCGCAATTTCGCAGTTGGCTGTTGCAAAGTTCCGCTCCAACGATGGTTTGGGGCGAGCGGGTCAAAGCCTTTGGATTGACACACGTGACAGCGGTCCGGCGGCGTTGGGAACTGCCGCGAGCGGTGGGCGTGGTTCGGTGTCTTCCGGCTCAGTTGAAAGCTCAAACGTCGACTTGGCCTCTGAATTCGTCTCGATGATTCAACATCAACGTGCGTTCTCAGCTAACTCAAAGACTATTACGACTGCGGATGAGATGCTCCAAGAGCTTATCAATATCAAGCGGTAATGGTGGTCGGTCGCGTCCTGGTGCTAGAGTGAGTGAGGCTGTAAATGGCAAATGACGAAGAACCAGAGCAGCCAAAGGTGGAGAAATCGCCAAAGCGATTAGTGGGAATCCTGGTCATCTCGGTACTCTCTGCGAGTGCCGCGGTGGCCGGGACACTCTTCGGTCCTCGCCTGATTTCTCACCGTGCCGCAGCAGCCGAGATGAATAGCGATATTGGTGACGCAGGGAAAGATAATGCAGAGGCTGAGGCGGAGCCCAACAACCCTCAGGCCTTCGCGCCAATCGTTGTAGATGTCAAGAGCAAGCGCGGTGAGATGCATCACATGCGCGTCGGCATAACGATTGAGCTGACGGATAAAGCTACCAAAGAGGAATTTGAGCGCTATCAGCCCCGCGGCAGAGAAGCCGCCATAGGGTTTTTGCGCTCGAAGACATTTGATGAACTCACTGAGTCAACCGAATTCGAAAACATCGCGAAGCAGTTGAATGAAACCATTACTCGTGCGATGGGCGAACGACGTTGTAACCGCGTAGTTGTAACTGACTTTGTTGCCCAATGACAGACACGTCTGACTCCAACCGTGAAGTGGCGCCGCGCGCGCGAGGTCAAGTCGGCAAGCGCGGGGAGGGTGTTTCAGCCCGCTCCGTTGACCTTACGGGAAGAGAACGGCAGCTTCGTGCAGCCTTACAGATGATGTCGCAAATTGCGGGGCGCTTTGCGCGTGCAGCCCGTCGAACGCTCCCCTTCATGGTGCGCCAGAAGACTCGGTTGGTTCCGCAGGGAGTGAACATCGTTAACCCGGCGGATGCTGATTCAGACTCGACTGAGGGGCCTAGTTTCGAGGTGGTGCTCGAATCCGATGAAATTCCTGCTTGGGCCAGCCTTACGATAAATACTTCCGCGCTGCGGCTGATTCTCGAAGGATCACTCGGAGCCAGTACGCCAGGTTCAGGGTTGCTTGGCACGGAATTAACTTTAGCGCAGCGCGCGCTCGTCGCCCGTGTTGCGCGTTCATTGGCCGAAGATCTTGCAACAGTAATTCGGGATGAAGTGGGAATTCGGCTGTCGATTGTGTCATCGCACGGAAGAAGCGCCGACGAGCTTTCGGAGATTCCTGCAACTGACGGTCTTCGCGTCGATTGCCTATTTGAAGATATCCCAGAAGACCCGAAGATCAGCGTGGCGGTCGCAATTGGCACACTTGAATCTATCGCGCGCGAAGACGAGGTTGAACTTCCAACGGCGGGAGACCCCAAAATGACGGAGGCCGTGAAGGATGTTCCGATCGAGGTCGTTGCGGAACTGGGACGGCTAAAAGTCGGGCTAAGAAATTTGCTCGCGTGGCGAGTAGGCCAAGTGCTCAGGCTTACGACCGCTGTCGATGATCCGGTAATGCTGCGAATTGGTGGCGTGACCAAGTTTGCTGGTCGCCCGGTAATCTCGCGCGGGCAGCTAGCCATAGAAATTCGCGGCCGTGCAGACGACTGAGTATTACGATATCTGTCGCCACATCGCAGTTTCGGCATAGAGATTGAATCATCCGCCTGCGTATGAGCTCGGTATCAAGTCCCCCATCACCGTTACAATCCACCGGCGCCGCGTTCGTGCCCGCTGCCAACGCGGAGTCCGCGTCATCGAATCTTGCACGCGGAATCGATAGTCTGGGCTTCGTAATGGACGTCCCCGTTGAAGTCACGGTCGAATTGGGCCGCCGCCGCGTGCGAATTGGCGAGGTTTTGCGGTTGGGGCCAGGTTCCGTACTGGAACTCAGCAAAGCCAACGGGGAGCCACTCGACATTTATGTGAACGACAGGCTAATAGCCAGAGGTGAGGCCGTTGTAGTCGGCGAAAGATACGGAGTCCGCCTGACGGAAGTTCTGGTAACCGAACAGGGCCCGCACTCAGGTACAACGCCATGACAACGAAGAAATGCGTCGTGGCTTTGGCGGTCCTGGTCATGGCGTTGACGTCGCAGATATCCCATGCCACGGCCAAGGTTCCGAGCGCATCCAGGGACTGGCTGCGGGCGGACACCCAACATCAGGCAGGCGCTAGCACGATCTCGTCGCGTAGCGGTATTGGCAAATCCGTCGCGGCAGTGCTTCTGGTGGGGATCGGCGGCTATGCCGTATGGCGTCGGAAACGAAGGGTCAAGGTTAGTGTGACACCGAACAAGACCCACATTCGAGTCGTGAGCGGTACCTTGGTGGGACCCAAGGCGCGTGCCGTTGTCGCGGAAGTTGGGGGTCGGCTGATACTGCTCGGGGTAACCGAGCAATCGGTGCGGAAAATCGCCTGGCTCGAATCGCTCGCAGACAATGACGCTGAACGAGCCTCTGGTGCGGAAATCAGTTCCAATGCCCCTGACTCGAGTGACCCGAGACTGGCAAAGATCTCGAGTTCTACTCGGTCCAGCAGCTCACCGAGACGTCAAAACCCCCCGCGTTCGAAGTTCTCGGAAGTCCTCCGGGACGCGGTAGGAATCAAGTCACACCGCGTTACCGAACCCGCTTTGGTCCTTGCTGACAGCACGCACGATCGCATTAGTCTAAGTTCGAACAAGGACTCGTCGCGCAGCGTGTCGCCGCTCATCGACATAGAGGGGCAGGCGGCAGGCCTTGTATCCCTTCTCGGCAAGCTGAAACAATGAATCCCAGCGACTTTCTCAACCAGCCACTCGCGCCGCAGCTCAAGATTCTGCTGGTACTGGGCGTGCTGGCGGTCCTTCCGGCCATCGTGCTTACTACCACTTCATTCGTTCGTACGGTGGTAGTTCTTTCCTTCGTACGCCAAGCGCTGGGCAGCGGTCAATCGCCGCCCAATCAAGTGGTCATTGGTCTAGCGCTATTCATTTCATTCTTTACTATGCAACCGATAGTCGAGCAAATGAAGGACGCGGGACTACAGCCCTATTTGCGGCACGAGATTGCTGAAATGCAGGCGCTGGAACAGGCTAGCCTTCCGCTCAAGCGATTCATGCTCCGGCAAACGCGAGAGGAGGATCTGCAAATGTTTTACGGCGTAACTAATGCGAAATTGCCGAGTGGACCTGACGATGTGGCAATGCGCATTGCCATGCCTGCATTTGCCATATCCGAATTGACCACCGCATTTCAAATGGGCGTAATGATACTGCTTCCATTTCTGCTCGTCGACCTCGTGGTGGCGTCACTATTGATGAGTATGGGCATGATGATGGTGCCACCGACAATGCTGTCGCTGCCAATCAAGTTATTGCTATTCGTTCTAGTGGACGGCTGGAACTTGGTAGTAGGTTCTCTGCTCAGGAGTTTTGCATGACGCCCGACACAGTAAATGACTTGCTGATTCGAGCGCTTGTCGTTGGCGCCAAGGTCGCTGGGCCAGCATTGCTGATTACTCTAACCGTAGGTCTGATAATTGGCGTTCTGCAGGCCGCCACTCAAATCAATGAAGCCAGCATCAGCTTTATTGCAAAATTGCTTGCCGTAATGGGCACGATCGTCCTGATGGGGTCCTGGTCTCTGAGGCAACTCATGGAATACACCACGCACACGATCACCTCAATTGCAGATATCGTCCGGTGACGTTTCTCGAAACGTGGCTTCAGTCCGAAGGGAGCTTGTTCGCACTAGAATGCGCGCGGGTAGCAGGTCTAATCGTTGCGGCTCCGCTCGCTTGGCTCAACGCGCCCGTCCGGGTGCGCGGCGCATTGGTTCTGATGTTGGGGTTTGTGGTTCACGGAACCTCGAGTTCCGCCCTGGTCCCGCGGTCGCTGATAGAATTGGCCTGGGTGTTCGTCTCAGAATTCACGCTCGGCATAGCCATGGGGCTCGTAGTGCGATTTGTCGTGGCTATGGCCGAAGTGGCAGCTGAAACGATTGCTCCGATGCTAGGACTAGGAGTGGCGCATATTTTTGACGTCACGTCGCACAGTTCACAAAATATCATGAGCACACTGCTGCGCAACGTTTCAATTTTGCTTGCTCTGGCCACGGGCGTGCACCGAGTGCTGCTCCAGGCATTGCTCGGCGGATTCAGAGTAATCCCCGTCGGAGGTATGACTGCCCCAGCGAACGGTCTGAAACTAATCTGCGAGCTATCGAGCAACGTACTTTTCGTGGGTGTTCGTCTGGCGCTACCAATGATTGCGGTGCTCTTCATCGTGCAAGTTACCCTTGCATTTGTGTCGAGGGCCGCTCCGCAGCTTCAGGTATTTAGCGTGGGTTTTGCCATCGCAACCGCGATAGGGATTTTTACTCTCATACTGATATTCCCCGACCTAACCCGGGGATTATTGGTGGAATTCTCGCAAGTCTCATCGCACCTGGAACGTCTCTTCAGTGACGTTGGAGCGCCGCGATGAGTTCGGACGATTTCGGCGAAAAGACTGAGGAGGCAACACCAGAAAAGCGCCAGCGTGCCCGCGACGAAGGACAAATGGCTAGGAGTCGCGATGGCGGCGCGGTAGCGGCCACCGGTGCTGTTATTGTCTTAATCCTGGCGTCGGGTCCAGCTCTGCTAGGTGTAGCAAAAACATTTGCCGTGAACTGCTTCCAAAACGCTCACGCATTGGGTGCGTCCGACCCAAGCCGAACATTGAAAGAATTCGGTATTGGCATCGCAACTCTTACTATTCCCATCGCGTTTGCCGCCGCTATTGGTGGAATAGCCGGGGGACTGCTGGAAGCCGGTTTCAATCCGCGACTAGAATTGGCGGCGCCAAAATTCGAGCGACTCGATCCGACCGGGAAACTAAAACAGCTATTTTCGCTGAAACAAGGTGGAATGAACGCCTTGTTGGCGCTGTTGCGCGTGGGTGTAGTTTCGACTGTCGCTTACAGTATTCTAAAGGCGGACTTCCCAGGCCTCGCACGACTCTCACGTACGGATCTACCCGCGGGCCTTGAATTTGTCGGTCACATCATGTTACGTGTGACGGTGGGGTCGTTCTTGGCCCTCGCGGCGCTTTCACTCCTGGACTATGGTCAAAGTTGGTGGCGCTTGCAGCGCGAGCTGATGATGAGCCGGCAGGAACTAAAGGAGGAATTGCGTCAACAAGAGGGTGACCCGAAAATCCGTGCCCGGATTCGCGCTCGGGCTCGGGAAATGGCGAAACGAGGCATTGCGAAAGAAGTGAAGCGGTCGGACGTCATTGTTGCCAACCCCACGCACATATCGGTGGCGCTTCGCTACCGCCCGATGGAAGGGGCCCCACTCGTGATGGCCAAGGGTTACGACGAAGTGGCCCTGTTCATGCGCAAAATTGCCGATGAAAACGATATTGCAATAGTGGAAAATCGACCTCTGGCGCGGGCGCTCGCGGAAAAGGCTCGAGTTGGAAAAATGATTCCGGTTGACCTGTACCAGGCAGTGGCTCAGGTTCTCGCAATTGTGTATCGGTTGAAGCGCAATCGCTGGCAAGGGTAGAGACCCCGTGAAAACCGCTCTAGTCCAGCGTATCGCGGTTGACGCTGCGTCGGTCCCGTGACGGTGAAACCAAATACCAGGCCAATTCGCCGATTACCTGTGTCCTGAATCGCAAGCGTGGCGCCCTTTTCTGGACGTGAAACGTCGGATATTTTGGCTTTTTATCCCCGCAATGCTCAGCGCAGATTCAATGAGCAATTGCCTCCGTGGCTGGCATACATTTGGCAATTGGGGATCACGTGTCCAGTGATCGGTTAGAACCACCGAAGTCAGCAAATCTGGCGGAACTAGTCGTTCCTCTAGGCTTCGTTGGAATCGTGTTGATGATGGTGCTGCCAATGCCCGCATTCCTAATAGATGGAATGCTGGCCCTAAGCCTCGCCGTGTCAATTGGCGTGTTTCTGATCGGCCTGTTCATGGAAACTCCGCTTCAATTTAGCGCGTTTCCAGCGGTAATTTTGGTTGCGACATTACTCCGGCTCAGCCTAAACGTTGCAACGACACGGCTAATATTGCTCAACGGACACAAGGGTCATGGAGCTGCGGGCCATGTCATCGAAGCGTTCGGCCGACTAGTCGTTGAAGGTAACGTCGTAGTCGGCTTGGTCGTGTTCCTAATCCTAGTAGTGATTAACTTCGTCGTAATCACCAAAGGCGCAGGCAGAGTAGCGGAAGTTGCGGCTCGATTTGCGTTGGACGGCATGCCCGGCAAGCAGATGGCAGTCGATGCCGACCTGAATGCCGGTGTAATTTCCAGCGAAGTTGCCCGGGAGCGTCGAAGAAATGTCGAGCGGGAGGCCGACTTTTTTGGCGCCATGGACGGTGCCAGCAAATTCGTAAAAGGCGACGCGATCGCGGGGCTTTTGATCACAGCCATCAACTTAGTCGGCGGACTTTTGATCGGTCTGTCCAATGGCATGGACATCGCCAACGCGATGTCGACATTTACGATACTTTCGGTCGGGGACGCGCTAGTCGCGCAAATTCCCGCGCTGCTGATTTCGACTGCTTCCGGAGTGGTTGTTACTCGCTCTGCGACTGGGGATCAACTTGGGCGCGCGTTGCGGCAGCAGCTGTTTGGCAGTCGTCGACCTGTTGCTGTCACAGCGGGAATTCTGGCTGCGATGGCCTTCTTGCCCGGAATGCCAGCGATTCCATTCCTTGTGTTGGCAGCTGGCCTTCTATTTGGCATGCGGAATATCAAGGAACAATCCAATGAGCCTGCCGATTCACCGGCGGCTGCCGTTGAAAGCGGCCCTGCCCCGGGAAGCCCGGAAGACATCGAAGCCGCGCTGCCGTTGGATGTACTAGCTCTCGAAGTGGGTTATCAGCTCGTCCATGCGGTGGATCCCCAAATGGGCGGAACGCTGGTCGAGCGAATTGCAGCATTGCGAAAGCAGATGGCACTCGATCTTGGGATCGTGATTCCTCCGGTCCATATTCGAGATAACTTGCACTTGGAGCCGGGCGCCTACCGATTCTTGCTATTGGGAACCGAGATAGCAAAGGGTGTCACACGCGCGGGAAGACTCCTCGCTATGGACGCCACTGGGTCGGCTCCGCAAATTGACGGGGAAGCGACTACCGATCCGGCCTTTGGTTCACCCGCCCGTTGGATACTTAACCGCGATCGAGAATTGGCACAGGCTCTGGGATATACAGTTGTCGATCACGCGACCATCGTGGCGACTCATTTGGCCGAAGTCGTTCGCTCCAGCTCCTATAACATATTGGGACGCGGGGAACTCCAGCACCTGTTCGATGTATTCTCGAAACAGTCACCAAAACTCGTCGATGAATTGATTCCCAACCTACTGAGCCTAGGCGAAGTCATCAAGATTCTCAGGAATCTCCTCAGGGAAAACGTAAGCATTCGTGATCTGAGAACCATTCTCGAGGGGCTAATTGAAATGGCGACCAGTACAAAGGATCCGGAACAACTAACGGAGATGACGCGGCAAAGATTGGCGCGCCAACTAACTGCCGCATACACCGGTGCGGACGGAACGATATCGACGCTCGTCTTGGAACCAGCAATTGAAGACATGTTCCGCCGCTCACTTCGCGAAATTGCGCAGGGCACTGGTGGGGCTCTGGATCCTGAATTGGCGCGTCAATTGGGGATATCTTTGGAGGAGGCTTCCCGCAAGATGCTTGGAAGCGGCCTCACACCTTGTGTGGTCACGAGTCCAGACGTGCGACGCTATGTCAGAGCGTTTGCCGAACGACGTTGCCCACAATTGGCTGTATTAAGTTTTCGCGAGCTCGATCCGAGCGCAAATATCAGGCCGTTCGAAACCGTAGGTTTCGTAGCGGCGCACGCAGCGTAAATGGAGGTAGTCGGTGCAATACCAAACGTTCCGAGGAGCAGATGTTCAAGAGGCGCTTACAGCGGTCAAAGCCGCACTAGGCCCCGATGCCGTTATCGAGTCGACTCGACACGTGTCCAATGGACGCCGCGGCGGGTTTAGTCAATCATTCGTCGAAGTAAAGGCAGCCCGTCCACAAGGAGGCACCGGGGCCTGGCCGTTTTCGTCTGATGTTAACCGCACGGTGGCCGCGCCGACACGCAACCTAAGAGCCCGGCCATTCTCGATGCAAATGGGACGCGAGGCGAGTCGGGAGCAGGACGCCAATAACCCCACGATGGTACTGGGACCATCGGTGCACGAACTCGAGCGTGAAATGGTAGCCCTTCGCACGATGTTGGAAGAACTCAATGCCAAACGCTCACCCAAAGAACGTGCCCTGGCCATGTTGTATGCTGCTGGCATCGATGGGCGCATTGCGAAAGAACTCGTGTATAATCTCGGTAAATCGGGTCGAAGTTCCTCAGCGCTACGCGGCCTGCTTGCGGAGAGATTGCGTACCCGACTGCGCGTATTTCCCAACTTGATTGCCCAGTCCAGGCGACAAATGATTGTCTGCGTAGGGCCGACAGGGGCGGGAAAGACGACGACGCTGGCGAAACTTGCCGCGCGCGCGCGCCTGGATTACGGCAGATCGGTCGCTGTCATATCGCTCGACACCTTTCGAGTTGGCGCCATCGAGCAATGGCAGCGATATTCGCGACTGATTGGGACCGCCTTTGCTGTCGCACGCAATGCACAAGATTTTGAGCACGCACTAGTAAGCAGCACCGCCGAACTAGTCCTGGTGGATACGTCGGGTCGTCATGTAGCGGACTCTGATGAAACTTGGCCACTAACGAAATGTTTGCCGCAAGTAACGCGACATGAACTACACGTGTTGTTAGTTCTCCCCGCATTTTTGCGCGGGCGCGATGCTGAACACGTGACTCGATCGTACGTGGATGTGCGCCCTTCGGGTTCGGTGGTCACCAAGCTCGACGAAACCTCGGAAATTGGCGGAGTCCTGCAGGCAATGCTCTCGGAAGATGTGCCAATTGCCTACACCTGCAACGGTCCAAGAGTTCCAGAAGACATTCGGGAAGCAGAAGCTGATGCACTTATTCAGTGTCTACTTCCGCCTGACGCTTAATCAAAGGCAATGTTGGCCGCCTACGCTGGTGAATAAGTGCAAGAAGTCGCATTAGTGGAAACAGGGAAACTGTACGAAAGGTACACCCCCCTGGTACGCCGGATCGCCATGAAGACGGTTCGATCGCTCCCTTCGAGCGTAACCTTGGATGATTTGCTATCGGCGGGTTGGATCGGGCTGGCCGAGGCGCTTCAGCGCCGAACCAGCGGCATGAACGAAGAGCAATTCGAAGCCTACGCATCACACCGAGTACAGGGTGCGATCCTAGACTACCTGCGGAGCCTCGATCCACTGTCACGCAAGCTTAGGGGTGCGTCTCGCCGAATCAGTGATACTACGGCGGAACTCGCATCTCGGCTGGGGCGAGCGCCGGAAGAAGAAGAGATTGCTGGCGATCTAGGGCTTTCATTGGAGAGTTATCGCCAGTTGCTCACGCAAATTGCCGAGGCTGGGCTTGCTCGGCTTGAGCTTACGGAGAACTCTGGTTGGCTACCCGAACAGCTTTCGCCCGAAGCGCTTGCTACGGAGCATGAACTCGTGGATCACGTTGCCACGGCAGTCGACGAACTCCCCGAGCGTCTTCGGACCGTTCTTGGGCTTTACTACCAAGAGGACTGTAGCTTCCGAGAAATTGGCGAAATTCTGGGTGTCACCGAATCACGCGCGTGTCAACTGCATACGGAAGCTGTCCACCGAATCCGCGGAAAAATGAAGAACAACCGGGGTACCCAAATCGTAAAGGCTGTGCAATCCGCGTAGGCAAGGCAATTGATGAACGCCAGTTCAAGGTTTTTCCGTACGCGCCGTTCGTACATCAAAACGTGTCTGTCGATATTAATGAAATAGCGAGCGACTTCGGGGTCACAGCGTCCGATCACGAGGGAAGCCAGCTATCCAGCGAACTGCGCCTACATCTAATTGAGTGTTCCATGAAGGACGCCTGCGACTTGGTAAACGCTCTCATGGTTAACTTGGGCACAGCCGAGTTGGCGCTCGCAAAGCCAGCGGTCGAATTGCGAGAGCAAAAGGCTTCGAAGCTTCTACATACTTGTCAACAGCTCACGAGGCTGCTTGCCGGGGCAGTTCAAATTGCGCGTCGCGACGCCTGTTCGGACATTCCGAAATCCCGCAATTTGGCCGTCTCGGATCTCTTCCAATTGATCGCAACATACATATCCGCACGGTATCACTTGTATGAGGGGCATGTGGGTTTTCGCAACATGTCGGATGTGACGGTGTGCGTCGACCCGCAAATCGTGATGGACGTGGTCGAACGTTTGGCGGATGCAACCTCCCTACTACTGGTGTCGTCCGCGGCACGATTCCAGGCCGATTACAACGGGGCAAATGTGACATTGTCTCTACGTTGGAATTGTTCGATCGCCGAGACTGAAATTGAGAAATTCGGCGATGCTCCCGCTGCTGGCTTAACCTTGAATCTCCATGACATCAAATACATGGAGACGATAGCAACGTGCCGAGCGCTGCTGGCTCGGCAAGGATCGGCGCTCGATTTTGGCCAAGACAGCAGTGGTAGCCTCGAAATCGCCATCGTACTGCCGGCATCAGATCGAAATGTAGTTCAACTGCGCGGCACTTCTTTGATTGGCACTCCAGTTGCAGGTCAGCACGTTGAAGAATTAAATCCTGCACATGCGAATAATGAAGCAGGAAGGAAGCGGAGCGGAAAAATGATTATTCAGAGCGATAGATTCGGAAGCATCGACGTTGATGCCGAGGAAATCCTGACCTTTCCCCGAGGAATCATCGGTTTTGCCGACGAAACGGAATTTGTTCTGGTTCGTGCAAGTAGTTCCACCGCTGTAGGTTGGCTGCAATCGGTCGCCACGCCGTACATGGCGCTGCCTGTGGTGTCCGCGCACGTGCTCGTGCCCAAATACCCAGACGTTGATATCGAAAGCTATGCTGAGGCCGCTGGACTTGGGCAGCGCCTTGATGAGTTGGCGGTGCTCGTAGTGCTGAACGCACCACCCGGGATACCGGCCACCGTCAACCTTGTGGCACCCATCATCGTCAATGCCGTAACCCGTAACGGCGCGCAACTATTGCTGGAGGGGTCACGCTTCACAACGCGTGAAATATTCATGCTACCCACTAAACAAGAAGTGGTCGCGGCGAGCGACCTACAGTCCGCTACTAGTGCCGCAGAGTAGCATCGGCGACACTACCTTTGCAGGGACTTGGAACCCGAGTCCGCTGCGCCGCATGCCGAAGATTTGAGGAGCTCCCGAGCGCGATCGAGCAGCCGCTCCCGCTCATTGTGCTCGGGGGCTTCCAATACTTCATCCAACAAGCCGCGTAGCAGCATGCCAATTGTGGGCCCAGGCGCTAGCCCCAGTTCTTCCATGAGTTCTTTGCCACTAACCGCCAAGTCTCCAATCGTAAAGGCTTGCTTGCATGCGAGAACGAAATTTACTCGTTGTTCCAGTTCAGCAAGTGCTTGAACCTGCGCCTCTACTTCGAATCCCTTGGCTGCGACATCAGCGCGTGCAAGTTCCAGGATATCCCCCAGCAACTCTTGCGTGACTCGATTTATCCAGCGGCGGACCGCTGAGTCCGTCCATGACGCATTGTATACGACAATGTGATGTCGCACCAACGCGACAACGGGATCACGTAGATTGTTTGGAAATTTGAGGCGCCGCATAATTGCGTCTGCCAACCTGGAACCCTGGATTTCATGATCGTGAAATGTATAATCTCCCGTCTTTGGACTAATATCTCTAACGACGGGCTTGCCGACATCATGCAACAGTGCCGCCAGGCGCAGCCGCAAGGACTTGTGGGATATTCCGTCAACGGCGCACAACGTATGCTTCCAAACGTCATATCGGTGGTGTCTGTTTTGAACGCAGCCGTGCATGCTGACCAATTCAGGCGCGGTAATTTCCAACAATCCTTCCTCGAGCATTATGCTGAATGCGCGACTGGCCAACGGTGCCGCAAGTGCCTTCACCCATTCATCACGAATTCGCTCCGCGCTGACTTTGCGGTAACTGTCCAAGGAATATCGAATGGCGNNGAGAAGCGCTCGCGCGGGTCGCCGACGGCCCTCAGACATCGAGAAACTAGATCATCGATACCACCGAATGGGTCGATAAGTTCGTTGGCGATCGGATCGTACGCAATTGCGTTGATCGTAAAGTCCCTGCGAGCTAGGTCTTGTACGATATCTTTTACGAAAACGACGTTGTCTGGGTGCCGCCCGTCTGAATAGCCTTGTTCTCCTCGCAAGGTCGTGACTTCAACTGACTGATTCCGCAAGATCACGGTAACGGTGCCGTGACGAATTCCGCTTGGCACCACGCGACGAAATAGCCCAGAAACCTCCTCGGGTGTCGCCGAGCTGGCGATGTCCCAGTCGCCAATTA
>PMCK01000501.1 GCA_003154095.1 Myxococcales bacterium | reverse complement strand
GCAGGTTGAAGGCGACGATTCCGCCGTTTTGCAGTACCTAAGTACTCACCCGGATATAGACTCTCGAATCAAAACCTCGGAAGCTATCTCCGCTGCTTGGAAGGGGAAGGCGCGGCCACTCGAGGTCGAATGGAAGCAATTTCGAGCGCAGTTTCGGATGCTGAAATAGGCAGGAGCCTGCTGATATTTGTTCGCCCAGCCTTCATTTCTTGCCGACCTAATCAGTAACTTTTGCCAGAAAAAGCGTTCCCGCCTCCCTTGCCTTGCCGACACGTCGTGAGGGTCGTTCCGACTTTTGTTCATGTGGCATTCAGGGCCCCTGCCCCGAATGCGGCGATCCGAAAGCTTATGGCTAAACTTAGAGGCTTCAGTACCAACCAGCAACCAGCAACCTAAGTGTCCGCGCTACCTTTTCACTCCACTCGATATCTTTTCGGCGACACTCTCAAGCCGACATTTTCTATTTTGCGAACTAACCAATTGCTGGCAAATAGCCCGATGACCCCCCCAACAATGGCGCCAATTCCGCTAGTGAGAACGACGCCCGGTCCGGTTTCAATGCCTGCAAGGGCTCCGCCTAGTCCCAATAATTCTGCTCCCGCCCATACCGCACCCCAAGTCGTAAGTGACCTTGTGGCTTGGGCTGCCGCGGGCCGCAGAGTCTTGGCCTCGAGGCTTCGATCTATGGCTTTTTTCATCAACCACGCATCTGAAGCCACCCCTAGAGCGAAAACAACCCCCCCGGAGGCGCGCGGGTCCGTGAACTCGCCAGTGAACCTTGCGATTGCGGTACAACGGGAACGATCCGCCGAAAATCGACATGCTATTCGCGCTAGACCTTGCTGACAAAGTGGCCAAATGAGACGGCCCCAAGCCGCAGTAGAGTTTTGTACCGCACCCCTGCCAGCCAACTTATTGAAGTGCCAGCCGCTCACATAGGGCACTCCAAACTCCGAATATGTCGAGGGCTGCGCTTGCAACAACGCCAACTTGGTGCGCTCGCGCCATGCCGATTGATTGATTGACAATGGTTCTTGATCCTCGAGGTGCCTGATAGCTTATGCCCGTACACCCGGTATTGTCTAATAATTGAGGCTGGCCGCCCGAACGCTCACTCGAATCCCCTCAAATTCACCACGGTCAATTGGCCTTCTTCTGCGCCTCGATTGTGGGAGCCAGCGCCCGCGGTCGCTGAATCGCGTCTGCATCAGGCCTTGTCGTCAATATCTGACGCGCAGATGGAACGAACTACGGTAACTTTCTTCGCAAGGCATTCATGAACAATGTTCAACCAAATCCATAAGGTTCATTCGTCAATGTATACTCTTTCTCGATGATCATATATTCAGACTACTCTGAGCACGGTCCAGTGGCCTACATATAATTGCAGGGCAAGTTGTGGATTGGGCTGCCTAAAAGCTCGTGATTGCGGCTGAGCTTGTAGCAACCCAATCGACCGTTTGGTATGCCGACGTTGGCAATTATTAATTTGATTCTGAAATATAATTCACATGATCGATCGTCTGATAGAGCTTGCCGTTCGCCATCGCGTGCCGACCCTTGCGTTTACGCTGCTGTTTGCTCTGTTTGGCGCGTACACATTGTCGCGGCTAAAAATCGAGGCCTTCCCTGACGTCACAAACGTCCAGGTAATGGTCATTACACTTTACCCCGGTCAGGCAGGCGAAGAGATAGAAAAGCAAGTCACAATTCCCGTAGAAAGGGCTTTGTTTGGCGTACCTCGCGTTCTAGTTCAGCGCTCGATCACTTCGTTCGGCCTGTCACAGGTTATTCTCACATTTGAGGATGGAGTAGACATTTACTTCGCGCGTCAGCAAGTGGCAGAGCGACTGGGCTCCGCAGAAGTGCCGGAAGGCGTAACGCCGGAATTGGGTCCAAACGACACGCCAGTCGGGCAGATATACCAATACACCCTCGAAAGCGATCATCACTCGCCCAGCGAATTGCGCAGTTGGCAAGATTGGGTACTCGAAAAGGAGATTAAGCGAATCCCCGGAGTGGCCGACGTGGTCAGTTTTGGTGGGTTTCAGAAGGAATACCACGTGCTCGCGGATCCGAGTCGCCTGAAAGCAAATCGGCTGACGCTCAAGGACTTGATTGCCGCGGTATCGGGCTCGAATGGTGCAACCTCGGGCGGGTACGTTCAATATGGCGAAAGTGAGTTCGTCGTCCGTGGACGCGGGTACTTGCAGGGTCGCGTTGACATCGAAAAGACCGTGGTCGCCGTGCAGGATGGGACTCCTATCCTCGTGCGCAACGTGGCCAAGGTTGCCGAGGGTTATGTACCTAGACGCGGGGCCGTTGCACGCGGTGACGCCACTGACTCGGTCGAGGGAACCATATTGTTACGGCGAGGGGAGAACCCTCGCGATGTATTAGCCAATGTCAAGGTCTCGATTGATCATATTAATCGGGACGTTCTTCCATCGGGCATGCGAATTGTGCCTTTCTATGACAGGACCAAATTGGTCCGCACGACGCTCGACACAGTAAGTCACAATATGCTCGAGGGCGCAGCACTCGTAACTTTCGTGCTGTGGCTGTTTCTCCGTGCTCTCAGTGGATCGTTGGCCGTGGCCATTACAATGCCATTAGCGCTACTGGCCGCATTTATTGGTCTGTATTACTCGGGCGTACCGGCAAACCTACTTTCGATGGGGGCAATGGATTTCGGAATATTGCTCGATGGCGCGGTAATTCTGGTCGAAAACGCATATTCTCGACTAGCGCAAGAGCGACCACCACCCCAGGATGTACCTAAGGTAATTGCTTCCGCTGCCAAACAGGTGGTTCGACCGATCTTGTTCTCGATGACAATTATCGTGGCGGCCATGCTGCCAATATTCACATTGGAGCGAGTCGAAGGCAGAATATTCCGGCCCATGGCGTTGACGTACGCATTTGCGCTTGCCGGTGCGCTGCTTGTCACGTTCACGACGGTTCCCGCTCTCACGACAGTGCTACTCAGGCGGGCCAAAGTCGCCGAAGTAGAACCCAAATTCCTGATCTTCTTACGAGCACGATACTTAGGGGCTCTGCGTTGGGCCCTCAGAAACCCACTAGTGACTCGGCTTTCCGGTCTCGCGGTCCTTGGCGCTGCCATTGCGGTGATTCCCCACTTGGGCACTGAATTTCTGCCCGAAATGAATGAGGGCGATATTCATATTACCGTAACGATGCCCAGTGAGACATCACTGGAGCGCGGTGCACAATTGTTGCGTGACGTGCGCCACTCGTTACTCCAGTTTCCAGAAGTTCGGGATGTGCTCACGGAACAAGGCCACCCCGAAGACGGGACGGACGACGAAGCTGCCAACCAGGCAGAGACGTTTGTATTGCTCCGACCACCGTCTGAGTGGCGAACAGGTCGAAGCAAGGAGCAATTGGTAGATGCGATGCGAGCCGAAGTCGAAAAGCGACCCGGCGTATCCTATAATTTTAGTCAACCCATAAAGGACCGAGTCGAGGAGTCCATTTCCGGAATCCGCGGCCAAATAGTCGTTAAATTGTATGGTGAGGACTTACTCCTGATGCACCATAAACTGGAACAGGTCGACAAAGTCATCACGAGCGTCCGCGGCGCACGTGACGTCGAAATCTACCGTGCCGGGACCGCACAACATATCGTTGCAGATATCGACCGGGACGCCACGGCACGGCTTGGCGTGCCCGTGCGAGATGTCGAGGCGACATTGGAGAGTGCTTACGGGGGTACACTTGCAACCTCCCTTTGGGAAGGTGAGCGTCGGGTTGGGGTTCGAATCAAGTTCCCAAGCTCTGCCGAAGGAGACGCTCACGCCGTCGGTCGACTGGAAATACCTGCAGGCGAGTCTCGGGTGCTTCTGTCATCCTTGTCCACGGTGCACATTGATTCGGGTCGCACTCAAATCAATCGCGAACAGGGTGGGCGTTTCTTGGCGCTCAAGTGCAACATTGCGGGGCGAGACATGGGCTCATTCGTCGCGGAGGCCCAAGCTGCCGTCAGCAAGGCGGTAAAACTACCTGAAGGTTATTATCTTACTTGGGGCGGGGAGTTCGAGAATCAACGCCGCGCAATGGGCCGACTCATGGTTATTGTGCCGGTCTCGATTCTCGCGATTTTTATCCTGCTTTATTTTACGTTCCGTGAGGTTCTGCCTGCGGTCACGGTGCTCTTGGGCCTTCCATTCGCCACCGTCGGTGGCGTATTTGCATTGTACTTTACACACACGGTTCTATCGGTATCGGCGGCAGTGGGCTTCATCACTTTGTTTGGTGTGGCGGTCATGGACGGCGTGTTGCTCATTACCTATATCCTGCAAGCGCGCGAACAATACGGGGCAGACTCACAAGACGCAATTCTGCAGGCAGTATCGAAGCGGCTGCGCCCGGTATTAATGACCGCCTTGCTCGCGTCTCTGGGTCTATTTCCTGCGGCCATGTCGCATGCAATTGGCTCTGACACGCAGCGTCCGTTTGCCATCGTAATTATTGGGGGGCTAGTTTCTTCGACACTACTAACTATGTTGCTGCTACCCACATTGTACGAAATGATCGAGCGACTGTTCGGCAAGCGCGGAGAAGCTAGATCGAATTCCCGTTGATTCCAGCATCTTGACTTTCGGACATCGCAAGCTGGCCATAGAAATCATGGAATGGCCTTCCATTAGCCTGATTTACGGATAGCCGGAATGCGGCCCAGGTGGAGCAAGTGAACACATTTTAATTATTGGAGACTCCTGCCCTGATGAAGCTTACTTCACGGCCTCGGACGGGTCACGATTGCGATTCGTTATCGGCTAGCTTCCAGCGAATGGCAATTACGCTGGCAATACGGCCGATCTTCCAATTAGTGCGATTTTGTCCAACTTATGCGGCTGTGGTTCGCATAAAGCCGTTGGCTGTACTATTACTAATCGTGCGCGCATGGCGGGGTCCATGCAATAAAGTTGCAGGCGAGACGTTAGTCTCAAGGGCAATTCGCAGGGAATGTGGAAACTACCAGGCTTGTGAGATGCTACGTGACATGTAACAAGACCGCTCTATATGACGCACCCCTATTCCACGCCGGAATGCCCCTGAAGGTGTCATGATTGAACGTTTAATAGATCTCGCCATCAAGCGGCGTGTGCCAACGTTAGTGTTCACTTTGGCGTTCGCAGTCTTCGGAATATACACACTATCACGGCTAAAAATCGAGGCTTTCCCCGATGTCACCAATGTGCAAGTGATGGTGATTACGTTATATCCAGGGCAAGCTGCCGAGGAGGTGGAACGGCAGGTAACAATTCCGCTCGAAAGGGCAATGTTTGGCGTGCCGCGGGTGCTGGTCCAACGTTCAATTACGTCGTTTGGCCTGTCCCAAGTCATCCTTACCTTCGAGGACGGAGTAGATATTTATTTCGCACGGCAACAGGTCGCTGAACGGCTTACTGCCGCCGATATGCCCGACGGCGTAACCCCGGAGCTTGGACCCAACGACACACCCGTTGGACAGATTTATCAATATACTCTCGAAAGCGATCACCACAGTCCAAGCGAACTTCGTAGCTGGCAGGACTGGGTGCTCGAAAAAGAAATCAAGCGAGTTCCCGGTGTAGCCGATGTCGTGAGTTTCGGAGGGTTTCAAAAGGAATACCACATTTTAGCTGACCCATCCCGATTGAAGGCCAATGGTCTGACGCTCAAGGATTTAATCGATGCGGTTGCTGGGTCGAACGGAGCGACTTCCGGTGGCTATATCCGTTTCGGTCAAAGTGAATTCGTCGTTCGTGGCCGCGGGTACTTGCAGGGCCCTCCAGACATTGAAAAGACCGTCATTACCGCACAAAACGGTACGCCCATTCTCGTGCGCAATGTGGCAAAGGTTGCTGAGGGATACGTGCCTCGCCGTGGCGCCGTTGCGCGAGGTTCCTCCATTGATTCAGTTGAAGGGACCATCCTACTTCGTCGCGGTGAGAACCCACGCGACGTCTTGGCCGATGTTAGGACTGCCGTTGAGCGCATCAACAAAGATGTTCTTCCGTCGGGAATGCGAATTGTACCGTTTTATGATCGCACCAAGCTCGTTCGCACGACGCTTGACACTGTCAGCCGCAACATGCTGGAGGGAGCAGCGCTCGTCACATTCGTGTTGTGGCTCTTCTTGCGCGCATTGAGCGGCTCGTTTGCAGTCGCAATTACGATGCCCTTGGCACTATTGGCGTCATTCGTTGGTCTCTATTATTCAGGGGTGCCGGCAAATCTACTTTCGATGGGCGCCATGGATTTCGGCATATTGCTAGACGGTGCGGTAATATTGGTGGAGAACGCCTACTCCCATTTGGCTCACCTTAGACCCGACAGAAAAGATGTTCCTAATGTTATTGCCTCGGCCGCCAAACAGGTGGTGCGACCCATATTGTTCTCAATGTCCATAATCGTGGCGGCAATGCTGCCCATATTTACCCTAGAAAGGGTCGAGGGTCGCATCTTCCGTCCGATGGCGCTCACGTACGCGTTCGCACTCGGCGGAGCGTTACTCGTTACACTCACAACTGTGCCTGCACTTACTGTGATCTTGCTTCGCAATTCTAAAATTAGCGAAAAGGAGCCGGGGTTTCTGATTTTCCTCCGGTCGCATTACCTATACGCATTGCGCTGGGCACTACGCTACCCACTGACAACGCGCTTTGCCGGGCTTGTGGTGTTGGGAGTTGCCATTGCCCTGATCCCAAAACTTGGAACTGAGTTTTTGCCCGAAATGAACGAAGGCGACATCCATGTTACAGTGACAATGCCCAGTGAGACATCGCTCGATTTGGGGGCAGAAGTACTAAGGGAGACCAGGCTAGCCTTGCTACAATTCCCGGAAGTGGTCGATGTCCTCACTGAACAGGGACATCCTGAAGATGGGACGGATGACGAAGCGCCGAATCAGGCCGAAACATTCGTCATGCTGAAACCACCCGGGGAATGGCGTACCGGTCGTTCCAAGGAACAATTGGTCGAGGCTATGCGCGCCAAGTTGGAGAGGCGCCCGGGGGTATCCTACAATTTTAGTCAGCCCATAAAGGATCGAGTAGAGGAGTCAATCTCCGGCATCCGCGGCCAAATAGTCGTAAAGATTTATGGCGAAGACCTCAACTTGATGCAGAAGAAATTGGAACAAATTGATACAATATTGACGAACACGCGCGGCTCGCGAGATGTCGAAGTATACCGCGCAGGTAAAGCCCAACATATCGTAGCTGACATCAATCGAGATTCGACCGCACGCTTGGGTGTGGCCGTGAAAGAGGTCGAGGCAACACTCGAAAGTGCCTACGGGGGAACGCTGGCTACTACTTTATGGGAAGGGGAAAGAAAGGTTGGAGTCCGAGTTAAGTTGCCCAGTCCTTTGGAAGGCGATGCGCACGCGGTTGGCCGGCTGGAGATACCTGCTGCGGGGACTAGAGTCCTGCTCTCATCTCTCGCGGATGTGCACATCGATGCGGGCCGCACCCAGATAAATCGCGAACAGGGGGGTCGGTTTTTAGCCCTAAAGTGCAACATACAAGGCCGCGATATGGGTTCGTTCGTGGACGAGGCTCAATCGAAGGTGAGTAAGCTAGTTAAACTGCCTGAAGGATATTACATGACTTGGGGTGGAGAATTCGAGAATCAGCGCCGCGCCATGAAGCGGCTTATGATTATTGTGCCTATATCGATACTCGTAATATTTTCACTTCTGTACTTCGCGTTCCGATCGGCACTTCCAGCCTTCGTTGTGTTACTGGACGTTCCATTTGCAACTGTCGGCGGCGTCTTTGCACTCTACTTTACCCACACGGTGCTATCAGTGTCGGCAGCGGTGGGGTTCATAACACTCTTCGGCGTTGCCGTAATGGATGGAGTGCTCCTTATTTCCTACATATTGCAAGCGCAGGAAAAACACGGCAGCGATTCCCAAGACGCAATTTTGCAGGCAGTATCGCAACGGCTGCGGCCGGTTCTAATGACCGCACTGTTGGCGTCGTTGGGCTTACTTCCGGCTGCCATGTCACACGCTATCGGGTCGGACACTCAACGCCCGTTTGCCATTGTCATAATCGGAGGCCTTGTCTCGTCCACACTATTGACAATGCTGCTTTTGCCCACATTATACGAGCTATTCAACCGCTGGTTCGGATCAGGTCGCCGCAGTCAGGAACAAAGGGCATGAGCCGTCTAACTCAATCAATCGTATTGGCTGCCGCAATCGCGGCGTCCGTACATATCGCATCTGCGCAGAGCGCGCCGAGTCCTACGATACCGGGGAGCCCGCTCAACAACGCCAACAAATCAGAATCGGGTTCTATCAATCCGACTGCCAATGCGCCGTTAGTGGCTCCAGCGCCGGCGCGGAGTGAGACGAACTTGAGTATGGAGGAGGCCGTTGTTATCGCGCTCAAGCGAAATCGCGATATCATAGCCGCCAAGCTCGACCTAAAAGAAGCGGACTACGACAAAGTTGCCGCCGAAATGTATCCAAACCCAGTTTTTGGGTACCAAATAGGCAACTTGGTGTTGGGCCGCGGCAACTTGTACAACACGCAGCCGCAGCCTTCATACTCCCCAGCCTCACGCCATCCCGGAGTATTCTCACAGACCGTTCATAGTGTGGGCATCAGCGAAGTCATCGACATTTGGGCCAAACGCAGTTTGCGCATTCGGGCCGCCGAGCAAGAGCTCCGCTACAAGAGGCTTTTGCTCGAGGATGCGCTGCGGGAAATCACTTACGCTGTCCGCTCGGCCTTCGCGGAGGTCCTGCGCAAACGTTCGGAGCTCGAATTTTCCAAGGAAGTGCTGGACAGGTACAGCGAAACCGTAAAGCTTTCACATTCCCGCTTTAAGGCCGGCGAAATTTCGGAGGCAGAGTTCAGGAAAATCGAGCTCGAGGGCCTCAAGTACCAAAATGCCGTGATCGACGCTGAACTGGAGCGAGATTTGGCGCGGCAGTCGCTGGCGGCGCTGCTCGGCTTTGGTTCCATTGATGAACTTCCGGACATGTTTCTGCAGGACGAGGTGGGGGCCCTGCAACGGTCAGTATCCGACCTTACCCGTGAGGCTATTCAAAATCGCCCGGACTTGCGCGCCATCGCCGAAGGTCGACGCTATGCTACAGCGTCATTGGCCTCCGCCCGTCGGGAGGCCTATCCGGATCTGACCTTGGGTGTTACGTACGTGCACAGTGAATATCAAGTCGCTGGGGATAATCCCAATACGCTCGGCTTTGGGGCATCCATGCCCGTGCCTTTTTTCGATCGCAACCAGGCAAATATAGGGCGCGCTGAGGTGGGCGTCATGCGCTCGGACAACGACACTGTGCGACTGACACTGCAAATCCGACACGAAGTTGCGGAGGCGGTCCGTAGATTTCAGCGAGCAGAATCGATGCTCGCTTTGTTTAAGGAAGGTGGAATGTTGGAGCGAGCGGAAACCTCACTGCGTGTGGCGGAAAAGTCATACAAAGCCGGCGCGGTATCTTTGCTAGAATTTCTAGAATCACAGCGCACCTACCTTGAAACTCACGACGAATTTTTGCACGCTCAGTATGATCGCCAACAATCGGCCGTTGACCTGATTCATGCCCTCGGAAAGAGGCCGTAATGCAGCTTGAGATGAAAGTCGCCTTCTGTATCTTGGTAATTGGCAGTCTTGGTGTATCCGCGTGCTCGACCAAGACATCACCTGCAATGGCCGCCGAGCGGTCCCATGATTCCATTCAACTGGAGCCCGGTAACGCGCGACTTCAATTCATCAAAGTCGAAACGGTAAAGGAGACCGATGCTGCGCCAGTTGTGCGACTGACTGGCAAGGTGACCTTCGATGAGGATCATACTCAACGGGTGGCTTCACCGATTGACGGCCGCGCCAGTCGGATTCTCATCGAACTGGGCGACAATGTTCGGGCGGGGCAAGCACTCATGGAGTTGACTTCACCTCATGTATCCGAACTGCAGGCGGATTCTCAGAAGGCACTTCAGGACTTGGACTTGGCTACAAAAGCTCTGGATCGCTCCACCAAGCTCAAGCAAGAAGGGGCCGTCTCCGAGAAAGAAGCAGCCCAGGCCGAGGCCGATTTCCGCAAAGCAAAATCCGACGCGGCCCGGACCAATGCTCAGTTGCGTTCACTCAGTGTATCCGCGTCCGATCCGACCACGAGTGCGGCAATCCGTGCTCAAATCGCCGGGACTATCGTCGAAAGAAACATACTTGTGGGACAGGAAGTTCGAGCCGATTCGGCACAACCGTTGCTTACAATCAGCAATCTGGGTGTCGTATGGGTTCTCGCGGATGTATATGAACAGGATCTCGGTATGGTCCGGAAGGGAGATTCGGTTAAGATTCACGTTCCGGCATACCCCGACGAATCGTTCGATGGAAAAGTCGATCATGTGGGGGACGTCTTGGACCCCGTCAGCCGAACCGTAAAACTCAGATGTACGGTTCCGAACACACAATTTAGGCTCAAGCCCGAGATGTTTGCAAAGATCGAACTGAGTGACATCGGCGACAAGAAAGCCATCATTCTTCCCTCATCGGCCATACTCACTGACAGCGAGCACACGCGGGTATTCGTAGCGGGAAGTGATCACATCTATCGCCAACGCGTCGTAACGGTTGGACCCGAGGTCGATGATCACGTGCGAGTCCTGGGTGGATTAAAGGTTGGGGAACAAGTCGTCACTGAAGGTGCGATATTTCTAAAGCGAGAGCTCGAAAGTAATTAAGCTAGCCCCAAACTGTGGCGGAGTGAATGAACCGTCGCGCAACAATGTCGATAGAAGACATCGAATAGCAATTGGAGCGCGGGGGCCTGTGCCCGCTTCGAAACAAGGGAGAATTCAGTGCGAACCTGTTCCAGCGGTGGCGGCCGTTCGTCGCTGTAAAACTCGGGGAAACGACCCAAATCAGTAGCAGAAGATACAACGGCGGCCGCGTCGGACTTACGGATGCCGTAAAACGTAAGATTCTTTGCCAGTTGTTTTTCGAATTCAGCGCGTTCCCCCGCGGACGCCAAACTGGGTATCGAAGCCGAGACATCCAAGAACAGCTGTTCAACCACTCCCAATTGATCGCGCCGAAGCACGGTACGACCGTGAGTACCAACGCTCACCGCATGCGAATCACTGCCACGCTCGCTCAAAGCGAATGCTGCTGCAATCATGGAGTTGCGAGGCAGCGTCAACACCAATTCGACGAGTTCGCGATTCGAAGTAATCTTCGGCTGCGAAGCAGGCTTGGCCGATGCTTTGGGGGGAGGCGCACTAGCTCGATTGGGACGCACACTCTCCAAAGTTGGCGAAAAGCCGGGCGGAATCGAGGGGCGCCGGGACTGGGGAATCTGGCTAGGTCGTTGTGAGGCTCTCGGGGCTGTATCGGGATTGGCGGGCGCGAGTTCATCAATGCGTAACACCGAAGCAAACCTTGGATCACTCAGCTCCGGGGGTACTCCCAATTCGTCCTCAGTCGAAGTCGAAATTGCTAGCAAGGCAAGCAGCAGCCGCGCGTCACTCAGCGACATATCCTCAACGCTGCGATCGATTGTGTACTTGATGACAGAACCGTTAGCATCATGCCGAACCCATTCGGTCTCAAGTAGCAATTCTAGAGTAGTCATATCGCCGATCAAATCGGCAATTACGAAGTAAGCCCCATCGATTCCTACGCATTCACCATTCTCTTCAGTCTGGCAATAGGGCAGCTCTTGGACAGCTAGCTCGATGAGTTCGCTTGCTGTTAGTTCGTTGTCGAGCTCGAATAGTTTTCCCAATTGTCGGAGATGCGAAGGCTCGACGCGCAAAAGTAGCTCTGCCAGATTCATAGTGATTCCACAATGTTTCTGTTTTGAGGCAAGGCGTCAAGTATATGGCTCATAAGCAGAGCGCCGCATTGGCACGGCATTGCCGAGGCTACAATCATCGTGCCCCCTTCCCGAGGACTTGTAGCTATGGCAATTGGGTCCGTACGGCTAGCATTGGCCGGCGCTGCACAACTGGATTCGGGCTCGTTCGCGAGGGTTATCGTCCTCAATGCATCGGATTCCGCTGCTGGCCAGGAGCAAACCAAACCTTTAGCCCGGGCGGCCGGCGTCCAGGCCAAATCTCCGGCATTTCGAACAATTTCCTCGAGATATGGTCAAGATCGCCCTTCAAAGGAAGGAAAACTCCAACAAATGGGTTCTAGTATGGCCGTCAACTAGTACTAAACTCCACGCCGCACGCGGCCCAGCCGATGCCTGACCGACCTTACATCCGCTTCATCAAGCCCTGCCGGTTATCGCGACTCTTGGCAGCGTTGGCGTTTGTCTTGGTCCTCATCGGCGGGCACAGTTCATCCTGGGCAGCGCGAATTCCGGCTCCCATGTGCACACCGGATGCACAGTCGATGGCCGCCCCTTTGCAGCGCACGCCTACGAGCGCGGCCGAGATTCGCCGTGAAAATGGCTGCCCGGCGGTGTTGGGACCCAGCTGGGAAATATTGTCGAGTCGTCCAACACTACCCATCGACTGGCACATGTCAGCGGCAGATCCGCTGTGGATTTCTCAAACGGCCGTGAGGGCCGCGCGAGCCCCTTGTGTCTCATTGGAGCCACTCGAGTTGCAAGCTTCCGACAGGACGGGGATTTCGAACGAGATTTTCCGCCCTCCGATTTTGGGCGCCTGGTGCGCCTGAACATGGACGATTGGCACATTGCCAATTGATATCGACGCCGGCAACGCTCGTTGCCGAGCGTTTATTACCTGTCGCAAACCACAATGAAGTGGTTCTCGGATCTGAGAACGAGTAAACATTCGACGAATTCGAGAATCACCCGTTTCAGTAAAGAGTATTAGTTACGTCGTTTGAATTCGAGGAGAAGTTATGAACAAAGGAACCGCAATTGTCGGGTTCTTCCTGTGCTTTTTAGCAGGAATTGGCCTGATGTACGGCGTCGATCGCTCCCATGGAGTGAACGTTGAGCCGGAAGGAATTGCCGCCAAGGGAGGCTTGGACCACAGCGCGGCACCAGTCCCCGTGACTGGGAAAGACCCCTTCTGGGGTCGTCCTGACGCACCAGTGACGGTCGTCGAAGTAAGCGACTTCGAGTGTCCGTTCTGCTCGCGCGTCGAGCCAACCATGGACCAAATCCGCAAGAACTACGGTCCGGAAAAGGTCCGAATCGTATGGAAGCACAATCCCCTACCCTTCCATAAGGAAGCCCGTCCCGCTGCCGAAGCGGCCGCAACGGTCTTCACCTTGGGTGGCAATGACGCATTCTGGAAGTTTCACGACACCGTATTTCAGAATCAACGCACACTTTCCGAAGACAACTTCGAAAAATGGGCCGTGGCCTCGGGTGTAGACGGCGCCAAGTTCAAAGCCGCTTACTCAGCCAAGAAAGATGCCGCCAAAGTCGATGAAGACTTGGCAATGGCCAAGAGTATCGGCGTAACCGGAACGCCGGCATTCCGCATCAACGGAATCACGCTCGTTGGCGCACAACCCTACGAGAAATTCAAGGAGATCATCGATCAGGAACTCGTCGAGGCCAATAAGCTAATTGCCTCGGGCACCGCGAAGACTCAGGTGTACGTCGAGCGCGCCAAGAAGAACGTATCCAGCACTCCTCCCCCCAAGGAGGAGCAGGCACAGAAGCCCGCTGAAGATACAGCCATTTGGAAGGTTCCCGTACTGGATGACGACCCCATCCAGGGTCCCAAAGATGCCCTCGTGACAATCGTTGAGTTCTCGGACTTTCAATGTCCATTTTGCAAGCGAGTCGAAGACACGATCAAGCAGGTTCACGACAAATACGGCAATGATGTTCGCTTCGTCTGGAAAGACCTCCCCTTGCCTTTCCATCCCCGCGCTATCCCCGCCAGTACTTTGGCCCGTGTCGCCTACAAGCAAAAGGGCAACAAGGCATTCTGGGATGCACACCATGCGCTCTTCGACAGCCAGCCCAAGCTCGAGGATTCAGATCTTGAGGCGGTGGCTCAGAAACTCGGCCTGACATGGAATACCGTCAAGAGTGCGATTGACGATAAGAAGTTCCAGTCCAAAATGGATGCCAATTCGGACCTCGCCAACGACCTAAACGCGCGCGGAACGCCTCATTTCTTCGTGAACGGGTTCAGGCTCTCGGGTGCGCAACCCTTCGAGAAGTTCCAGGAAGTGATCGACGCTCAGCTTTCGAAGGCCAAGTCGATTGCGGCTCGCGGCATTGCCAAGGACAAGGTGTACGACGAGATCATGAAGGAAGGCAAAGAACCTCCGCCACCGGAAAAGAAGTCCGTAGCGGCGCCGACCAAGGACAACCCAGTCAAGGGTCCGGCCAGTGCCAAGGTGACAATCCAAATCTTCAGCGATTTTCAGTGCCCATTCTGCAAGCGGGTCGAACCGACCCTCAAGCAGGTTGCGGACGAATATAAGGACAAGGTCAAGTTCGTTTGGCGCAACATGCCCCTCCCGTTCCATCAGGACGCGCCGCTTGCATCGGAAGCGGCCATGGAAGTGTATGCTCAGAAGGGTGCCGCTGGCTTCTGGAAATATCACGACCAACTCTTTGATGCTCAAGGCACGGACAATGGCATCAAGCGCGAGAATCTAGAAAAACTCGCGCAAGAGCTGGGCTGTGACATGACCAAATTCAAGGAAGCCCTGGATTCGCACAAGCACAAGGCCCAAATCGACGCCGACGTGGCCGTCGCAACCCAGGCTAGCATCAATGGCACGCCTGCCTTTGCCATCAACGGCTACTTCATCAGTGGCGCTCAGCCCTACTCTGCATTCAAGGGCGCCATCCAACGAGCATTGAAGGATTAGACACCTCTAATTCGACGATTCTCTAACCGCAACGCCGCGCTCTCGAAAGGGAACGCGGCGTTGATGTTTTGTATATTTGTTTTCGGACTCACTTGGACACGGTTTAGAGCCCCCCAATTGACCTGGGCCGCGCCAGAGCTTGACGTAGCCGACACAGGTGGCTTGTGCAAAGACTCTCCCAAATAGATAATCTGTGCCCCATGACAATCTCGACGGCCAGCGTTTCCGCATCCGACTGCAAACTCAGGCTGCGGGTAAATGAACCCGGGTGCCGAATTAATCCAAATATCTACGGTCATTTCGCGGAACATCTCGGTCGCTGCGTTTACGAGGGGATTTGGGTCGGAGAAGATAGTCCGATTCCTAACACCCGCGGCATTCGCAAGGACGTAGTTGGGGCCCTGAAATACCTACACATACCAGTCTTACGCTGGCCCGGTGGGTGCTTCGCCGACGAATACCACTGGAAAGATGGTATTGGCCCGCGAGAAAAGCGCCCGACAATGATCAACACGCATTGGGGCGGCGTATCCGAAAATAACCACTTTGGAACCCACGAGTTCATGGACCTTTGCGAGCAAATCGGTGCGGCCCCGTACATATGCGGCAATGTCGGCAGCGGTACGGTACAAGAAATGATGCAATGGGTCGAATACATTACCAGCGACGCCGAATCACCCATGACCCAGTTGCGCCGGAACAATGGGCGCCATGAACCCTGGAAGCTACCCTACTTTGGCGTTGGCAACGAGAGTTGGGGCTGCGGCGGCAATATGCGCCCGGAATACTACGCCGACAACTTTCGCCGCTACAATACGTACGTAAAGAATTACTCCGGCAACCGGGTGGAGCGCTTCGCCTGCGGCGCGAATGGCGCAGACTTCAACTGGACTGAAAGTTTGATGAGTCAGGCCGCTTCGCATATGAACGGGCTCTCGCTCCACTTTTACACGCTACCGACCGGCAACTGGTCACTCAAGGGTTCATCAACTGTTTTCGGCGAGGAAGAGTGGCATTCTACGTTTGTCCAGACTCTGCGAATGGATGACCTCATCACCCGTCATGCCGAGATTATGGATAAGTACGATCCCAGCAAGCGAGTGGGGCTAATAGTCGACGAATGGGGCACTTGGTATGATGTCGAACCTGGCACGAATCCAGGGTTTCTCTACCAGCAAAACACGCTTCGCGATGCATTGGTTGCGGCAATTAACCTGAATATTTTCAACCGGCACTGTGACCGCGTCACCATGGCTAACATTGCACAAACCGTAAACGTGCTTCAAGCGATGATTCTGACCGACAAAGAGCGGATACGACTCACACCCACCTATCACGTTTTCGAAATGTACAAGGTGCACCAGGGCGCGACCCTAATCCCAGTCGAACTCGAGTGCCCTGAGTACCGATTGGGTGGTGCATCCCTCCCGATGCTGCATGCTTCGGCTTCGCGTGACGCCGCTAATCGAACCCATCTTTCGATTGCCAATTTGGACCCAAATCAAGCAGCCCGAGTGAGTCTGACGCCTCTATTTGCGTCCCTGAAGGGGAGACTCTTGACGGCCGATGATATTAGCGCGCACAACACTTTCGACGCGCCGAGCAGGGTGCATCCAAGGCAAATTGACGAGTTCGAACGAGACAACAACGCGGCGGCTGTAGTAATACCGTCCAAATCAGTCCTGGTGCTCGAATTGGAATGAGTACTCAGGTCCAGATTTGCGGATTTTTCACGTCATTTCGAGGATTGGCAAACGCCGGCAACGCACACTCCCGACGCACAAACGACACCGCAGGCCCCGCAATTCTTAGAACTAGTTTGCAGGTTCGTTTCACACCCATTGGCGATACTGCCATCGCAATTGGCAAAGGGCCAACAGTCACCTGGTCCGCATATGCCATTTACACACGTACTCAGCCCCGAGGGTGAACCACAGCGGTTTCCGCAAGAACCGCAGTTCTGTAAATCAGTCCTGAGATCTACCTCACAACCGTTCGACGAAAGACCGTCACAATTGGCAGCATGAGTGTCTCGACGGCAATTCTGCCGCACGCTGCCATGGCGAACCGCGGTCACGCGCATTCGCGGGGCGACGCGCGTCATACTCAAACCGGCCAAAGAGCCCAGTATTTGAGCCGCAGGTCCTCTATATCGCCACCGGCGACGCACGCTGCTTCAGGTTGGCCTCGACAGTTTCGTGTTGATTCAATGGGTGATGCTGTTCGAGAATGCTTCGTTGACTTGGGAGGTGACCATGCAGAATCCTTACTGGGCGGTAGTCGTGGCGCGTGTGTTTCCAGCGATCATCTTGGTGGGCTGCAGCGGCACAAGCAACACAGCGACCTCTGCAGTGGGCGGCACGGCAGGCGCACCCAACAACGATACGACAGGGGGCACAATTACTGTTGAACCCGTTGCAGGCGCCACCGCGGCGGGAGGAGCAGACAACGGTGGTGGCTCCCTGTCGATGGGCGGCGCCGTAGTCACCACAACCGGCGGCGTGCAGCCGACGGGTGGCACGAGTGGGAGCAATGGTGGCTCCCTGTCGATAGGTGGTACCGTGGTCACCACAACCGGCGGCGTGCAGCCGACGGGTGGCACGAGTGGGAGCAATGGTGGCTCCCTGTCGATGGGCGGTACCGTGGTCACCACAACCGGTGGCGTGCAGCCGATGGGTGGCACGAGTGGGACGGGTGGTGCTGCCGTTGCTGGCGCTACGTCAGGTACATCGTGCCCGGGCAATGGCGGTCCTACGATGGTAAGGCTTCCCGAAGGCTACTGCATCGATAGCACGGAGGTCACACGACAACAGTACGAAACGTGGCTAGCCACCAAACCATCGACGACCGGCCAGGTTTCCGTGTGTACCTGGAACCAATACTACGAGCCCTGGAAAAGTTGCATGAGCCTCTCTACCGTATGCCAGACCGATTGCGACAACTATCCCCAAGTGTGTATCAATTGGTGTGACGCATATGCCTTCTGTACGGCAGTTGGCAAACGCCTCTGCGGAGCGATCGGAGGAGGTTCCGTTGGCTACAACGACGAATCGGATGCGAGCCTGAGCCAATGGTACAACGCATGTTCAGCAGGCGGACAATACGCCTACCCCTACGGAAATACCTACGAAGCGAACCGCTGTAACCACTACACTTCGAGCTTATCGAGCGCCGCGCCATGCGGGTTCTTAGAAAACTGTGTATCGACGGCGCCCGGCTACACAGGAATTTACGACATGAGTGGCAATGTCTGGGAGTGGGAGGACAGTTGTGACGGCACCGGAGCGTCAGACAGTTGCCACGTACGCGGCGGTGGCATCACCCTGGTCTATGAGACTCGAATGGATCTCAGGTGCGATTGGCCCAGCTTCCAGTACCGAAACCAAGCCGACCGGAGCATCGGGTTCCGCTGTTGCGCACCGTGAGCTGGCTAAAAAAGCCACCGGCAAACACTCGCCTGGATGCCAGCGCTAAGTCTCATGCAGTGCGCTCCAGGGCATGGTATGCATCTGTAATGCTGGAGGTGCACATGCATCGATCTATGCTTGGATTCGTGATGTTGGGTTGGGTGGCAACAGTGGCTTGTTCGAATAGCAACAACTCGAGCAACGGAACCGCTAACGCGGGAACGGGTGGCAATTCGACGGCTGGCACTAGTGGTTCAGGTGGCGGAGCGTCTGGCAACGCGGGCAATACCTCGAACGGTGGCGTCGCTGGAGCGTCCGGCGCAGCAAACGGTCGCGAAGAAGTGTGGGTCGACGCCAGCAACATCATGAGTTGCGACGATGTCTGTGCCGCCGAAGGGGATGAGTGCGCTGCCGTTTGCGGTGACAACAATACGACTGCGGCGGACACCCTGTATACGTACTATTCCTCGTCGGGGTTGAACCTCAACCAGCAACGACAGTTCAACGTCTGTGCGACACCGGTCAGCGGTGTCCTGGAATACGGCGGAAATGAGTATTTGCTCGTGACACTGCGCTGCTGCTGCTTGGCCTTACCCGTCACCCGCATTGACGGCGATCCAACTCAGCCGGTCAACTGCACCCAGCTCTGCGCCACACACGGCCTAGTATGCAATCCGGAAACCAACTGGGATGGCCTGGCGACTTCGGGGCTCATGGCTACGTACAAGACTATCGACGGTCAGCGCTATATTCCCGGTGCTTGTAATGACGTGCCCGCGCTCACCGTGAATAAAATCGGCAATGACGAGCCACTCACCGCCTACCGCTGCGGCTGTGTGGCTCCGTAGACATTGCTGAATTGATTATTTGATTTTGGATCGAACGTAGGTTTCTTGATTTTGGCTGTAAGGCACGGGCGAGTGAAGCGGAGCGATGTCCCATCGCTAGACGACTTGCACGTGCCGTCACGCCAATCAAGGAAAGCTCAAGTGATCGGCGAATTGGCGTCAGCGCGTAGCGTACGAGAGCCTCACGGCCGCGTGCGTCGTCCGCGCTCGCCGTGGTGGCCGCATGCAGTGAGAAGCCCATCTCGACGACTGTCGATATTGCCCCGGGCTCCAGCGCGCCAGACACGACAGCAACCGCACGAGCACACCCTGTTCCGAGCGCGGACCCGGCACAGTTTCAGCTGCGATTCACTCTGACCCGGGTGGCGCCCGCCAGCCAAAAGTGGCGCCTTGGCTTCGTGCGATCCCCAACCTGCGGCACGAAGAGCGCCGCGAACGGCAATGCACTAGCCGCGCACGGTTACACCCACAACATGTTCAGTTCGGCAAGTACCGCGAAATCGTGCCTCACTCGCGCCTGGTTTTCACCTGGAGCCACGAAGAGCAAGTCTGCGAGGTCTGAATCGTCCAAATGCAACAGGGGGTGAAAGACTGCAAGCTCAGCGATCTCGGTTTCTTGCGCATTCGCTGCAACTTCACAGCAGACGCCACAGCCCCAGCGAACACGAATCATCTAGGCCGCTCCTGGGATTCAAGTGACACCACGCCGACGCAATGGCCAGACCGTGATTCGAGAATCCAAAGTCGGTGCGGCGCATTCAGTGATTTCACGCACAAAGACAACGCTTTGCACTTCTGTCTGCCACCAAAATCCGTACTATTGCGGGAACTACAATAAACGCCATTTGCCTCGTTGACCGGACGATCGATGAGCGCAAGAATCCTCCCAATGAGCGGACAAATAGTCTTCGGCGACAACCTGACGTATCTTCGAACGGTACCAGACGCGTCGATTGATCTAATCTACATCGATCCGCCGTTCAATACCGGACGCAAACAGATCCGAAAGCAACTACGCACCGTTCGCGACGATAAGGCTCCCGATCGAAAGGGGTTCAAGGGAAATACTTACAAGACGGAGATCTTGGGTCAGAAGTCATTCAATGACGAGTTCGAGGATTTCAAGGAATTTATTGTTCCTCGTCTCCAGGAAGCGCATCGAGTCCTTAAACCCAATGGCTCTCTCTTTCTGCACCTCGATTACCGAGAAGTTCACCGATGTAAACTTTGGCTGGATGAGATTTTTGGTCGCGCTGAATGCTTCATCAATGAAATTATCTGGGCGTACGACTACGGCGCACGTTCAAAATCTCGATGGTCCCCCAAGCACGATAACATTCTCTGGTACGCGAAAAATCCTCCCCACTACACGTTCAACTACGACGCGATAGATCGAATTCCCTATATGGCACCAGGCCTAGTCGGGCCCGAAAAGGCCGCCAAGGGCAAGACCCCAACCGACATGTGGTGGAATACAATAGTGAGTCCAACGGGCAAAGAAAAGACCGGCTACCCCACTCAAAAGCCGCTCGCGATCATCGAGCGGATTGTCAAAATACATAGTAATCCGGGTGATACTGTATTGGATTTCTTCGCCGGGAGCGGCACAGTGGGAGAGGCCTGTGCGAGACTGAATCGCTCATATGTGCTCGTTGATAGCAGCCGCGATGCAATCGCTGTAATGAAGAACCGGCTCGGTAAACATGAGCCAAGCATAACAGACACTGCTCGTTCCGGGCCGAAACTGAAGAAATCTCTTGGGCCCAAAGCGGCCGCTTCCAAACGACTTGATGAATTGCAATCAGCCGCGCCACGTGACACAGATAGCCGTGTTACGGTTATTGCTGTAGGAGTTTCACGTTACGACGACGTTTCCCTCAGAGATCTGCGCGGTCCTCGCGAAGACCTGCAAATGATCCACGAGATCTTTTCAACGGAAGAGTCGGGGCTCGGCATTTGCGGGGAAGGCCAAATTTTACTTTTGCACGATCCAACAGTTCAGCAACTCAAGTCGAGATTGCTTGAATTCGCAATGGGCTGCTCAGGAACAGGCGACATCGTAGTTTTTTACTTCTCGGGTCATGGTGCGGTCCTTGGTGGTAACGAGTTCCGTCTTTGCCTCAAGGACACGATGATTCGCCAAGACACGGCCAGTTTCTTGCCGCTCAGCACAATCAGTTTTAGTGAAGTAGCCGAGACACTTACTGCAGCAAATGTTCACCCAGTCTTCATCATTGACGCCTGTTTTAGCGGCTCGGCGGGCCGCAGTCAGCCGAACACGATTTTTGAGAGTTTGAGCGAGAGCATTAGAAATGTGGCGGGCAACAGCTACGCTCTTCTGTGTGCATGCTTTAGCGAAGGTTGCGCAATTGACATGGTCGATGGGGGTGCCTTTACAAAAGCACTGCATAACGTGGCAACTAGCGGGGTTACCGACTCAAAGGAGCCCCGGTTGCGGATTCGTGAAGTCTTTCTTGCCCTGCAACAGCAATTGACCAAGGATGGCCACCCGCTGCCAAAATTTTTCGGCGGAGAGGGACTACCTAAGGATTTCTTCCTTTTGAACAATGCCGCATACCATCCCTCGAAAATGCAACGTCACAGGAAGGAGAACCTCCACGGTTATCATCGCGAAACCATTGAACTCCTGTGGGACCGTGGAAAAGATCGGTGCTTACCCCTTAGTGAGATTTTGCGGCGATTGGGTCAAAGCGCGTATGGAAACCACAGCAAACTTAGCCTCAAACCTTGGTCACTTGTTGAAGACGGTAAGAACAGCCGCGAGCGTCGACTGACAGAACGTGGCCGAAAATTCGCCCGAGGCGAGATCGAAGTGCCAGAGGAAATTGAACTGGACGGTGAGGGCAATTGGCATTCTGTTGTCAGTGCACGGATGGTGAGAATCAACGACATTCGTGCAAAATCAACAATGACATCGCGCAAGAAGTAGTGCCGCGCCAGACTTCACTCGCCTCTTGCTCGCGAAAGTCAGAGATTAACATCAATACGTCCCAATCTCCTCCACGCGCATCCCAAGCTTTCGCGCAATGATCTGAAGTGTCTCCGAGTGAGGATGTTTGACCTCGCCCCTTTCGATACGCGCGATTGTTTTGGCGCTAACTCTCGGAAAGTCTTGCCGTGACATGCGTTTCTGCAGCCGCAGACGGTGAAGTGCGGCTCCAAAGCGGGAGTCTTGTGTGAGCTCACGCTCGCGCATTCTTTTCCGGGCCTCGGCATCGAATTCGTATAGTATCGGGTCAGTGGCAAATTCGAGGTCACCGAAGCACACGGTCTGACCGAAGTCGGTCACTTTGAAGGCCGAAAGGTTGAGTTTTGAACCTTTTCCTCCAGAACGAAACCAATCGGGCGGCACTGCTAGTCTTTCAAGGTTCGCTCGGTACAAGTCGCGGCCCACTTGTGACTCAAAGCAATGGTGATGCTCATGGGTCCCCCCAGAACGGAGGACCTATCAAGTATGTCCCATATGCTGAAATAGTCCAAATGGGACATAATGTACTAGAGTTTGCCGACATCCAGCCGCGGGCAAGCCTCGAGTCGGACTCGGTTTCGTCAATTACGCGTCGTGGTTTCACCGTTCAGGTGGTGAATCGGTCAGCCGCGTGTCCACGTGCTTACAAAAAATAAAGAAATTGTCCGCGGCATTTCCCACGGAACCCGCATCGACGCTGCCAAGCGAAAGTCGCCAATCGGGACCTCGGGGGTTTCGTATCGTCAGAATCGTTCGCCCATTCAAGTCTTCGCGGCAGCGGCAGCAGAATCGTTCGCCCATTCAAGTCTTCGCGGCAGCGCAGCTCGTCCGCTGGGGGCATTTCGAAGGGGCTGTTCGTCAGTCGAAGGTAGGCTCAGGTGTGCTTCTGGTGGCATAGAGTAGTTCTGACTCTGAGTCAGTTTTCCGTGCTGAAAGTTGGCGGACAAAGGCACAAATATCTGGTAGAAGTAGAAAAGAACAGGTCAAGAGTGACGTCAATTCAGTTGGCATTTCGCGGCGGGCGGCTCGTGCTGCTCGATCGGGTTGGGAGCGGCGCCACGAGCAACGTTTGGCGCGCGCAACTAACGTCCGTGGATGGGACCTGTGTTGATCATCTTGTGGCGGTCAAAGTGGCGCGCTCGTCCAACGACCGAACTCTGCTGGCCACTGAAACTGAAAGGCTGATCTGGAGCAGCAGTTACGGCACGGGGCGTCTGATTGATGCAGGACGCGTACGGCACAGTTCGAACCCGAGCGAGGTTGCCCCCGACGCTGCCTGTTTGGTCCTTTCCTGGGTCGGTGCTCAATCTCTGGAGCAGTTGCCCTTCGAAAATGGCGACGACGGGCAGAGTCGCGCGTTGCAATTGGCTCGCGATATCGGGGAGGCTCTGGGAGACTTGCACCAGGCGGGCTTTGCGCACGGTGATGTGAAGCCGTCCAATATCGTCGCCAAGGAAGGCATGGCCGTTGGCGACGTGGGGCGCTTTTTACTGGTGGACTTGGGGCTCAGCGACGCGGCGGATAGCCCCATTCCACGAGGCGCCACACTGCGTTACCTGGCGCCGGAAGCGTTGAGTGCAAAAACGAAGAGCGATGGTCGAACCCGCGATATTTGGGCGTTGGGTGTTGTTTTGGCCGATACGGCACGTGGCCGCGCGCAGTCTCGCGGTGATATCTCAGCGGCATTGGGCGTGGGGCTTTCGGAGCCCTTGGGAACGCTCGTGCGAACCTGCTTGGCGGCAAGTCCCGGCGCACGTTGCTCCGCACGTTGGGTGTCACGGCGAGCGGCCGCAGTACTACCAAAAACCCTGAATTTCGAGGAAAAACGCAATCGACGTGTTGAGCGCTTGCGGCGAGGGTACCTGCAGGCGCGGCGCGCTGAAATCATTGCAGCGGCCCGGTGCCAAAAAGTGGAATTTGAAATTAGTGGAGTTGCCGAGCAGTGGATCCGCGTTGCCGTGTCGCAACTCCGCGGCCTGCTCGAGTTACGCGCCGAAACACAAATGGACTCCTGCATGGTTCTCGGCAGCACCTCTCCGCTTGATCGACAACGCGTCTTGACCAATGTCGTGGGACCGTTGGCTTCGACTTGGCCGGTCGATGCGAGAGAATCGGAAGAAGCCTGGCTCGAGCATTGGCTACGGCTTTGTGATTCGACGGATGAATGGGGTTGGACGATATCGCAGCGTTCGCACATTCGCGGGGCTCAACCAACCGTCCGCAATCTTTCTGATTTAACTGACGTTGCGCTAGAATTGGGCACGGGGCGTTTTGATCCCGAATTGTTGGACGCGGCCGAGCAGCTTGCCATGACGGAGGCAGTGCCGCATTCGTTCCGCGTCGCGCTGGCGCGTCGATTGCGGGCGTCGGGCGAGTGGGGACGAGCGCTATCGTTGCTCGAGAATCAACCGGACGCGATGGCAAGAGCCGAGCTTGCAGAGACTGCTCGTCGAGCGGGAGATCGGGCTCTGGCGCTGGAAAAGACCGCCGATTTGCTTTCACACGAGGAGTCATCGGTGCGCGCCCGAGCACTCGCCACGCGCGCGCGCATCGAGCTAGACGAAGGGCAGATCGAGGTTGCCAAGGCGAGCATTGCAAACGCGCCGCTGTCGGCGGCAGTCTGCGAAACTCTCGCGCTCGTGCAGCTTGCAATGAGCGAACGCGATGCCGCAAGGCTGTCGATAATGCGCGGTCGGGGACTGCCCGCCGGGGACGAGGAACACGCGCGCTTAGAGGGTCTGATTGGAATGATCGAGCACGCCGATGGCGATGCGCAAAGTAGCGCTCTGGCATTTCGGCGAGCCGTCGACCTTGCAGCACGTTCGGGTGCAGTCTTGGAAGAGGCGACGTATCTTACCGGACTTTCCAACGCTTGCGTCAATTGTGGATCGCTCGGCGACGCCATCGCTGCGGCGCAGCGGGCGATTGCTCTGTTCGAAGTTCTCAATCGCCCGTCGGATGCCGCGCGTGCCGCGCTCAATCTTGTCGTGGCTCATTCCGAAACCGGTCGTGTCGAAGAGACTCGAACGGCGTTTGATTTTGCAATTGTTCTAGCTCGTCAGACCCAAGATGCCCGCTGCCTCGGCTACTTGCATTTGGCGCTTACGGATGTGCTTGCGTTCGACAATGCCGAATCGATTGAATTGCTAGAAAGAGCCGGGCATTGGCTCAATCCGCTGGGTACCGAGGCCGAATTGTGGGTCGCCGCACGCCAGTGCGAACGCAACATGGAAATTCAAGTAACCTATTACGACAAGCTGGCGCGGAAAGCCAACTTGACGCTTGAAACGCGGCTCCTTTGGTGGGGCGCGCGTGCGCGCCGCGCGCTACTGCAACGGAGTACCGAGGACGCGACCGCTATACTCGGCGAACTGACGCCGCTCGCATCGATGCGTGCGCCGGTGTTTACTCAATGTCGAGCGTTGACCGCGGGCATCGAGCTGGCAGCTTTCGTCGGCGCTGGGGACGTAGCCCGGAGGCTAACTCAGACAGTGTCGGAATTGACGCGTCAGATATTCGCGAATTGTCCCAATGAATTGCATCCTGCACTGGAGTCATTGCCCTGGGTGACTACAGCCCGCACACCGCGCGAGTTGCTCTTGTCTCCAGAGCAAATGGTAGAAGTCGAGAATCTCGTGCACTCGCT
>PMCK01000541.1 GCA_003154095.1 Myxococcales bacterium | reverse complement strand
GCGCGGGCTGGCCTCGCTGGCTCGACACGACGCCGAACGACAATCTAGCCGTCGTCGCCCAACATTATGAAGGCAAGGCTGCCGCGCTGCTCACGCAGATCAAGACGCGAATCGAGAGGCTGCAACACGACGGCGCGCAAGTGAAAACACTGGTGTACGTGTGCAACGACCACAACNNCTGATGCTGTCCAATGACGAAATCCGCGAGCCTGCCGCTATGGCCTTTACGACACTCGTAGCCACACTAGAGTCAGATGCAGCGCGCGCCGGCGTGAAGATTGGCCTAAGACTGGGCGCGTCGCCGCCGCTCTTCGGAAGCTTCGCGGCGCTTTGTTACGTGGCGTGATGAGTCCGTCGAAGCGGCCGCCATCAAGATTATGGGTGGTCACTCATTTGAGATCGTAGCCACTCTTGGAGCCAGGAAACGGCTTCATTGACTGTGGCGCACGCACGCGAGGGTATGGGTCGCCTAACGAGCCAGCCCATCACGTTGAACACGCCGCGCTGAGTATTGCTCGATAACACAATCGCCATGGCACACTTCACCGTTGGGTTCTGCTCTCGGTCGCGATCCACCTGCTCAGCGAGCCTTCGGCGCTGGTGTGCCGGCAGGTCTGCCTGCAAGCGAACATCCAAGACGAAACCAAACAAAGTCGCTCGTTTATAATAACTTGATACGCGGGCAGTTAAGGCATCCAGTTCAGCGTCGGTGAGCGTGGCCGCTGGCATTTGCACCACCACGATGGGCCAAAGGCTCTCGTCGAACTTGACTTGCCTGGTATCCGGACGCTGTAGGCTCTGCATCGCAAGCATCCACACTATACAAACGTCTGAGCCGCATGCGCCCTAAGCGGTCGCACGAGGCAACCTTACGCCTCGAACGGATGGCCGTTCGTCGGCGATGCTAGTCGGGAGGACGGAGATCTGAATCGTTCGAGCTGGCGAGATGCCGTGCTGCTCGGTGAAGTCAGATTCGCGTAAGATGAGCCCATGCTAGTCACTCGCTCTCCCGGACATCTGGCAACAATTGTGGCGGTCTGTGGCTTGGGTGCGGTATTCGCCTCGGGCTGCAGTGACAGCGGCGATAGTTCTGGCCCGAGCAATGCGGTTATCTCGAGCCAAACTCTTTCGGGAAGAATTGGTGGCCAAAGTTGGACACTGGGCACGGCCGAGTCTGACTCGTTCTTGTCCACGTCCGACGAGTACTTCGTGGATATGTACTCCGAGACATTTCCGGCCTGCCAAACTGGCGCCGCCACCTCGGACTCGAACCACTTCATAGCTGACCTGCCCACAGCAGTTGGCAGCTACAATCTTGGGATGAGTCAGACGGTGACATTCTACGTGGCTGCGACCAGTGAGAACCTAGTCGCCATCGACGGCCGAATCCAAATCGACTCAATCTCTGGCACCACGATCAGCGGTGGACTGAAAGTAACATTCAACGCTGACAACGTGTTGGACGGGCAATTCCAGGCGAGTATCTGCCCTTAGCCCTTGCTAGCAAGCCTACGCTTGCGACGGGATGAGTGATCGGTTGTTCAATAACAGTAGAACGTGGTCGTGTAGCAGCACAATGAATCGGCTCTGCCGGATTCTGGCTCCGAAGTGAAAGCCTCACCCTGCAGCTCGACCGAATAGGGGCGGACCAATTCATAATTCAGCTCACGCAGAGTTGGGCAACGAAGGGGCGCGCTACCCGAGGCGCCCGCATCGGCGTCTTCGAGCACGATTCCGACGGCTGCTCGGAACTTCTCAGGGAATTCCCGCCACAGGACGGACGCCTCGACACATTGGTCGGTCCACTTCGGGGGGTTACAATCGCCGCTGTCGCCGCAGCTCGTGGTCAAGGCAAAGGCAACCGCTAGCGTCGAGATGCCACCCATTACCAGTGTGATTCGACTAAGCATGCCGCAGCTTACCGTACCATGTGGACGACGGACAGGGCTAAGACCGCCCGATCGAAGCTCGTTGCCTGCTTGCACTGCGTAAAGATACCACGAACTTTGGAGATAACCCCGAGCTTGGGCATCCCGGATAAATGAGAGCAGGTCCAGATTAGTTACCGATGTCACCATTGAGGGTTGAATCAAGTACGCTAGGTAAGTCCATGTGTTGCTGCCCCCACCCTGACTAAAAAGCGGCTGCGATCGGGTCAGGCAGGCGAAGCGTGTGGGACAATTCGCCAGGTGTAAGGGGGCCTGAACTCGCGTTGTGGTGGCGTTCGAAATGTGGCGTCTAACACTTCTAAACAATTGGCCGTTCCGTCCAATTGACGAAAGCTTCGAAAATGTCGCGGCTGAGGTAATCCGCGCGGCGTGCGTGGCCGTATGGCTGGCGTCGAGTGCCGCGCATGCACGGCGTCAACGCGATGACGTCTGCTGGCGCGTAACCGCCACTGAATGAGGCATTCATGCAGAAATTCGTCATCATAGGTTCAGTCTCACTTTGGATAACGAGCGGATGTGTCGCGTTGCCCACGACGGATCTCGATGGCGGAGTCGGCGGCGCCAGTAGTACGACAAGCTCATCAAACACGGGGGGTGCCACCGCCACGTCGAGCACCTCGGGAACTAGTAGCAACTCGGCCGCGGACGCGAACGGTGACGCATCAACGACGTGTGACGAGTCCTTCGAACCGTGCGGCGGCGATCCGACAGGCACATGGGACGTCGTGAACGTCTGTGTACAGGGAGACATCGTCGCTGCGGCCAATGCCGCATACGCCAGCGATTCGACCTCGTGCTCGGGCCTCTGCAAATCCGTGAGCCTGAGCGCCCAAGGGTCCGTCACGTATGATTCCGGGAGCTACGAACCTAGTGCGCTCACGTCAATCTCGGAGACACTCACAGTTACCTCGAGTTGCTTTGCGGCACTCTCGGGCGAAAGTTGGACCAACACGTCATGTACGACGTTCGCACAGTTGTTGGAAAGCGACGGTAACACCACTGCAGTCTGTTCCCAGGCGAGCGCGGGGTGCAATTGCGTGTACACGACCAATTCTGCGGCACAAGGCGACACTTACACCGTCAGTGGCAGTTCCCTGGTGGCGAGTGACGGCACGACTACCGAATTTTGTGTTCAAGGTTCCACGATGGTTCAACGCGACAAGTTGACGACCGATGTTTACGTCTTGACCCAGTTCAGCAAGCGGTAACCGGTCAGCATTCAAGTCAGCCACGCGACCCGATGTGCCTCCTTGCTTCGGGTCCCAATTGCTCGAAACTACGTGCTGTAAGGGCCGTCTCATGGGGGTGTGGCGGATTCCGGCCCGCACCTGCCTCGCCACGGACCTTCTTCCGTAGTATCGGCGCGCTCAGTTACACGGCGTGAATACTCCCAGCTTACCGTCGCTTGAAGAGCTCATTCGAAGAACCGAACTCGAGCTCGATTGGCCATTGCTGCTGCAGCAGATTGCGCGCCATGCCGTGAGCGCGGCTGCCGTTCGTTCAATGGGCGAGCGCCGTCCCGAGTTAACTCATGCAGCTGCTTGCGAACGGATGCACCTGACCGCGCAGGCGCTGGACCTGTACGAATGCGGTGAAACGCTTCCGGTCGAGAATTTTCCCGATACATTCGAGATTCTGGCTCGGGTCGAACGCGGCACCGTCGCAACGGGACTCGAGCTACGCGACATCGCGGGTCTGCTCGCTCAGGCGCGCCGACTGCGCGCCGTGTCTCAGAATCAACGACTACGGCGCCCCATTCTCGCAGCATCCCTCGATACGGACAAATCCCTCGAACGCATTGCCGAGCGGCTCGAGGCGAGTCTTGAGCCCGACGGTACTCTGTCGGACTCGGCTTCGCCCGATCTGGCGCGGCTGCGGCGCAAATTGGCCGAGGTGCGGCGCGAGCTGATGGCGCAGCTCAAGCGGATGCTCAGCGAGTACTCGGATATCCTGCGCGAGAGTTTNNGGTGGCACGCTGTACGTCGAGCCTCGGGAACTATTGCCCTACAACAACCGACTGCGCTGTTGCGAGGCGGATGTTTACCACGAAGAGCAGCGGATCCTAAGGCAGCTGAGCGACTTGATTGCTCGCAGCTTGTTCGCCGTGCGCGCCGCGGAATCAGCCTGCATTCGTGCGGATGAACTGCACGCCATCGCCCGATATAGTGAGAGCGTTCGCGGTGTTGCGATAGTTCCAACTGCTGAGTCCTGCATCGAGCTGCGCGGCGCGCGCCATCCGCTGCTTGCCGACCACGAGCGCGTCGTAGCCAATGACATAATACTTCCAGCAGCAACTGCGCTCGTCATATCGGGGCCGAATGCCGGAGGAAAAACCGTCATTCTCAAGATGGTCGGGCTGGCGGCATGGATGGTCCGCTCGGGCATTCCGCTCCCGGTTGCGGCGGACTCACAGATGGGCTGGTTCGACCCGGTGCTGTGCAATTTGGGCGACGCGCAGTCCATCACGTCAAGCCTCTCAACGTTCAGTGCGCATGTCGCCGACTTGTCTGCAATCTTGAAGGCAGCTGGGCCAACGACAATGGTGCTCCTCGACGAAGTAGCCGCCGGAACCGATCCCGAGGAAGGTGCGGCGCTGGCCGCAGCCGTTCTCGAGTCCCTGGCGACTCGGGGCTCGACCGTAATGGCCACGACGCATCACGAGCCCTTGAAGGAACTCGCCACGCGTCACCCTCAGCTGCGCAGCGCGGCGGTCGGCTTCGACTTGCAGACGATGTTGCCCACATTCCGGCTGATACCCGACTTGGCGGGGCCCTCGACGGCGCTAGCTGTCGCGGCACGCTTCGGCATGCCTGCCGACGTGCTGGCGCGCGCGCAATCCTTCATTCCCGAAGCCAGCCGCGACCGCGAGCGACTCCTGCGCGAACTTCACGCCGAGCGATCCGCAGCTGAAGAGCACCGTCTGGCAATCGAAGTGGAGCTCGTCAAACAGCGCGCAACTCGCCTTCAAATGGAAGAGCAGCGCGACGAATTCGAGGCGCGCGAAAGCCGTGAATTGCAGGCAAAGTACCGCGACCTGCTGGGAGCCGTGGTGCGCGCGCGGGCCGAGCTATCGCAGCTCGAAAAGCAACTCAAGCATGAAAATCTGAGCGCGGAGATGCTACATGAGGCAGAGCAATTGGTAGACGCGGCAGCCCACGTGATAGCGATGGGGAGCCCAGTCTCGAACATCGCGCAAACGAAAAATGCGGGACAGCTCAAAACGCGCCAACCCCGTCTCGAGGAATTGAGCGCGGGTGCAAAAGTCATGGTCCCAAAATGGGGTGTCACGGCCGAAGTTGCGGAGGTGGCGGCTAGAGGCGAGGTGAGGGTAGTTGCGGGGGCGCTGCGTGCATGGTTTCCGCTGCAGGAACTCCGCGTCGCAGCCGACGGCTCCTGGGCTCGACGCAACGAAGCTACAGCGAAGGCGCCTAAACCCAAGTTGAGCAATGCTTTGCCAGCGGCTTCACCGCGAGTGACGCCCGTGCGCGTCGATTCCAATACACTGGATCTGCGGGGTCAACGCGTCGATGAAGCCCTCGACCAAGTGGACGCATTCGTTGATCAGATGTTGCGTGGCGGTGAACGCGCGGCCTTCGTCTTACACGGTCACGGAACCGGCGCGCTCAAACAAGCGGTGCGTGAGCATTTGCGGCTCATCTCGCACATATCCGATTCATCGCCGGCTGCTGCCGAGGATGGCGGCGACGCGTTTACTGTGTTTTGGTTGGGTCGCTAGGCCTTATTGCGGCGATCAGCTATCAGCTATCAGATTTCAGATTTCAGATTTCTGG
>PMCK01000044.1 GCA_003154095.1 Myxococcales bacterium | reverse complement strand
TTTCGCGCGGCGTCACGTTGCGAATGGTGTGTCCTGACTAAGGCTGGCAGCCTCCACATGAACTGAGAATATTTGCCTAAATTAGCCCTGATCCTGCTGAATAAGTACGCCGTATGTGAATGCTTTGCCTTGTCGTGCCACGAATCTAGCGATAATAGTGCACACTATTGACAACATTTGGTCGAGATTGGGCATAACTTGGTCAACAGTCGGTGAAATATGAATAGCAGGGTCAGCCATTCAACTCACTTCGAGTCTCCCGTAACGGGGCTGGTGATGGGTGCCATTTTCTTCTTTACCGTATTCGGTTATCGAATTGTCATTCCAACCAACATTGACTGGTTAACCAGCGGTGATCTGGCTCAGCACTTTTCAGGCTGGAATTTCTTTCGTTACGAAGCATGGCATTTTCCGATTGGAAGGATCGAAGGCTTTGGGACCCCTGATGGAAGTTCCATAGTATTCACGGATTCCATTCCGATAATGTCGATCGGGTTCAAGTTGTTCCGATCCGTGCTTCCGCAGCCTTTTCAATTCATAGGCTTGTGGCTATTGACATGCTACCTGTTGCAAGGTTTCTTTGGTTGGCTTTTGGCCTCACTTGTAACGAATAAAGCCTATCCTCGCATTCTAATAACATGCTTTTTTCTTCTAAGTCCGCCGATGCTTTTTCGCGCTACCGGCCATGAGGCGCTCACGGCTCACTGGCTAATTTGGCGGCTCTCTATCTAAGCGTTCAATCCGCTCTATCTTTTGAGCTCCGACACCCACGCCTATCGTGGTTGAAATGTTGGACGGCTCTTGTCCTGCTTAGTGGACTCGTTCACTTGTACCTCTGTTTTATGGTCGTCCTGCTGTATCTGGGCGCCTGCACGTCACGCATCTTTAGTATGACGCACTGGAAAGTACGTACATTCCTGGCGTTACTGACGCCACTATTGGCGTTATTTCCGGTGCTCTACATGGAGGGTGCGTTTGTTGTGTCAACCGCAAACTGGGCGGGGGGCTCTGGAGACTTCAACTACTTTTCAATGAATTTACTAGCCCCCTTTGCTCCGGGCTACACCGGCAGTCCGCAGGGAACATCCTACGATTCGCTGTTTGTATCTCCGGTCGCCCTGGCGGCAGGTGGACAGTATGAAGGCAACAACTACTTGGGGTTCGGGGTTTTACTACTGTTATTTCTAACGCTTGTTGGTCGCTTGATTTCGATATTTGGCTGCCCGAATCGGGGCCGTCAATCAAATGTATTCGATAGACGTCTAATTCAAGTCTGGCTGCCGCTATCGATGGTCACGCTAGTCCTCACCATGATTGCAGCGTCCAATCACGTTTCGTTGGGGAAAACGGTATTGTTTACTATTCCGTTATCTTCGTCAATGTTGCGTTATTGTGAGATATTTCGTTCTTCGGGACGCTTTTTCTGGCCAACTTATTATCTAATCCTCTGGATGACAATTCGCAGTTGCCGGACACTCTTCAGCCGCAATGTCGCCATCTTTTCCGGAATTGTGCACGCCGCGTTAACATTTCAGGCTGTCGATTTGACGCAATATCTCCAGCACTACGCGACCATTTTTCACTCCGTCTCGGCATACAAGTCACCGTTGCAGTCCTCGTTTTGGAGAAGGGCGCTCACTCACTATCACAATATCCTGTACTTTCCGCCGGAGGATACGTCGTACTACATACCACTAGGGCTCGAATCGGCCCCGCTGCAAGTCGGAATTAACGTTGCCTATAAGGCCCGCAGCGATCCAAAGGTAGTTGCTAGGGAACATCGGCAAATAGACGGCGAACTCAATCGAGGAGAGTTGCGCGACGGAGCGCTGTACGTGTTCAAGGACAAGGATTATTTTGATCGCCTCAAGGCTTCAATGGCGGGGAAGACATGCCTCTTGCGAGAAGTGGATGGGTTCTACGTGGCAGGATTGGTACCGGTCCAGTTCTGATTCAGATCGCTAGCGAGCGTGGCTACGTGTGAACCTGTAAACCTCATCAGCATGATTTGCTGATTTGCCTATCACTCTGGTCCGTCGCGTAACAGTGAGCTCTGGCTTACACTTTGATAGGCTCGATAGGCGGCCCAACCCATGCCCAGCATTATCAATGACATCCTAAACAATCTCGGCCCGGGGCTCGCAGCGAACGTCGCGTTAAAATAAAACTCGTGCAGCGGTGATTCAGGAGCAAGTACGTCCTTGCAAGCAAACACAAGAACGTAAAGCAGCAGCGACGGAATCAGTGTAACCACGTACAATTGCCGCACCCAGCTTGGAATTTTCGAATAAGTCAGCGCAATCAGCAGAGCACAGATGGGCAAAGTGGAGGCTAAGTAGCGAGGCCCACAGGTAAGCCCGCCGTGCCAGCCGTTAAAGCAGGCATTCATCCAAACCATCACCGACAGACTCAGGATCCCAAACATCGCAACCCAACGCAGCGTGACGCGTTCCCAGTAATTACTATTACGTAAACCGACGACAATCAGAGTGGCTACGATGGCGACCAGCACCCAAAGCTGGGTATAGGCAATACCTCTTTCCGGTGAATAGAGCAGCTTCTTCAGTATGTTCGTCTTCGGAAGGATCCGCAGGACTCCCCAAACTGCCGTTTCATTCGTGGGCACATCGATGAATTCCGGATTGACGTATTTGGTGGAGAGGGTGAATGGGCTGCCAAAGCAAATCTTATGATAAGCCGCAAAAATGAGCCCGGGGCCTGCTCCTCCGGCAAGAAATGCCACAAGCTTACGCTGCCTCAGAAGACCCTTGAAAGCGAGTGCAATTGCCAGCGGAAGAACGAGCAGAATATCGGCGTAGTCACACATGACCGCCAGCCCGAAGAACAGCCCCGCTCGAAAGGCCCACCGCCGATGGACGGACAGCAAGGTAAATAGGACGAACATCGCGGCCATGGAATGACCAAAATAGGTATTCATGAACAGGCTTGCCGTGTTTCCAAAGAACAGGGCAACCGCGGCAATGTGGAGCCCAGCCAGGGGCGCGCCCAATTTTTGAAGCTCTCTTATCAAGAGCAAAGTAACGAGAGTGAACGGAATGACTTGAGTAAAGACGGCGAGGGTATGAAGATTATTTTCCCGCACCGCTGTCCTGATGTTGTCACGCAAGGCCCGAGTGGGGATCTCGCTCGTGTCGGATCTGTCCAACAACCAAAAGAGCGGATAGCCTATCAAAGACGGACCCGGTGCCTTGTTCGAGTAGTAGTGACCGTCAGGGGTACGCGACCAATCGCACGTGTGAAAGTAGTACTTATCGATGCGCAGCGAATGGTCCTCGGCCATTGCCACCATCATGGTCCAGCGTGCAGCCGGGTTTGCACCGGAATAAAAAGTGAAGAGAAGATTTATCGCGAGAAATAGCCAGGCCCAATCGCGGACTGGACTTCGAATGAACAAACAAGCAAGCGATTTCACCAACTCACCTCTCACGCAAGACCCACCGGACCCGTAAGCTTCGGTCTGGCCGCAACTCATAGCAAAAATATGCGGAGAATTGAAACCAAGACTCCACTGTGGCACTGCCCGGCCTCGATTGTTTCGAGGTCGACTGGCCCCCGCCGGCCGGGTGTTTCGTGATAACCTACCCCCCAACTTATGAAAAAGGCCGCTCCTGTCGCATTTGCTGCGCTCGCATTTTTCAGCATGGGCGACGATTCGAGTCGCGCATCGTCCTTGAATTTGCTGAACTCAGACCCCAAAACCTACGCGCCGCTCATCATCAAGGCCCTATACCGCGATAACGTCGCGGGAACTTCTCTGTCAGCGCTATCGGAAACCGAAAAACCGATTGACGGTGATAGTTGGTTTTGGACCGACGACAATGCGAAGGCCCTTGAAGCGCTGACGTTGCCAAATATTTTCCCCTATTATGCTGCACAAGTCGGGCAGTTAGTGAGCTTCGTTCGCGCTAATTCTCCTCCACCCTTCGTATTTAGGCGTCGCGCCGATGATCGCCTGATGTTGACGTCCGATAAGCCCGAAGACATTCACCTGGCAACAGGCCTTATGAATATTCACGGCAATCTGCGTCAAGGTGAACTGCGTCAAGGTTACCGATTTCACGACAACCGTATCCAAGACGCTGCCAAATTCACGGGAGACTTCGTGAACTTCCACTTGCGCGGCAAGGCTTATTCCACTGATGTTAGAAAGACAATCGTCGCAACGGATGTGCACCGCGAAGACCACTCTATTACGCTGACGCATACCTCTGAGCTTCGCGCTGATGCGACGGCCGTTGGAACCGTGGCTTACTCCTACAAGATTGAAATCAACAAGCCCTATATCGGCTTGGTTGTCACGGTAAAGGCGGCCCCAGGTATCACACTATCGGACGTTGAAGCTACGACATC
>PMCK01000535.1 GCA_003154095.1 Myxococcales bacterium | reverse complement strand
ACATCTTTAGCGCCAACGCTATAGCCAGCCGTAGTGGGGACGAGATTGCCGCCCACGTACATGTTCCCTTCGGTGTCGGCACCCGAAGGAGTAGCGTCCTTGATAACGTAAACATTGATGTTCGTCAGGTCAGTCTTCTTGCAGCCAAAATCGATGGTACCTCCACCGCCCGTTCCTTGGTCGATAGTGCTGCCGCCACCCGTCGCGTGGTCGATGGTGCTGCCGCCACCCGTGGCTGTATCGATGGTGCCACCGCCGCCTGTGGCGGTATCGATAGTGCCGCCGCCACCCGTCGCCGTATCGATGGTGAAACCACCGCCCGTCGCAAAGTCAGTGCTACTTCCAGAACCGCCAGTTGTAAAATCAGTGCTGCTCCCGGTTCCGCCGGTGATCTTGACGTCCACTGAAGAGCCACCGCCGGCTCCGTCGCCGCCGATATTTGCGTAGTAGTCACCGCCAACACTGCCGTCACCGCCTACATTACCGGTTCCACCGACATTGCCGCCTGAGCCACCATCAGTGGTGCTTCCAGTAGAACCCGTTCCGGACCCGTTGCCTGCCTGCGAACTGGACCCCGCGGTTCCGTTGCCGGAAGTCCCATTACCGGATGATCCATTGCCCCCGTTGCCATTACCGCCGGCATTGTTCGCGCCGTTGCCACCAACAGTCGAAGACGCCGCGCCCCCGCCGACGTTGGCCGTTGACGAGTCACCGAGGGTCTTGTTGCCGGAAGAACCGCAGGCAACTACGCAAGCAACCACGGAAATCAGAGTCACCCAATTCAAGCGCACGCGGGTCATATAATCAATCCTCCCTACTTCGAGCACCGACAGTAGTTAAGTTCAGTATTGTTCAGGCAGCAGTCCTTAGTACCTATAATAGCGCGAACCATTCAACAAGCGCCATGATTCGTCAACGGGCCCGTAATTGTTTTTCTTACGGAATGCTTTCCGGGAGCCCACCACAAAAACCCCGATATTTGGGGCCTGAGGGGACCGAGAACAGGCCTCGGTAGACGCCGGCGAAGTGGGTGTCACTCGAAACCTCAGCTGATGGAATCCGCCAAGGTTGAAGACTTGGCCATAAGATGAAGAAAATGGGAAAGTTGTCGGCAAGCTTATTACCTTTCGCTACATGGCGAGCGGTAAATTGCTCGTGTTTTGTTAGTTGCCGCGGGCTGACTATTTCGCCTAGAAATCAACCGTGGCCTGGATGTTTTTTTGGGACGCGGCGTCACGCATCAGGCAAGGGGAGACGGCCCGGCTACGGTGACTCGCCCAATTCAACTTGACGGCAGAATACCGCCTGGGGACTAGCCGAAAAGTCGGGCACTAGCGGTTCCAGTAAACTAACCTAAGATGAGTAGGAGCTTACACGCTATGCGGCACGTGCCCTTAATCGGAGCCTTGGGAACAGCCTTCGTCTTTTTGGCGATGGCTGGCGAATATGGCTGCTCCACCAGTACCAACCTTCCGGCGCCACCCAATTCAACGGTAATCCAAGTTGGAGGGTCCGGCGGCGTACCCGGTTCGGCGACGGGCGGAGCCCCGACGACGTCGCCGTCGAGTGGAGGAACGACGACTGCAGCTGGGGGTACCACTGCAGCTGGGGGAACAGTCGCCGCAACGGGCGGTGCGGCGCCGTGCACCCAGACTATGTGTCCTAGTGGCTGCGTGGACACCACGAGCGACCACGACAATTGCGCTGTCTGTGACAGAGCCTGTGCCCCACAACAGATTTGCTCAGCGAGCACTTGCACCTGCCCCGCAGAGAGTCCGAACGCCTGTGGAATACGGTGTGTGGACTTTCAAACGGCCACTAAGGATTGCGGAGGCTGCGGTAATGATTGCTCGCCCAAGCGGTGCCTAGCCGGGGCTTGCGGTTGCAAAGACACGGATATTCTTTGCGGCTCGGACGGGGCTTGTTTCGATCCGATGACGGATTTGAACAATTGCGGCACCTGCGGCACGAAGTGCGGCCAATACGATCTCTGTGTGCAGGGGCAGTGCATACTCAGTTGCAGCAGCTACAAGAATTCCGCTGGTGTACCGTTGACAGATTGCGGTGGCACCTGCATCGACACGACATCGAACTCGAGTAACTGTGGCGGTTGCGGTGCTGCTTGTCCAAATCTGTCGATGTTCGCTTGCGTCAACAGCACGTGCGTGTGCGGCGTCCCGGGTGCTACGCACTGCGATGACATCTGCGTAGACACAACCAAGGATAACCGCTACTGCGGCAGCTGTGACGTTGCTTGCACGGCTCAGCACTCTTGCGTGGACAGCGTTTGTATCTGCTCTAGCACAGCGACAGCCTGCGGCACCGGCTGCTACGATATCACTTCGGATTCAGCGCATTGCGGGGGTTGCGACACGGCTTGTGGGACCGGGTTCCATTGCGTGGCCAGCGCCTGCGTATGCAATACGGGTTTATCCCTCTGCGGTAGCCAATGCCTGAATACGCAGACGGATCCGGCCCACTGCGGGACCTGCACCACCGTCTGCGGCGCCGGTCAGTCTTGCACAGCAGGCAAATGTCAATGCGACCCGGACATGTCGCTGTGCAGCGGCTCTTGCTACGATGAACAAACCGATTCTGCCCATTGCGGGGATTGCACTACGACTTGTTCGGCGTCGCAAAGCTGCATTGCTGGTATGTGCCAGTGCGGTAATGGGGCGTTGGGCAATGCGCTGACCGCCTGCGGCCCGGACTGCTTCGATGCCCAGAATGACGCGCTACATTGCGGTGGTTGCAACACCAAGTGCGCGGGAAATCAGATGTGCCAGGGTGGCAAATGTATCACCAGCGTGATCCGCGTGCAATCCAGTGTCCAGGCAGATTCCACGCATATTAGTAGGCTTCGCGCCACTATTTCGGTCTGCAATGCGAGTACCACCGCATCGGTGACTCTAACCGGATACACGCTCAAGTACTGGTACACGGAAGACGGGGCGTCCACGGCGCAAACGGCTACGATCACCTACAGTCCGGCTTCACCAAGCCCTACCATTTCGGCAATCTTGCTCGACCCACCAGCATTTAGGGTGGAAGCTACTTCGGTAATGACGCTCAAATTCGGCGCAACTACTTTGGCCGTTGGCGCATGTACCGGGGGAATACAAACGGAAATATATCCTGCGGACAATACCGCGTGTTGCTATGACCTCCAAGCGGGCGACTACTCTTACTTAGCCGGTACAGCCCTCGCGGATAACCAGCACATCACAGCCTACAATGCCCAGGGGTTGCTGATTTGGGGCCTTGAACCGGCTCCCGCACCGCCGTGAGGCAGGCACCGCGCGCAGCCCGCCACCCAGCACTGGCGTCGTATTTACGATTCCACCCGCACCGCCCGCCCCTTGAATGGGAGCACTACATTCACCCTGGGTGCAGGTCTCACTACCGGAGCATAGGCACTTGCAGACCGTCAGGTTCGGTTACCGTAGCTAGTGCAATGCGTGTTGACGTGATTGTAACCGAAGCAATCATTGCAATCGTGTGCAGTGTCGATCAAGTCGAAGGGGTGCCATCTCTACCTGCAGTGATGCGCAGTGAGACATCTAGGCAAACGTTTTCATTCAAATTGTCCGTTGTGAACAGATTTTGGATATTCGTGAGCTAGATTCGATTTATGTATGCAAACGTGGGTGAGCTTATCGAACGGCTTGTGCCAACCTTAATCTCAGCGCCAATCGAACATTCTTCGCAGAAATCACGTTGTTTGCTTTGATTTGAGGTCTCGGATGTCCGCGAACCTGCTGCAGGGCGCTCAACGAAAAATGCAGCCACGTGCCGCCATGCCAAACCCAAGAAAGGACGTGGAATCGATTGATGCTTTCGCACAAAATGTGTTGCGCTCCTCACAAATCAAATCAACATCATTGTTGTTGATTTCTGAGCTTCATCGCAGGCAACTCGTCGTCTTAGATGGGGATCGCTGGTTGTCTCGATCAGAGTACGCCGCAACTATATTTTTCGGCGCTACCATGAATCCGGCGGTGTTGCCATTGTTGGTTGTCTCGTTTGTGGAGGCCTATGTCTAATCGTCGCGCGTTCCGAGTTATTACGTCTCTGACTCTGTTGAGCGTGCCCCTGTTGGGGGCTTGCAGCGGTTCGGATACTTCATCGGGCACGTCGGATGTTGGGGGCGCCGACACCATCGGTGGGGACACGTCGATCGCAGGTGCCCTATCCACGGGCGGGACTCAGGGCAACACGTCTGGCGGTGCAAGTGCCACAATTGGAGGGTCGAATTCGACCGGTGGCCTGCTCGCATCGGGTGGTGCTGTTTCGGTTGGGGGCTCGACAGCAGGAGGTACCTCGGCCACCGGCGGCTCGAAGTCAATGGGAGGCCTTACGTCGGCAGGCGGTGCTCCGGCAACTGGCGGTGCTCCAGTGACAGGCGGGATGCCAGCAACGGGAGGGTCGAGAGCTGCGGCGGGTACTTCGGCAACAGGAGGTACCTCGGCCACCGGCGGCTCAAAGCCGGCGGGAGGTGCGCCGGCAACCGGTGGTGTCCCTGCAACAGGTGGCAACAAAGCAACCGGTGGTAGTCCTGCGGCGGGCGGAGCGCCGGCAACCGGAGGACGACCACCCACGGGTGGAGCCCTTGCAACGGGTGGTACGCCCGCAACCGGTGGCGCGACGAGCACCTCGTGCACGGCTCCGCCTGCACCGCCCGCGTTGATCGGCTATGGTGCGAGTACTACGGGTGGCGGCAACGCGACTCCGGTAACGGTCACCACGCTCGCAGCGTTCCAATCTGCGGTCAGTGGCTCGACTGCAGCGGTCGTCTACGTCAAGGGAGTGTTGGCAGCCGGGAAAATCTCGGTCGGTTCGAATAAAACGATTGCTGGTATCTGCGGCGCGGAGATTCATGGCCACCTCGGAATGAGTGGAAGCAACGTAATTCTGCGCAATATCATGGTCGTTGGGTACGCAGTGGGCAATTGTGCCCTCGATCCAGATTATGATTCTTCCGTCGGTTGTTCGTCGGGCAACGATGCCATTTCGGTTCAAAAAGGTAGCGATTTCTGGATCGATCATTGCGACATTTCCGACGGCACCGACGGCAATATGGACATTACGAACGGCGCCAATAATGTCACCGTTTCGTGGACCAAGTTTCACTACACGGCGCGATCGGACAACAGCGGCAGTGACTCAACGGGCGCGGCCGGGCACCGATACAGTAATCTCGTTGGCGGCTCGGATAGTACTACTAGTGATGCCAGCGCGTTGAATGTCACCTGGCATCACAACTGGTGGGCGGACCGTGTCATGGAGCGCCAGCCGCGGGTACGCTTCGGCCACAATCACATATTCAACAATCTGTACACGTGCGCGGGCGACAACTATTGCGTAAGGGCCGGGATCCAAGCCCACATCCTGTTGCAAAACAACGTCTTTAGCGGTGTCGATACACCGCATGAGTTCAATAGCAGCTCGGATCAGAGTACCGCCAATATTTCGTCCTCGGGCAATGTCTACACGAATTGTACTGGCACGGAAGCCACCGGCGGCGGTGGCACGGCCTTTACGACCCCGCCCTATACAGCCACGCTCGATGCAGCAAGTGGCGTGTCTGCGGCCGTACAGAGTGGAGCGGGTCCGAAGTAATCTTCATCCTCAGCATAACCAACAGTCCGTGACAACCGTGCAAGGCCGGCAGTAAGCTGCCGGCCTTGCTTTTTCCCGACGGGGTCAAAGGCCGTGTCTAGGCCGCGAGTCGATTGCAGCGAAGCAGACTGAAACGCCCTAAGTGGGCTGCGTTCTCGGCAATTCTGGTAATGGCGGCATACTGAAAACGTGTTGTCCGTTGACGCTGGTTCGCATATCGACTAATCGGCTGACCATGAGTTCTTCAACTTCGCCCGAGAAGCATTCGGATAGTCCAGAGGCGCCCGCGAAAACTGCAGACGCGGTTGCGGCTTCACCCGAGGCCACCACGAACAATGCAGGAAAAGCGCCCGCCAAGGCCGCGACGAAGGGTGCAATCGCGGTCACCACTGCTCCGCGTGAATACAATGTCCTAATGAAGACGGTATTCTCGCTGTTCGTCATTGGCTTAGTCGTAGGTCTAGTGTTTGCCTGGACGGGTTACGCCAACCGGTACGCTCAAGTGACCGAGGGTTGGCACTTGGGTCAAACCAAACTCGTCGAGGTAACCGTCGTCAAAGAGGACAAGGGGCGGTTGGCCTGTGCCTCCGACGTGATTAGCGATGACGTGCATTGCGGCTTTCGTGCTAGTGGGCAACCATTCGAAGCGTCCACGCAAGAGGACAGTCACGTTCTGAGTCCGTACAATACGGTCAAAAATGAATTGTTTCTTGCCGCGGGTCTTTGGACGTCGGCAGCGCTGCGAGGTCCTTTACCCACCGAGCGATTCACCGTAGCGTGTAACTATAAGGTACTCGGGGTGTTGAAGTCCGTCGGCCTGCGTTGGCAGCCGAATGGGTCGTTCGATCCGGTCAAGCAGAGCGTAACCGTGGGCTCCTTAACTGATTGCGTAATTCCCAAATGACGTCTCTATCTGTCGCAGATTGGTTGAAAGATACCATTGATACGATCAAAAAGGATGCGCGCACCGCGTGGGACGCGCAATCAACGGTCGAACGCATTACGACGGTATTGCTTGCCGTGATGATCATAGGCGGCCTGCTACTGCGTATCCAGGGAGTTGCTGGCCCTACCTCTTACACGTTCGATGAAGAGCCGTTCGTGCGCAACGCACACAATTATGCCGTAGGCCTGCCGGACACCAATGATCACCCGCCCCTCGGTAAGATATTTATCGGCCTCGGGATGGCGCTGTTCGGCTTCAATTCCTTAGGTTGGCGCTTCATACCGCTTTGCTTCGGGCTTCAGACCGTCGTGCTTGCGTATTGGATTGGTCGCACGGTATTTGCGGATCGACGCGCGGGTTGGATGGCTGCCGCATTTATTGCTGCTGACGGTTTTTTCATCTCCTACTCGCGCTCAGGATTGCTTGACGGCATGATGGTTTGCCTGGCGCTCTGGGGAGTGCTCGTGGCCGTGGTTTCGCAGAGCTGGCGGGGAGTGCTCGCCTCCGCTGTACTCATTGGGCTGTCCACGTCGATCAAATGGAGTGGCATTGTCGCCGTAATTCCGGCGGGTACTGCGCTTTTGATGTATCGACGGGTGCCTCTTCACGCGATTCTTTGGCTGGGATTGGCACCCGTTGTCCATTTGTTGGTCTGGATGGGCGCACTGTGGATGACCGGGCAAAAAAGCGACCCGGTTTCAACCTGGAATGTGATAGTGGGGCTTTACAAGCACCACCTGGACCTCGGTCACTACAAGAATGAGCTTTCGTCGTCGTGGTGGGGCTGGCCCATTCTTCGAAAACCCGTCGTAGTGAAGCTCTCCGATGCCGGCCTGCTGCACCGCTATTCGTCGAGCATGGGCAATCTCTTGTTTTGGTGCACCGTCACCCTGAGCATGCTCGCATTACCGATTAGCGCGTTGGTCATTGCCTTGCGCACGCGCTTGAAGCGTTATTGGTTCACTTATTTTGGACCACAAGTGACCAAAGCTGCTCTGCTGATGACACTCGGATGGTTTACGTTCATCGCACCATGGATTGCTACGAGTTCCACGCGTGGCAAGTACACATTTAGTCATTATTACCTGCCCTGTTACGCATTTGGGCTGATCATGCTCGCGGGTTTTGGCTCCTACATTGAACGCAAACGACCCCGCTGGATAGTGGAATTCATTGGAGTGGCGTTGGTGGTCTCCATCTACTACGCCCCGGTATGGGGAGAGTTTGCAATGAGCTCGGCCGCGGCGAACCACCGTTTCTTCGTCCCCGCCTGGCGGCCTTAGTGACGCAATTCCATCGAAATGATGGGGCCTTCGGTGGTTGGCGCGATGCGTCACGGCCGTCCATGGCTCTGCTGCCCCATGCCTGTGTTGCGCGGTGCATCATGACAATGCAGCTGAAATGAGGGCGAATCCTCATACCTGGTGTCTTAGCTGGGCCCATGTTCCCAGATTCTCTCGCTTCTGCGTTGAGAATCGATTAGTTCCAAGGGTATATCGAGCGCCCCGATTTTGCCCAAGCTGCATCTGGTATTCAAATGCGAACGCACGACGCATGGATAATCGACCTCGACGGCACGCTCTATGTGTCCCGCCCATTGAAGTGGGCAATGGCCGCAGAGCTACTGCTGAACGGCGTGACGGTCGTGCGAGCGCTGCGTCGATTTCGTGAACAACACGAATTGCTACGCGCCGAGGGAGGAACTTATGAACCCTCGCCGTTCGATGAGCAGGTGAAACGGACAGCGCGAGATCTGAACCTGTCAGTCGGTGACGTGGACAAAATCGTCAGAGAATGGATGATCGATCGGCCCTGCAAGTGGTTACGCCGGTTCAGGCGTCGCTCTCTCTTGGACGAAATCACGGCATTTCGCGCCGAAGGTGGACGCACTGCACTCGTCAGCGATTACCCAGCTCACGCAAAGTTGGAGGCGCTCGGAGCCTCGAACCTGTTTGATCGCGTCGTGGCTAGTGGCGACCCTGGCGGACCCAAGAGGCTAAAGCCTAGTCCTGATGGGCTC
>PMCK01000295.1 GCA_003154095.1 Myxococcales bacterium | reverse complement strand
AAATCGCAGAGCCGCATCGCCCAGCTAAAATAACTTTGTGAGCCAACATCTAGTTCGGATAGAAAACGGCGAGCCAATATTACATCAATGTAGTAAATTCCAATCCCAAATAGGACCGGTCCCATCCGACGTAGCGTTTCCCGAAATGCTGGGTCCCTGAGCGCGAGGCGAGGCCACCCAAAATATCCAACAGCCCGCAAGCTAGGCCATTGCGCTGCGACCTGCATTGTTCCGCCTACTAAGGCCGCAAAGGCTAATGCCAATACAGCGTCCAAGTGGCGCTGACTTAGCCAAACCGGCATTGTCAAACCGCCTACGATAAACGCTACGTTCAATAGCCCCGGCGCAAATGAGGTCACGATGAAACGCCTGCACACGTTGAGCGCGGCGACGCCTAGGGCGGCGGTGCCCATGAAGAATATGTACGGAAATAGCCAGCGGGTAAGTGTTACCGTGCGTTCAAATTGACCGGGGATTTGTCGGTAGCCTCCGGCGAAGAGGTGAACCAACTGTGGAGCAAGAACTACGCCCAACGCCGTTATCGCAATGAGAACCAGTAACGAGAACCCACGTAATGTTGCAAATAGTCTTCGGGCTGCAGACTCGCCTTGGCGTTCTCGAACTCCTTCAAGGACGGGTAGGACTGCATTTTGCACGGCACCTTCGGCGACTAATTGCCGCAACACGTTCGGAATCGTGAATGCAACGAAAAATGAGTCCGTCGCGGCACGGACGAATACGGCTGCAATTACCTGGTCACGAACAAGTCCGAGTAGCCGGCTTGCAAGCGTTCCAACTGCCACGATTGCGGCGTTGCCGGCAATTTTCTTATGCTCCAGACCAGCGGCGTCTGACGCCGGCAGCTGCTTCGCTGAATTTTGGGAGGCAGCATTGGTTGACAAAGTCGGGGCGCTTTGAATCGGGGGAGGTCACCTATGGTGCGTGATTTTGGCCAAAATTGCGAATTTGTTGAGCGTTTGCGGGGGCAGATCCTGCCATAAATCGCAAAGATTGCCGTATGCCTATTCTTCGGAGCAAAAGGTGCCGTATAGTTATATCGTCAAGTGCCCGTGTCGGAAAAACCGAACCTGCTCGATATTGACAGCGAAGAGGATCGCACAGTACTCGTCCGCGCGGAGGCCGTTCGAGAATCGGCTCCTTTCGAATCGCGCGATAGGTTCTTGCTGGTTCGCATTGAGGGAGAGTCCTTGGGCCAAGTGACGCTGCTTCAGGGGGACGAGATTGTAATCGGACGCGCCCAAACTGCAGGTCTTTGTATCTCTGATTCCGGAGTGAGTCGCCACCACGCTCGACTCGTGCGGGGTGCAGGGAACTACATTCTACAGGATATGGGCTCGGCCAACGGAACCTACGTCGGCGGGCAACAAGTCGATGAAAAGGGCTTGGTTGATGGTGACATCATACAGCTGGGGCCAACGGTCATGTTTCGGTATTCGGTTACCGATGCAGATCAGCAGGCGATGTTCGAACACTTGTACGACGCAAGCGTGACGGACGCTCTCACGAGTGCGTACAATCGCGAATACTTTGATACACGGTTAGCGTCTGAATTGGCTTATGCACGACGGCACAGTGCACCACTTAGTCTCATCATTCTTGACGTTGATCATTTTAAGCAAGTCAATGACAATTATGGCCACCGAGTAGGCGATCAGGCCCTTGTTAGCCTGGTAAGAGTTGCGCGTCCAGCATTGAGAACGGAAGATGTATTTTGTCGTTATGGTGGAGAGGAGTTTGCCATAATTCTGCGAACGACGGATGTCGAACAGGCTGCCTGCGTTGCTGAAAGGATTCGATCCATTATTGGCGAACTGAAGCTCGAAGCCTTGGGTGGCATATTTGGCATCACGGTAAGCCTTGGCTGCGCCTCACTTCTATGCTGTGAAACAATCACGTCTGAGTCCCTAATCAGCGTGGCTGATCGGCGACTCTACAAAGCCAAACACTTCGGTCGCAATCGAGTGGTTTGGTCAGGCTGAAGTTTGCCGCGCATTGAGCCCGAGCAGCTAATCTATTCCTGCGTGAGACTCAAGAGTGCGCTCAACGACGCTGAGTGCAAGGTCACTGTGTTCTGCGAATAGTTCTCCAGTGCCAAACGTTGAAAGTTGTTCCATGTTCTTGCGCAGCGACGAACTTACTAATTGTCCGGTACCGCCACAGTCGCGACATACCACGCCCCCTTGACTAGGATTGATATAGGCAGAGGATCGAGGCGGGCAGGGTTTGCCACACCGTACACACTTGCTCATCTCCAATGACCAGCCGAGCACTGTCAGAAACCGCAATCCGAATTCGGCTAGTCGAGCGTCCGCCTGGGGTGGATCAATTGGCGGGTGGGCGTCGATAATATCTAGCCAGCTTTGCACTAGCGACCACGCTCTCGGCTCGACAATTCTGGGTGGAATTGCTTGGCGCAGCCAATTTAAGGCCTTTCCGGCTATTTGCATTGCGAGCAGGCTCAATACGAGCGTGTGACGTGCCCGCGTTATCGAACCATCTGTTACCTGCAATAGATCTTCACTGCGCGTTGATCGAAGTTGCACGGTAAGATTATGAAATGCTTCGAGACCACCGACGAATCTATGTTTGCTTCGTCTCGCACGAGGCGCTAGCGCCGAAACCTTTCCCAGACTGAACGTGAACAAAGTTACTATCCAATCGGCATCCGCGTACGGTGTGCGTTTGAGTACCAGAGCCTCGGTCTCAATGGTTCGACCTGGTCCCAACATCGAGTCACGAGTTGTTGAACTTTGGATCTGATATTGTCTGGGACAATTCTTGCGGCATGTCGTCGCCACGCGGCTTCAACACAATACTCAATGCCAGCGTGAACAAGATCAGTAGAAGCACGAACGCGATGGCGACGCCATAACGACGGGACCTAATCGGCCTCGAGGGGCTCGCAATGGGGAGCGGAGTAACCCATGCGATTCTGCGACTGGCTGTATAACGGGCCAATATTTCGTCTGGATCTAGATCGACCGCGCGCGCGTAGGATTTGAGGAAACCGCGAACAAATACCTCGCCGGGCAGTTCGTCGAACTGATCAGACTCAATCCTTTCGACGCTCGACATAGGCACGCGTGTGGCACGCGCAATTTCTTCAATGCTCATATTCTTCGCCTCGCGACGTTGACGGAGGATATGGCCGACCGAATCCATGAACATTTCGAGACTACTTGAGTTTTTGCAGGATGAACCTACATTCTTTACCCGCCAAAGTGGCCAACGACAACTCAACACAGCGGGAAAGATCGATCCGGGCCGGGTCGGGTCGAGCTTGACTCAAGTTGTTCTTTGCTCGGTGCAATAGAGCATCCTGCAAGCCGGCACATCTCGAATCGGCCTGCAGGGCATTGGTAAATGATTCGATGGCCGCTTCGGGGAGACCCTTACGCTCCTGAACTAGACCTAGTCGAAAGTAGCCAACACAAAATTTCGGCTGCGCCGCGACACTTCGTTGAAGTGCTTGCTGCGCATCATCAACTCGACCAACTTGGAGATAAGCCCACCCTAAGTTGCCCCAGGCGCTCTCGGGGGTCGCGTACAGGATGTCCCTCGTCAGCGGCTCGAGCACCGAAATTGCTTCGTTCAATTTCTTTTCGTGAATCAACACCACCCCGAGCGTGTTTCTGGCTTCACGAAAGTCTGCCCGGAGTCGCAGAGCTCGTTTCGCGTGGGCTTCTGCATCGGCAAAACGACAGTCCTGAGTGGACTTGACGCACAAATCCAGGTAAATCAGGGCAGCTAGGTGGTGAGCATCCGAATTATCGTCGTCGATTTCGACAGAGCGAAGCACATGCGTCAGGCCATCGCGAGCGTCACCCCGCCGCAGCCATGAATCCCTGGCCAAATCGTATTCGGAATCACTTTCGCGATCGTTAGATCTTCCACCGGCCACTCCGCCTGTTCTGCCGGAACAGGCCATCGAGCCCATGACGGCGCACAACGTAATTGAAGCGACGCTTTGAATTGTTGGTCGGCTAGTCATTTGCTTCGCCCATCGACGTAACGGTTATGGGATGACAATTAGGGGTATCCAACTTGGGTTCGATACAACGATCGGTCGCTTGTCGCATGGTCAGCCGAGTGGTCGCTCAATGACGATCGGTTGTGCGTGCTGGGCTTCCGGGATCCTCGCTACGTCGGCGGCCGGCAATTTGGTCTCGCACCGCTAGAAGTCCGAGCAGTTCCTTCAGAGTAAGTATGTCCGGGATTTGAACCTTCTCCCCGACGATTTGCAGATGTCCTGCATCTCGTAGGTCGTGCACTGCCCGCTTGACTACATCGACTTCAAGCCCCACTCGCGAAGCCAATTCCAAGGGTGAAACCGCAAGTTCAATTGAATTTGAATTGGCAGCAGCTTGCTGTGCAAGTTTTAGTAGCGTCACCACGACCTTTGAGCGACTGTCATGAAGCATCAATATTTCTATTTGGTCTTCGGCATCGCGTAGTCGTCGAATGAGCTGTTGGAGGACGCGCATCCCTACTGCAGGATTACTTGCAATGACTTGCTCAAGAGTTGCGTGATCAAGCACCAGCATTACACCATCGGTAATTGCAACTGCTGTCGAGTTTCTGGCAGCCCCTGATATGAGCGCCGATTCGCCAAACAGATCCCCGCCACGTAGCAAGCGCAAACTGCGCTCAACAACCCCGACTCTCTTGATTAATCTTACGCGACCTTCCTGAAGAAGAAAGGCTTCAGTGCCAATGTCGCCATCCGCAAATACAACGCTTCCCGCGGAAAAGCGTCGACCAAATCGCGCGAGCAGTTTTTGCTGCACTTCATCGGATGATTCAGCGCCAAAGTCCATCATATGCGCCTTGACCTAGGTTGGTTCATGACAATGAGCTAAAGCCCATTTCAGGATTCTTACACAATAAAGGAAGAACAGCATCCACTTCGCGGACATATTCCGGAACTGGCCATTGCGAAGTGTCACCTGCCACGCCGAGATAGGCGACTTGTTTAGCATCTGGCTGAAGTTTTTCAGCATCTGGCGCCACGATTACTCCAACTTTTGCGAGTTGGTCCATATCTAAACCTTGAAGTCCGTCGCCCGCGAGCGTCCAGCGTTCACGTGGAACCGAGATGCTCTTGGCCATGACATCAAGCCAATTGTAGATGTTCGTTNNTGACTATCGAAAACTGCGCAAAATAGTTCGTCCTTCCTCGCATCACGCACGATCAACTTGACGCTACGGTTTGTAACGCTCACCGCGCGTGCCAGCGCAGCAAGCGAGCAAATACCAACCGCGGGGGTGCCGAGGCCAATTGCTAGACCCTGGCTGAACGAGATGCCTACCCGCAATCCCGTGAAATTGCCTGGACCAATTCCCACCGCAATTCGCGAAATATCACCGCGCAAACATCGGGCCTCTCGCATCACAGCATTGACGAGTGGCAGTAACTGTTCTGCATGCGCGTTGGCCGTATCGTGATCTGCGAATCCCACGATCTTGTCATCTCTTAGGAGCGCCACGGAGCCGTATCGACCCGATGTTTCCAACCCAAGGACAACCACTTGCAAATTGTAGCCGCGTATATCGTCGTTGGCGAGGTTGGGCGGGAAAATCTCGACAATGATTGGGGTGCGGATTGTCGAACGAGGACATCACAGTCGCAGGCATTCTAGCCGATTCGGCAACTCAGCTGTCGGGCTCGACCAATTGGAGCAACCTGACCAGAATCGGCCGCTTCACGAGCACGAACCAAATTCACCGGTCGAATCGGCGTGTATTTTGGACGCAGGGCAAATCGACTACAACATGAACCTTGCATTCCGCGGCTGAGCGACTAGTCTCCGGCCGTCCCGCGCGACCATTTCGGGCTCGCTGGACGGTCGGGGCGTAGCGCAGCCTGGTTAGCGCACTTGACTGGGGGTCAAGGGGTCGGCAGTTCGAATCTGCCCGCCCCGACCAACTTTCTGACTAGGGGCAGGACTCACTTAGTCCTTCGGCTACGACAGGCACCTTCGAAAAAGATTCCTTGTCGAGTGCCTTCTCAAACGCATCGCGCGCCGTAATGACTTTTTCGCGAACGAGTCGCTCCAGTCCCGCGTCCATGGCCTGCATTCCAAGTTGTGCCCCGGCTTGGATAAGACTCGGAATCATCATTGTTTTCGATTCGCGAATTGTTGATGCAACGGCAGTGGTTGCAACCAGAATTTCGTGTACCGCCATTCGACCATTCTTATCAGCGCGTTTGAGTAATTGCTGAGCGACTATGCCTGCCAAAGAATCGGCAAGCATTCCCCGAATTTGAGGTTGCTGCGCCGCGGGAAACGCGTTGACGAATCGATCAATCGTAGCAGTGGCTGAATTCGTGTGAACTGTAGCGAAAACGAGCACTCCAAAACTGGCCAGCTGCAGCGCCAAACGCATGGTTTCTGGGCCGCGCAATTCACCAATTAGGATTACATCCGCATCTTCTCGAATAGCGCTTCGAATGGCGTCTTGGAATGACGGAGTATCCAGTCCAACCTCACGGTGCGTAATCTGACAGCGAATTGGTTGGTGTACGAACTCTACGGGGTCTTCAATCGTCAGAATATGGCCATCTCGATTTTGATTAATGTGGGACAGGAGTGCCGCTAAAGTGGTGCTTTTGCCACTTCCCGTCGGACCGGTGACGAGAATTAGGCCCGAACGACGCTCGCATAAATTCAGTAACACGGGAGCGAGTCCCAGCTCCATAGCGGACAATATTCGAGTTGGAATCGTTCGAAAGACCGCTCCAGGCCCCGTCGTCTTCATCAAGTAATTGGCGCGAAAACGCGCCTTGTCTTGATAGGCGTATGCAAAGTCCAGGTCTCCGGAGTCGGTAAATTGCTCCTTTCGCGAGATATCCAATATTTCATACAGTAAGGTTTCAACTGCGACCCTATCGAGTACTGTTTTGCCGTAGGGTTCGAGATCACCTCTAACCCTAAACATAGGCGGATAACCCACTGAAAGATGCAGATCTGACCCTTTTCGATCAATCAAGGCATCGAATAATTGATGAATATTCGGCATGCTAACCTTTCTTCCGGAACATACCCATCATTCCTGGAACGTTAGCTGGATTCAGCGCTGGTTCTGCTGATCGAGTTGCGTTTGCAATGCTCTTTGGATCGTCTGCAAATGTGCGTGCAGTTGCAAGATCAATTACGCCGCGCTCAAGCCATTCATTCAGGCTGTCTTCCACGCGAATCATCCCATATGCTCTGCCGCGTTGAAGTAGACTCGGCAATTGATACAACTTGTTGTCACGGATTAACGTCCAGAGTGGTACGTTCCCTGTAATTAGCTCGGCAGCCGGAACAAGTCGCTTTCCGTCGATGGACGGTACGAGCCGTTGGCTAATGATGAGTTTCAATGCGCCGGCCAAGGTAGCGCGAACTTGGGCTTGGTCTTCGGGAGAAAACATGTCGATTAGGCGCTCAATCGTGCTCGCACCGTTCGGGGTGCTCATTGTTGCCAGCACAACGTGTCCAGTTTCGGATGCGGTTAGTGCCATCTCTACGGTCTCGCGGTCGCGAAGTTCTCCGATCGCAATAATATCTGGGTCTTCGCGGAGTGCGCCTTTGAGAGCCGTTCTGAATGATCTTGTGTGCACTCCTACTTCACGCTGACTTATGACGGCGCGCTTGGGTAAGTGAAGAAACTCCACTGGATCTTCGACAGTAATAATGTGTGCAGGGCGCGTCTCATTGTACAAGTCGACAAGCGCTGCGAGGGTGGTCGTCTTACCGTGACCATTGGGACCAGAAATGACAATTAGCCCCTGATGATAGTCCTGAACCCGCGAAAGTTCGGCGGGCAGATCTAGAGTTGCCAAGGTAGGTGTGTCTTCAGGGACAAGTCTAATACAAGCCTTGAACCCACTCCTCTGCCTGCAAATATTCACGCGCATGCGGCCAATATCCGGCATTTGTTCGGAGAAATCGGCATAGCCGTATTGCTCGACGGCGGCATGCCTCCGTTTATTCAGCAAAGGCTCCAGCATGCTTACCAACACGTCATGCGAAATAGGAGCATCGCACGGCAGCAACCGGCCAACGAGTCGCCAGCGCGGCGGCTCGCCTGATACCAAATGAACGTCTGATATTCCTTCACTACGCGCTTTGCGAAGCAGACTCGCCAACGTTACAGTTTCAACGGACAACCGAACTTTGGCCATGTCAGGCTCTGTTGGAGCCCTCGCTGACTTTCGGCTAACCCGTTCCCCAAGTTGAGAGTCTCCAGAGTGCAATTCGTCAAGCTCAAGCGCGATCGGTACTCGAGAATCAACCTGAATGGTCCGAATAGTGAGTTGGATTGACCCCGGAGGGCGGCAGACTTTAACTAGAAGCCGCCGCGAAATATAATCTACACTCTGCTCAAAATCGCCGCCGCGTTCGAGCAGAAGAGTTTCCACCGGCGTACCGGCCACAATCGACAGAATGTCATTAATTCGAAGTGGCCGCTGAGTAATTGGGTGAAGCGCATCTCCAATACGCACACTTGCCAGCGAACCAGTGCACAAGGACAGCTCCAACACGTCTGGACGGTCTAGCAGTGACAGGAATCGGTCAAAGACGGTCAAGACTACCGAGTATAGTGAATTTTCGAGCTTTACGGAACAGGATTGAGGACAATCTACAAATGTGCGTCCAGCGAGTTATCTGACGGTAAGCCTCGGAATTACACGAGGATTTTATCTGCGTGCAAAATGTCCGCAAAAACCCCATTTTTGATTGACTCATTGTGCATCCGGGCCTCGGACAGACTACGCAGAATATAACGATGGGCGACGAAGAGCTTACGGTCTTCGACCTCGGCATGGTCGAGCATGACGTAACCCAGGTAGCAGCTCACATACATTTCCACCAATGACCTGGCTGCAACCTCCTGAAATACTCCATCTTTGCGATCGTTGACGAAACGCAGACTATCCAGGAATAGCTCCCTTGTTTCCTTCACCTGTGCGGAAAGGCCAGCGGTCGCCCCCTTGTATTCCTTGGTGGAGTGCTCGTCAAAGAAGTCTTTGAGAACATCCGTGACCACGCCGCCTGTAGCCGCCACGATTTGCAGCTGCGATGTTCCCTCGTAAATGTTCGTGATCCGCGCGTCTCGGGTTAGGCGCTCGACCTTGAATTCCTTCATGTAGCCGGCCCCACCGTGGATCTGAAGCGCATCATAGGTGATACGATTGCAGCCTTCAGTCAGCAAATACTTGCATACCGGAGTGAGAAATCCCGCCACCTTGACTAATTCGCGAACGCCGGCTGTGAGGTCCGTCGTGGATTCGCCGGTTGCCTTAAGTTGGGC
>PMCK01000111.1 GCA_003154095.1 Myxococcales bacterium | reverse complement strand
CCCTGTTCGTTTTGCCTACGTGCTGCCTACGTGCTGTTCGCGCAGTAGCATTCGGAAGCGATCGAGCCGGCGGCGCTGCTGCGCGTCATGACCTTGTAGACTCCCGTCGTTGTTTGCAAAAACTCGATCGACCGCAAGTTGGGCGGCTTCTCTATAGCAGTAGTTCAAGACGCCTGTCATGGCTACTCGAGTCCCGTACCAGGGCGAGCGCATCTCGTTGTGTGCAATGACTCGATCAACGGCAATTTACGAGGCTTCGCGATAATACCAGTTCAAGACGCCTATCATGGCTACTCGGTTCCTCCGCCGCAGAATGATTGAACAATTCGCGAAAAGCAAGACCTTGCGATCGTAGCAGAAGTGGGGCAGATCGCGGTTGTGTTTCTCTTCGTCCTCAAGGCACGAGTTCGGGCCGCGGCAGGGAAGGTTGTGACCTGGGTGAAGAAGAGGCTCACGGAGTCCTTCCGTCCGCTCCCCATCGTCACCGGCCTGGTCGGGGACGCCTTGCGCTCGCGGCAGGAACTGTTAGCGGAGAACTTGATGCTGCGACAGCAACTCATCGTGGCGTCGCGCAAGGTCAGCAATCCACGCTTCCGTCCGCACGAAAGAGGCCTACTCGTGTTGCTGTCGAGCATCCTACATCGCTGGCGAGAAGCGGTTCTCCTCGTGAAGCCGGATACTATCATCCTGTGGCATCGTGAAGGATTCAGGTTGCTGTGGAGGCGGAAGTCGAAGTCGCGTGGAGTGCACAGGTCTGCACTGGCCAAAGAGACCATCGAGCTCGTCCAGCGCATGTCCAGAGAGAACCGGCTTTGGGGAGCGGAACGGATCCGAGGGGAGCTTGTCGTCACCGAAAACACCTTCGGACGCGAACTCATGCTGCTTGCCTAACGTAACGATGGTGCAGACCACCGACTTCGGGCAACTCAATAACGTGTCCATGCTCTGGTCCCTCAACAGCCCTGGGCACCGGGGCATCACCTTCCAAAGACAAGTGGCAACGTGATCGATGATAGTAATGGAAGTAGCTGCGCAGAATCCGACGCAGGTGCTGCTCATTCAGTACGATGACGTGGTCAAGGCATTCTCGCCGAATGGAACCGATTAGCCGCTCGACATATGGATTTTGCCAGGGCGAACGCGCAGCCGTTAGAACTTCTTCGATGCCGAGGTTCTTGACACGATGACGGAAGTACTTGCCATAGATGCAGTCACGATCCCGAAGCAAGTAGCGCGGAACGCAGTCGTTGGGAAAAGCTTGCACGACCTGCTGTGCTGTCCATTGCGCGCTGGGACTGGAAGTCACGTTGAAATGCAGAATGCGCCGCCGGTCATGCGCGACAATGAGCAAGACGAATAGGACTCGGAAGATGCCTATTTTGGCCAGCTCATTGCGTATTCGCGGTGCTCCACAGGTTGGATTGGATGTTGACATCTTACGAATCAAAGCGCGCACTTCGCGGTCCAATTCAGGGCTCCTTCTCGGCGACCGCTTTTGCTTGTCCAAGCAGCGGCTAAAACCTTCGCGATGCCAACGAATGACAGTAGCCGGCTGCACGATGGCGAGGGCCTGCTGCCAACCGGTCCACAATCAAGACAGGACGACCCATAACTTCCGGTCGCATGGTTTGAGGCAAACACGCTTCGCACCAAGTGTTCGTTTCAGAACCCCGATTTGGTGCCGCAAAGCAAGGTTCTCGAGGGCCAACTCGCGCTGCGTCCTGAAGTACGATAGAAAGGCTCCGAAGAGGCTTGAGATCACAGGGAACATCGCTGCTCAGTTTGACCATGGCCGCCCGAATTCTTCAAGAATTTCAACGGCGACGAGTTTATCGTAGCCACAGCTGTCGCTAGCGGCCGGGCTGCCGTGGGTGATCATGAGCCGCATCTACTTCAAGCGGAAGCGGCCACTCTAATGCAAGGGGAATACCATGCCTTTGACTTGTCCTTGGCCCAAGCCTGCGACGGGGCGCTGGTGCTGCGCTTCGAGACTAACCCCGGTGACCGAGCGGATTGATTGCGAAGGGGCCGGCAAGCAGCAGATGCGTCAGCTCTGATTGGTGGCGCACGTGCAGCTTGTCGAAAACTCGATACAGGTGGCTGCGAATAGTGTGTCGGCTCAGGGACATCTGGGCAGCGATGTCGGCAACCGCACGCCCGGCTGCGATGCTGGCCGCAACGGTGGCCTCCGCATATGTGAGCCCATACACTTTCTGCAACAGTGTCCGATCGAAGCACAAGCCTTCCCCGGGATTTTGGACGAGGACGACGGCCGAGGCGCGCGTTCCTACGGCTCGCCGAATAGCTGCCGTCACCCGCATGACGCAGACGGCGAGGGGCTGCTCCGCGGAAGCTGTCGATACAAGAAAGGACTCTGCCGGCTCGTGCTCGCGTTCGCTCACGAGCGAAACAGCCCGATCGAGCTTCGCCTGCGTCTCCGCGTTGCACGCCATCAGATAACCACCTTCACAAGTCAAAGCAGCCCGGCGATCCAGCAGACTACGGCCAACTGTGTTCGTGTCCAGCACGCGCCTCTCCGCGTCAATTGTGATGACACCCATGAGACACAGGTCGAACACGCTCGACGGTGCCAATTCGGTCCCTGCGGTGGGCAAGAGTTTCAGTGTCAGCTGGACTGCGCGCGTCAAATGGGGCCATAAGGACGAAAGATTTCTCAGGCTGCGCGAGTCGTAAGGCTTGCGACTCTGGCGAAACACGGCAAACCGCGAGATGTTCTTCCCGTCGTTGAGCAGATCGCCAAGGCACCCCCCCTCGGGCGGAAACCCGTGCGCCTTGAAGAACTCGCGACAAAACGCGGATTCTGCAAAGCCGGCTGGCAACCACCGCGCGGTTTGAACGAGTTTCGGTTGGGGCTGCTTCAGCGCCTGCACGAGCACAGATTCGTCACCGTCACTTGTGTGCAATTCCGGCGCCGTGCGCATCTTCGGTTTGAGACTCGAAAACCACCAGTGTTGCTCTTTGTTGTAATAGCTACAGACTCCAGCGATGTCCGATTGGCTCATTTCCGCGAGGCTCGCCATAAGACCGGGCCAGAGCTTTGGCTCCATTGGAGCCTCGTAGAGGCCAAAGGTTAAGTCGCGGAGATTAGCCACCTCTACTCGCCATTACCTCCATGGGCGAGGCTTGCAAGCCCTCTTCGCCCGCGTCGTCACGGCGAGAGGCGAAACAGTCGCGCAACCACAGCGGCTGACTGTGACCAAAGCGTCACGCGCCGAATACTGTCACTGCTTCGCTTGCTGGGCGGGTGTTGCGGCAGGGCTCGTTTTTTGGGGGGGGCGGCGGGAGCTCCGGCGTTGTAAAGGGTGCGGATTTTGTTTGCACGCCTCCCGAGGTGTTGATTTTCGATGCGCGAGGGTCCGGCGGATTCGGATTCGACGGCTTGGGTGGTTCCGGTTGAGGATTTAGCCAGGTAGAAATCCTCCCTCCCCCAATCAGAACCTTGTCGCCCACCTTATGGCCCGCGGCATGGCCCTTGACGATGCTCACTTTGCCGGAAGCGTCTACGACTGTAATTTGATCTCCACTAATCTTCGTGACCGTTAGAGCCGAGGAATTGCTCTTGGATGCGGCGGGGTTCGGCGGATTCGGTTTCGCCGGCTTGGAAAGGTCCGATGGAGAATCCACAGCGGTAATCCCCCCATCATGATACAGAACCTTGTCGCCGACCCTACAATTCACACCGTTACCCTTGACGATGCTCTCTTTGCCAAATGCATCTCGAACGGTAACTTGACTTCCGTTAATCTTCGTCACCGTTCCGTGCACAGGGGGAGGGGCCGCCCAGACATAGCTTGACGCACGCGTCACCGTGAACAGCATTGATGCAATGAAGAGCATTCGTTTCATTGTCACACTACTCTCTTCTGTTTGTTGAAGGCCTACATTGGGTGTTTTCTCACGGGGAACAAACGGTGTCAATCACCACTTCCCTTTGCAACCTGGCCAGAGGCTGACCCAACCGCTTTTCCGCCGTGGGTTGAAGCCGCTTGAGTTGCGCGACGGTAACGCTTCGAGTGCCCATCTAATGCGTTTGCATGATGACAAGTTCTCAGCGGTCAGGTATGAGCAAGGTGAAACGATCAACCCGTCTCCTCGCAACTCGGTCATTCGGACTTCCGTGCCGATGAGCCAAGAGTACGTTCCCCTTAGCAATAAGCTGGCCTCAATCAACGTCGAATGTTCGGTAGCAATGACTGCGGCCCCTTGGTTACCGTAGGGCAGTCGTAACCTGCCTCGAAAGGATAGTCTCATGATCAAAAAGAGCTTCGCTGCATCTATTCTTGCGCTCGTTTCGGGCGGGCTACTCGCTGTTCACGCGTTTGCCGATACCCACAAGAACTCCCCGGCTGGCAGCGCGTCGCGCATCGACCCTTCCAAGATTGCGTTCGTTGGAACCGCTAAGGCCGGCGTTGCGAGCTCCGCCACTGCAAAGGCTACACGGCCAAAGGCCGCTCAAGAATATGAAGAAATTGCATTTGCTAAACGGTCGGGTCCAAAGGGTATGGTGCACCTTTCTGCTGATGACTGGGAAGCGGTCAAGTCAAAAATTGCAGCCGAGCTCAAGCTTTCCGTTGCATCTTTGCCTTCCTCTCCAGTCGAAGCCAAGGACCTCGTGGTCCCGGGCAATCGAATCACCATCAGCCCTTGGAGCATATTGCCAAGTGACACCAGGCTTGATTTACAAGGCCCAATTATCATCAGCTTTGTTGCGTCAGTTGGTGGCGCTGTGATGGGGCAAGCTGGCACGGTGATCAGCATGGCCTTTCCCGTGACCCCTAGCGCGGCCTACGTCGTCTCGTGTTCAGGCGTACCCACAACGGACTTCGATTTCTGCACGAGTTATGGGAACATGCAGCATAGGTGTGTCGACGGCCACGTGGACACGCAACCCAATGGCTCCATAATGATGGCCTTCATGGTTCCGCCGGACGCGACGCGGTCGTCGGCGGGCCTGGGTTTGACTCCTACCAACCTTCCCCCTGCGGGTGCTAATAGCACCGCCTACCAAGTGTTCGCAGGCTGCGACATCATGCGTGTGATGTAAGCAGGACCATTCACAGTCGACAAGCGCCGAAGATAGCTCTCGAGGTCTTGTACCAATGCGCGGCGAAAGCATGCAGCCCGTTGCCGTGCGAAAGGAGAATCATGAGATTCACGATTATGCGACGAATGATTGGAGTTGGACTCATTGCAGGGCTTGGCGCTTTCGCGGCCATTTCCCGGGGCGGACTGCCTCCGCAACGCCTCCGTCAACCAAAGCTGCACCTGCCTCAAGTTCTTCAATCAAGGTGACGCCACTTGTGAAGGGCGCCAAGCGCAGCGCCAATAAGCCGCTCGAATTGAAAGGGCCGCCTTTGACACACGCGTCAGGCCTTACGCCAGCCCAAGTTTCCGAGGTGTTCAAGCAGTATACTGCCGCGTATAACATGCCGTCAGCAGCGCCAGACCCCAACGGGGAGTTCACGCTATCGCCAAGCCAATTCTGGGTCTCCGGGCGAGGGGCTTTGTTGATCAGTGTCGTCGGCAAGACGAGTATCGGCTCACAAACAATCGATAGCCCCTTCCCGCCAATAGGAGCAACCTTTATTGTTGACAGTTTTGGATTGCAAATCGAGATTTGGGTGAACGCAAAAAAGAAGGGCCTTCTCGCCGTCGATTGCTCTTTATCGTACACGGGAGTAGGTGAAATCCAGGTGTACGCCAGTTCTGTGAGCAGCGATTCGTATTCAGCGTACATACCACTTCAAGGGTCGCATTTGACTTTTGCGTACCCGGTGCAACCCGGTCAACAACACATCCTAATGGTGAACCAGAGCACTCAAACGTCGATTTCCTTGGATTATTGCCGCGTCATCCCGTCACTCTAGCAGCCGGGACGAACAGCACCTGTCCACGTTGAATCAGACCCTATTGTTCAAGTAGCAGAGTGAGGCGCCCTTCACCACCACCGGCCCATCCAGAGCCGGGCGATGAGACCGATGCCCGCAAACAAGAGCCCGAGGATCGTAAAGGCGTGTCTCTGGAATTGCATGTCGACCTCGATGCGCCCAGCCCTAGGTCTGCCTATCGGGTACAGCACGTCGAGCTCTGCGTCGGCGTGGCGGAACCAGTTACTGTTGGCGCCCTGAGAGCGCACCTTGTGCTCAATGCCCTTCTGGTCGAGAAAGGTAACCTCGAGCGTGATGGCGTTGTCCTCATCATCTCGCCACGCGACAGTGCGCCCTTTGGTGCGCACGCCTGACCGTCGCAGTCGATAAAGGCTTATGCTAGCGTACCCATACAGCACGAAGCACAGAATGCCACCGCTAAAGAAGACGATGCCCATCGTTGATGTAAGGCAATTGTAGCACGCGCCGTGTGGATTTGCGCCACTATCGTCGTGCCGGCACGGAAACGCTAGGTTGAGTCACGCGCGTTTCCGTGACGTTGTGCCAGCCAGATCTCGGAAGCAGCAGTGAAGTGGTCCGTCAACTACGCGAGTTGCAACAATGCACTTATGCGGTCGGCTCTCATTACCTGGTCTGAGTAATTGGGCGACGCGACTTTGAAGAGGTCTATCGCGTCACGTCCGGCGACCACCAACACGACATTGTGGCGCACCGTTCCGTCGCTGTCGCAGTCCTGCTGAACCTCGACGCCTTTCACGTCGCTCAGCGGGAAGACTTGGGTGCGCGCCGGCAACGGCCAGCGTAACCAAGTAACGCTGAAGATTAGTTCTTGCGGGTCAACCTCGAAGCGCAAGCGGATGGCGACAGCCCACGCAAGACCCCAGAACACGAACATCATCAAAGCGGTGACACCTCCTGCGAGCAACACCTTGAGCCACGTCGAACCATCGGAACATACTGCGATTGGCACAGGGAACAACGGTATTGGCAGAAAGATAAGTGCCAACGCAGCGCCGGGCGGCCACATTGTGATGCAAACGGGGATTGCGTGCCGTTCATGTTGCGAGGCCCGTTGCATGTGGCTCATACCCGGCCTCTGAGGACTTGTCATCATACAAATGCATTAAGTGAGCGTTTGAAGCCAAAGGTGCGCGCCGCACTGCACGCAAACGGCAGTAGCTTGCGTCCGCTAGCGAACGTGGCAATGACTTTTGGAATTCTGGCGTTCCTCTGGCTTCTTCTAGCAACGAAACAGGACAAAAGGCATGCCTAGCAGTATCGGCACGACGACGACGGAAACCAACGACAGCACGAGAAGTTGGCCGTCTTCATACGAACTGGGTGATTCACTCATGATAACCCTCGCAAAACCGTGTCTGCCGCCGGACCGCATCCGTTAGGAACGAGCTGCCCAGTCGTCTAAAGATACAGCGCCCTTGGTGCTGGACCATTCGATCCTTTGGTACGTCAGTGCGATGTCGAAGTATAGGCCGTTTGCGTCAGTGTGCATGTCCAAACTAGCGATATTGGCCATCGTCAGTTTGATGGTACCTGCATCTTTACCACCGATGCTGAACACAGCCGACTTCAGATTTTCGCTCGTGCTAAGAACATTGTACAGGATGACGACTGACTGTGTAAGTCCACGCGTTGTACAGACTAGCGGGAAGTGCTGTCGGCTTCCCGTTGGCAAGCCAGTCCTAGCGTCCCTTGGCGAGACGATGCTGTGATTGAGCCGAATGCACGTGATAGGAGCAATTGCACCGGATTTTTGGCCCGCCATTGTCAGAGTTATAGCGTCCGAGCTTGCTGTGATTGCGGGACCTTGCGCAATCGGCGGCATGAGTGGCTGAGCCACTGGAGCACCGCTAGCAGCGGCGGGCACAAATGCTGACGTCGCGAGAAAGGTCAAGAGAGCAATGCGTTTCATTTGATAGTCCTTCAGATGGGCTAGTTCCATTACTGTGACACGGATCCACGGTTGGCCGCGCGCAAGCAATAACACCTCTACGGGACCGGGAGCAAGTTCACCCACCCAACAGGTTCTTCCTTGAATCCTTCCGCTTCTTCGCCTCGGTCCACGAACCAAGGCAAGAAAGCCTGCCCGCCACGCGCGCCGCAGAAGCAATCGACGCTAGCGGACGCAAGACGCTGCCTCTTGCGTGCCGTAAAAGCGCGGCGCGAACTTGGCTTCAAACGCTCATCTAATGCATTTGCATGATGACAAGTTCTCAGGGGCCACGTATGAGCAAGGTGAAACGATCAACCCGTCTCCTCGGAACTCGGTCGTTCGGGATTCCGTGTTCCGTTATTGTGAAAACCGCGTTAGGCTGGCCGCAATCAACGTCGAACGGTCGTCAGCAATAAGTGCGTCCCCTTGGTTACCGTAAGGCAGTCGTGATCTGCCTCGAAAGGATGAACTCATGATCAATAAGAGCATCGCTGCATCAATTCTTGTAGATCTCAGAATTGAAAGCGTGGGCAAAATGGTGGTCGACGCTTCATTGGGAGGTTCGGAAGTCTCCTGCCAGGATGGGTTGGACATCACTATAGAGTTTTCGATTACCCCTGGCGCGACCTATCTCGCCTCGTGCATTATGGGCAACTCTGGAATTGACTACCATTGGTGTTACTACACTTCATCTTGGCAGTGCATCGACGGATATGCCGAAACGCAATCCAGTGGCACAATAATGGCCATTATGGCTTCGAACGACGTGAAGAGCGCTCACGGGCAACTGACACTGCACCCGACAGGCCTCCCTGCGGCTGGATCTAATGGCACACGGCTCTGTTTCAGCAGCTGTGACATCGTGCGTGTGATGTGAGCAAGGTTACAGTCGCGGAAACACGCGTGACTCAACCCCCCCACATTTCCGCCGTCAAGTTGACGAAACCAAAAGCGACTACGACAAGGAAAGGCTGAAGGAACGCCTGGTTAAGCTCGCCGGTGGCGCCCCCGTTATCAAGGTTGGCACGCCCTGTGAAGTCGCGATGAATCGCGTTCCTCGCTGTTCGGCATTGTCGCGTGGGACCAGATTCGGCAAAGCGGCTCTAGCTTGAGACCGATCCCCGGTTGATGGAGCGGATGCACAGCACCAAGAGCACGATTTCGATGAACACGCCAAGCCCAATCACGGCTCCCCAGGACCAATGAGCGCCGTCAACCAGTACACCTCCCAAAATCGGGATCCCTGCGACCAACCAAAGTAATGCCACAATCGCGTAGAACGCGACCAGACTATCGGCTCTTGCCACCGCCTTGCGAGCACGCATCTTGTTGGGGTCGAGCCAGAAGTAGAACGGGATGACCTTCGGCACTGGGTGCAGTGCGCTCCAGAGCGCGTCTGGCAGAAAGACCCGGGTGTTGCAGTACTGGCAGGTGGGCGTCCGCGTGGAGCCGTCCACCGAGAGCTGTGCCCCGCATTGAGTACAGGCAAACGCGATTGCACCCGGTCGTGGCGCGGCCTCGGCATGCTCGGTGCCCAGCACCAACCCCGGATCTTCTCCGATGATGGCGTTCCAGTAGCGACCCGCCCCTGCGCTGCTGCTCTCGGGTGTCACCGTCGGCGGCGCGCGCCTCACTACCAGCGCTGCCTGGCAGTGTGGGCATTGTAGCTTGCCCATAGCCGGCGGGGTGATGGCAAGAACCGCTGAAGCAACCTGAGCCTCGGCAATCTCGGCCTTACAGCTCTGGCAAGTGACGGCGCACGGCGCCAACTCTCCGAGCAGGTTCGGAGCGCCTTTATCGGTAGCCTGTTTCTGCTGTGGCTTGCCCAACGGGGCCGTGGTGACCCATGACCAGCTAAGGGAAGTTCCCTCGTGCTGGCAGCTGGGGCACGTCACCTTGTCGACGTAGCTGCGCACCGGATACGCAGTCCCGCAAGCGTTACAGGTCGTGTGCAGTAGTGCGGAAAGAATCGCCATATGTGGTCACCACTAGCAATCTTTATCAGAACCAGTCCTGAACCGAGCGCGCAGAATATGCGAGCGGGCAGAGAAGGCCGTGTGGGTGCGCGGGAGCCCAAACCAGGGACCCGGAAAAACCAACACAACGGGGCTGTTGGGCATAGGACCGACTGCACACGTTCAGGCTTTCAATCGCCTCAGCTGCGTGCGCAGCCTTGGCGTGCCGATGGGAAAGCTCCATCTCGGTCCCAGAAGGCCCCGATTCCCCAGGACGCCGATTCGATCGTAAAGCACGTGCTGGCGGACTTGGATCGCGCGAGAGGCCTGGCCATCGACGAGAAGATTCGGTGAACCACCAACCCCGAGCTCCGCGGGTTGCAGAGTAGGAAGATGACGTGGCCAGCAATCTCGCAAGCGTCTGCGAGATGCACTCGCCCTGTTTCGGAGTGCGCGCCAGGCCAGACTAGAGCGGTTTTCACAATAATGGAGCACGGAATTCGAGAACTACTCTAAGCAATCCGCGCGAGCGGATTGTGGGGTGTACCCAGTCGCTGAAAACTTGTCATCATGCAAATGCATTAGATGGGCACTCGGGCTAGCAATTGGCAGTAATGCTGTCCGGCAATGTTTGCGGCAGCGGTCCTGCAACGCATGCGGCAGAAGCACGGTTGTCGATTGACGACGGCGACAAACCTAAGGTACTGCTTGCCGCATTAGCGTCACTCGCAAACCAGCGCGTGAACGGCAAACAGGTAACGGAGAGTCAACCATGAAGAGAAAGAGCAAGCGGGCGTTCGGGCTCGGGGTAACGGATTTAACGTCAGCACTGGCGCGTGCGACGAGTGCCGGCCGCGACGGGACGCACTCACCCACGAAGGCAGTGAACGCAGGCACGGCCGCTCACTGGCTGCGGCGCGGTGCGCTCACGCTCGTTGCATCGCTTCTTCTTGTCGGGGCGGCAACGTCCGCGGGAAACGCAGCGCAGTCAACGATTATCAAGCTGAAGCCGGGAATGTCCGCGAAGGCGATCGTCGGGCGGCCTGACTCCGACGTAATCGAGTTCTCGAATGGCCGTCAGATGACAGTCGGTGCCGCGCGACGGCTCCAGGCTCACGTGGACGCGCTGACGCACCGGCAAGCGAGCTCAACTGCTCTCAATATGAAACCCGCCGCTACGGGTACGCACGTTACGAATCCCTCGGATCTCGTGGCCGCGCTTCAACGTTCGGATAGTGAAACGCTGCAGTTGCCTTCTGGAAGGCGCCTCACCGTCGGGCAATTGAGGCTCCTGCAGCCGGCGGTGGAAAGGCGGTTGGGGCAGACACTGGCCAGCCTGCGCAAGCGACCCGCACGCTCGGGCAACGTTGTCAAGGTCGGACCCACAACGCCACGCGCTCAATGGCAGAACCTCATCAAGAGCAGCCCGGATGCGACGGTTCTCGAAGGCCCACATGGAGAGCTTGCCACTTTGGGCGAGGTGAAACAAGAGTTGAAGCGTCGCGTTGAGCTGGGTAAGAGCCTCGCTCCGCGACGGGCCAAGACATCGCAGCCCGCGACGAGGGGGACGCAGCGATGAACACCGTAATTCGCAAGCTGCATCGGCTCTTTATTTGGGCCATCGTCGTGGTCGGCTGTGTGAGCGTGGCACCCAGGACAGCACGGGCTGATACCTTGGACGCCGTGTTGACAATTCTAAAGGCAGTTCCAGACGTGGGCACCGATGTTTCGCTGATTGACTCAGGCCGGAAGCTCTTTACGTGCATCGCCGATGGCAACGATATACTCGAATGTCGCAACCAGCACGGAGACGCGTGCGCAGACCTCAACAATGCGATTGGCTTTGATGGTAGTTTGCCACCGTGGCTCGATGAAGCGATCCAAGTCTACGAGGACGTGAAGAACCGGAACTGGGGAAGCCTCATCGTTGACGTGGGTTTGTCGGCCGCGTGCATAGCGATCGAAGTTGTAGGTGGCGATGACTTGCAAGCACTCTGCGGCGTCCTCGGTGAGGTCATCCAGCTTGCAGAGGACATTGTGCAGGACGTAGCGAAGTTCATAGGCTGGCTCGTCGACGGTCTGAAGGATTTGTGGTGTGACACACTGGGGAGCATATTTGGAGGTTGCGACTCGTCGGACGCGCCACCGGATGTGTTCCTCTTCGCCGCGGTACTGGCGAACAGGGTGCCGGAAGGTTTGCCGACTGTATGGCAAGGCGGTCAAGCGAGGAAGGACCAGGCCAGAGCCAACGCCCGAAGTTGGGCGGCCGCGTTTGTGGCGGGCTCCGGCATGATGAAGACGATGTTTTCCCAAGGCGATATTGATAGCGCCGCCAACATATATATGAGCGCTCTGGAGACACTCTGGAAGGGCAAGTTCGTAGAGTGCTATACATCGGATGATCCGCACGGCGTTCGTCTTGAGCGGGTCAGCATAAGCACGAGCGCTGGCATCGAAGCCCTCGCCCTGGGAAAGTACATAATGCACGAGTATTCGGTCGATCCAAACGGCACGGTGTACGCATACGGCGGCAACGAGTGTAGCCAGATGCAAAACCTAGCCGCGTGGGGAAGCGCAAGCTGCCTTTTCACCGCAAGCGGCTGGGACGGGTGGATAGCCGATCATGCAGCAGACGCAGCCAGCATGAAACTGCTCGGCGCGGATAAGTGGTGCGGCACGTACTCGACGAAAATCATAGAGATCTTGCAGCACTTGTATGACGTGGATCAATTCAACAAGGTGTGCCACGACACCCAAACCGGACAGCGACGTTGCGTCACGCCGCAGGAGTACTCCGATTGTAAAGCCAAGGCCGCCAAAGCCAAGGTCGATTCATCGCGGTGTCTAATGGACCTCAGCGCGATTTGCCCGCGAGCCAGCGGAACTTCGAGCGGTAAGCTGGTCTGCGCCGACTGGCCCCAATACACCACCTGCACGGCCGGAGCGGCGCTCGCGAAGCTTGACCCCAGTCAGTGCACGCTCGACCCGGCAATCGTTTGCCCACTGAATGCCAGTGACGGCAAGTACTACTGCACATCCGTGGATAGTCATAGCGAATGCCAGTCTGCAGCGACCTCCGTGGGCAAGGCGCCGAACCTTTGCGGCTACAACGTGTGCGTGGCGGGTGAAGCGGACAATAAGCTCATCATGAATTGGCTCCAATGTACGAGCAAGAACCCAAACCCGCCGCCGGCAGCCATGCCCAAAGGGCAGCAATGCAAGCCATGGACTATTACCTGCCCACGCAAGATCCAACAATACAACTGTAAGGCTTTGTCCTCACCCGAGCTGGTCGAGTGCATTCTGATCGAGGACCCAGCCTACGCAAGAACCGCGGCTGAGGTGGCCAACGCCGTGCGCGAAATGAATCGGCAGTTTCCCGGTGCGAACGCAACGGTGGCGCTCGACCCGCTGGCCACGGGTGGGGATCCCCTAGTCGTAACGGTACCGGACCCTCAGGCGTGGCAAAACGTATCGGCTACGGATTGGAAGGTTTCGCCACGGTTCACGTACCAGAGAGGGGCCGTACCGTACAACCCCAACGGCGTCAGCAAGCCGATCGTAACGACGGTGCAGCAGAAGCTTCCTGCGCCAAAGGCGCCCGCACTTACAACGCCTGGCTCGCTCAACGATCAGGCGAGAGTTGGGGCTGCCGTTCAAAGTCTTGGGAAGAAGGATCCGTTACTGGTCAACCCGGACACCGGCATGGACACGCACGTTGCTCCCACTGTCACGACCAAGCCCGTTCAGAACAAGGGCGCGGTCAAACCAGGCGCTGCCATGAAGCAATAGGCGCGACGTTGCCATTTCGATGTAACGCCAGCGTGCGGAGCAATCACAGGCACGCCGGCACATGCCGCAGAGACACTCGTCAGTTCACGTAACGCCCAAAGTACGCACAAGTGTGTACTACGAGTGAAAATGGAAGCAGCCCTGAACTACGAGTGAAAATGGAAGCAGCCCTGATCAAATCCAAAGCACACCATCGCCCTTGGTCGGCTGCTTCGGTGACCATCGGACGCCTTTCCCAGACCGGAGTTCAGTCCCAGTCGGCTGAGAATGACTCTTGGTAGAAGTCGGGTGACCTCGCCTTGGTGATGGGCGGCAGGTCGGTTGGCAATCCCATGCTTGCCAGGACTTCACGTGCTGTGGTCGGTTCGGTGATGAGTTCGACGAACTTCAGTCTGCCGCCGCAGGGGCAGGCCAAAGCGTCGACGGAATGCACCCGCTTTAGAAGCGTAGCCCAATCAATTCTGCAGATCGGACTGAATCGTGGTTCCCCATTTCGATTGCGCGTCTCTTGATGCGTAACTTGTGCAGCTCAATGCGGCCAAGGCCGGGCTGATCGATCAGCTCTTGGCGCAATGCTCAGAGGGAGAGGACTTCTTCGGTCCCGAAGGGGTCTTTACCAAACTCAAAGGGGCGGTGATGGAGCGACTGCTTCAAGCGGAGCTGTCCGATCATTTGGAGCAGGGAAAGGAATTAGAAGCTTCTGAGGTCAATTCCCGCAACGGCTACAGCGACAAGACGGTACAGACCGAGACTGGCCCGGTGCGCATCCGCGTTCCGCGTGATCGCGAAGGGACTTTTGAGCCCAAGGTGATCAAGAAGCACCAACGGCGCGTCGAGGGCTTCGATGAGAAGGTTTTGGCTCTTTACGCTCGTGGAATGAGCGTTCGAGACATTCAGGGCCATCTGCAGGAACTGTACGGAACCGAGGTTTCTCCCGAGCTCATCTCCGAGGCAACCGAAGCTGTGATGCTCTATTTGTCGGGGAAGGTAAACGGGNNCGCGGAATTCTGTACGGCGATCCCAAGTAAGGCGGGGCTCAGAAAACCCGCCGACCTCACCAGCATCGAGCAGCCGCACGCTCGAAAGGTTGCGGCCGCGCCGGCTGCTCCCGAGCTTCATCCGCTTGGTTTGAGGCGAGGGGTCTACCAGGCACAACCGTTGACTGCGTTCGTCAAATGCCGGACCTGGACAGGTTGGCAATTCGTGTCGGAGTCGAAGTACCAGTATTCGTTGTCAATGCAGCCCGATGGGCAATCGCCGCTACCTTGCCAAATTACGATTTGCAAGCTACCGCAAGCGGTGCGATACGCGTAAACGCCTGAACTGACGCCGATGATCCCACTGCTGTCCGGGCATGTCGAGAGCGTAGCGACGCCGGGCATTTGGGGATTCAGAGCATGAATTGCCAAAAGGAAGGTTGCAACGGTGACGTTTGCACATGCACCCGTGCCGGTTGCGCTCGACTTCGTGAGCAGCGTCCGCATTGGATTCGTCCCGCAGTTGACGAGCACGCTACTGCTCCCGCCGGAGTGGCCCGCAGTTGCGCCCCCCGTACCGAGTGTGCCCCCCGTCGCTATGCCTGACTCTCCACCACCCGACATGCCGCCAACCTGTTGGTTCTGTCCAGGTACGCTCGGTTGCCCCGAGCAGGCTGCGACCCACAATGCCAGCCAACCCGAATATCGCAGCACCCCGATTCTCCGTAACATGCCGACACCTCCCACGACTTGAAAAAACAAGTCAAGGGTGACATCGCGTGGCGGTACTATCAAGTGCCGACGAGCCCGGCGCCGAGGGGGCCCCAAAAAACCGCGAAAACTCGCGCACCAAGGGGGGACCTTCGGTCTATTGTCGTTGGGTTGGGGCGGGCCTGACGGTGGTGGCAGGAATCTACCTTCAGCTCATGCAGTCTTCGCCTGGCTGTCCGATGCCGTAACCTCGCTACCTTGCCATCTCTGGGGGCATCACGGCACGTGGCCACGGGTCACGACGAATGCGACGTGCCGTTGACGGCTCAACCAACGGCCATTGCCGTAAAGCTAGCCACGGCGGCTATTCCCGGTTGGGCTTCGGCGCGTCCAAATCCTCCCCACGACGATCCAAACGCTGTTTTTGGCACAGCTACTGCTCTTATTTTGCGTCCGCAGACAGTAGGGGTTGGCTCAAGCGGGTTTTTCACGGCCGGTGTATCGGATACTGGCTTTGTTCAGATCGACGATATTCAGTTCGTGAGCCAATAATAGCCAAAAGTGACGACTTGTCGGCACTCAAGGCGTCGCACTCGTCGTGAAGCGTGGCCACGTGCCGACTCTGGATACTACGAGTAGTCAGCTCAGTCACTACTGCCCCAAAGAGGGCAATTCCTGTCCATCTCGTGCCACAGCGACCAATGCGGATACCTCGCCCGAATCAGCCCTATTTGATATCAACGCCGTAGCTTCGCCCCAGAACTTTGCGTCATCCGTACCGTCAGGGACGTAGTTTACCAGTGCGTTGTGCACGAACTGTTGAAATTGCGCCTCCGTCTTCTGCTGCAGTTCAAGTAGGCACATCGAAGAGCCGCACTGCAGGTTTCGCATCGTTGATCCTTCTGGGAGTCTTTTTGAGAACGTGGCCGTTAGTCTTCTTTCCGTTTCGGTGCTCCATTTGGGGTCTCTACTCTGGCTAGCGAGGGCCTGCTTGAGCGCTTCCGCCGTCTGCAACCTGCTCATCTCCATCAGATCGGGGTCGGGCACGTCCTGTTTCAGGGCGTGTTCATGGGCGTCCTCGCTGTGGGGTGCGCCCTCAACAACCCGCTCGGTCTTTTCGATGAGGCGCACGATTTGGGGCGGCGACGGGTGCTGAACGCTTGCAGACGTGGATTGACGAAGTTCGTCCAATTCCCGCCTTAGATCCCCGAATTTCCGTTCTGAAATGCCATGCTCTCTGGCGAGATAGGCGGCACCAGCGACCAGAACGGCACCGCCTACTAGAACCGCGAGGAGCGCTTTAGACTTTTCCAAGCGTCCCCCTTGCTCGCAACGTGCCAATCGATTGATAACTGAAATTGATTACAAACATCAATTTGGCCTGCATTGCGCGTCTCCCTTTCGATCTGCCAATCAAGTTATTGATTGAAGGCGTAGATGGTGTAAAGCGTTGACCCGTACCCCATATAACAGCCGACATATGTGTTGAAATTCATAGCACTGCAAGGTCTTTTGGCTGAGATTTTTTCGTAGTCTGTAGCACCATAGTACGCGTTAGTAACGGAACTCCCAATAACCATGCAGGAGTTGTCGAGGAAGTTTGTAACCATAGTACAGCTTATGGGCTGGCCACCATTAATTGACATAAATGACACCCATGCGCTTTTGTCGTTTTGAGCGTCGGTAGCTAGCGGGACTTCCCACCAGCGAGGAGTGCCGGTGCACGAGTTTGTCACACTGCCGGCGTTCTCCCCACCGAAACAAGGCTCATCCGCGTCGCGATAGGCCCTGCCCGCACTAGCCAGAGTGTTGCGTGCAGATGCAGGGGCTACCGTGCAAATAACCAATCCTAGAATGGCAATATAACAGGACCTATTCATGCTTCTACCTTCACTTTCCTTTGAGAATAGATATTAATCTCAATTAGCTCGGATACGCTCGCTGATAGGCCTGGCGGACGCAGCTGCCAAGGCACGCGATGCTTACGTAGGTCTGCGTACACTATCATTTCGAACGTTCTGCGACCGTTAGAATTGCGTTAGGGTCTTCGGCGATTGCTGATCGCGCACGACAGTGGCCGCATCGCCATTCGACGTTGTCGCCAATCGCTGAGTGATTGGCGATTCCATACTAAACATGTAGCCTTTGCCACGCTGCCAGTGTATGCAATAGCCGCAGTCTCGCAGGGCATTGCGTAAGTTGTGCACGTGAAACCGCACAAGCGAGGAGCCTTTCTGATGACACGTGCCTAGCACTTCACGGATGATTAGTTCGGGGCTGCGCCAACGATCTCTATGACGCACCAGGTACTCGAGAATTGCATATTGAGTCTGAGTCAGTGCCACCTCGCGTCCTTGGATGTGCACAGCAAGACACTCGCGGTTAAGACGTAACCGGGCGTCGCCGGCCGGAACCCATAGGCCTGAGCTGCGGCGGACCAATGCGTAGACTCTTGCTCGAATCTCAAGTCTCCAACTGTCACCGATCAAACAATCGTCTGCTCCAGCATCCAGCGCGCGAACAGCGCAATCGTGACGCCAAAGGGCGCCTATCACGAGAATCGGGAGGAGCTGACCACGCGCGCGAATTCGATGTATGTTTTCTAGTGTGGGGGTGTCGTTGGTCGATTGGACCGATAATACCAGGATATCTGCGACTCTGACATCGAGCCGGTCTTCGTCATTCGTTGTGCACGTGCCGCTTGCCAATTCCCCCAAGGCAGCCATGATGATTTGCTCTTCATTCGGTTCGCACAAGATTACGATGCGCATCCCGGTTCAACCTCTTCGAATTGACGAATCTTGACAATAGCTGACGGCGAATGTTCGAACGTTACCGACGCGATGGTCGACGACGTTGTTCTCTGGGCCGGAGATTTGGCGGCGAGTGTCCTACTGCACCCATCTTCTCTTAGATGGCCCAACTCGCTTTTGTCGCGGAGAAATCTCTTGCGGGATAAATAGAGGACATGTTGTGCGCGCAGTTCTCTTCCTCTGTCTTGTCGGCCTAATGCGCCAAAGACCCATTCATGAACCGACCACAGGCGCGAATCGACCGGGACTACACCCAATCGGAACTGTTGACTAATCTGATGATCCGGTTATGTGTGCACATTTGCAGGCCAAAGGAACATTTCATGTTGCAAATTCGACGATACGCCCATCGGCAGGCGGTCAAGGTGCAATCCAAATTCAGCCTTCTGGAGATGCGCTGGTGTCTCGATAGTGGCGACCAGGAAATCCGAAGGCCTTCAAGCGACCTAGCTCACGTGAAGTGACATAATTTCCCTGTCCTTACCAGATTTCGGGTTCTTACCGCCCTTGCACCATTTTTCCAATATTGTTCGCGCCACTATATGGCTCGCAATGGACGTACGTGGTCTTCCCCAATGCTATCTCGAACTGTTGCTTCTCCCATCCGCCTGCGGCGCCGGGGTTGAATACCTCAATCGAGTAGGTACCGGGCTCGAGACTCATACTCGTGAGAGCACCGGGTGCCAATTCGGCACCGCTGAACCGACAACGATTGCGTGGCTCCATCACCAGCCAACCTTGCGTCGCGTTGGCGTAGGCATTGAGTAGGACATTTCCGATTATCGCAAGAACGAAAGTCCCAATTAGCAGCCAAGACCCACTGGGCAGCGCTGGCCATTTGAACATCGACCACCAGTTTCGGTGCGCAAGAGAAGACTCGCTGCTGGCGCTAACGGCTTCGCAGGTTGCTTGAGTTTCGGTCGCCGCACGCTCCAAAGGCTCGCCCTGAGAATCTGCAGCGCGCACGCCCGTAGCCTCAGAATCCAAGTTGGAGGGCGTCTCTTCTTTCTCCCCAAGTTTAAGCGCTGCCCGCAGTTCGGCCAAACCATCTGCGAACACCCCCGAGTCGCGCAGGTAATTTCGAGTAATCCAAGACTTGCAACCTTGCCGATCGAGAAGCACGATTCTCGCGCCCAGCTCAGCGGGTGAATAACGATTTTTCAGCCAATCCTGCAGTTCGGTATATTCCAGACCGAAGTCCGAGACATCGTGCAGCAAAAATTGCTTCGGCGTGCCGACGGTCACAGCGAAGCGGGTTCTGCGCGCGGTGAGCCGCTGGTGTTCGAAATCGAAATCGAAGATGAGTCTTCCCCCGGTGCGCAATTCATTGAGCGCAATACCCAAGCCAAGCGCGATGAATAACGCAACCAATAGCGCGCCACCAGCACTCCCCTGTTTCTCACGCACAATGGGGTTTGCGTTTGGATCCGAGAAATACGCGCGCCACCAGTCACGGTCTGCGTAAGCTTCATAGGGGTCACTATAATTATCGATTTCCGTGTCTCTTCCGCGCTGGTCCAAGACACATACTACATAGTACGGGCGCGAGCCGGATTTGCCGCTCGAATGCTGGTAGACCTCAACAGTTACTACAGTGTCTAGAACACGCTTGTGCGTCTGCGTAAGGGGGCCCCGAAATGTGTACTCACAATGCGGTGCCTCGCCCGGGTTTCGCCCGCATTCGAATCGAGTCGATTGTGCAACTAAGAACCCGATCGGCATCAACAGGAACCACGAAAGGGCGCACAAGCCAATCCTAGCCCAGCGCACCTTGAACGGGCCTACGGTGACGCGACGTCTCGATTTCACTGGGATCCCTGCTCGCCAGCTTCGCATTATGCCTCACTCCGCGTCCAAACCGCAATCACCGGCCAAAGGCGGCACCTAGACCCATGAATTTCGGGTCACCGACAATCCACGTAGCGAACGCCGCTCTGCCCGACTGCGACGAGGAAGAACATCGCGAACCAAATGACTGCGGCCCGTCGAACGAGCTTCTGATTGCGAGCCCGCTCGCTCGCACTCAGCTCGATGAATTGAGTAGTGCGAACGCTTCCGTCGATCGAAGTATCCTCGCGGTACTTGCCCACGGTCCGCAAGGCCAACATCAACCACGCGATTGCGGCTGCGACCGAGACAACGCCAGAGATCAGACCCAGCATATTGCTGGCACGGTAGTTTGCGTGTTTGAGAATGTCAATTCCCAAGTAGTCGTTCGATGCGGTAGTTCAAGACACCTCCAAACGCTCACGGCGACGACTGGCCTGAGCTCCAGCACACTGGACCTTGCGCCGCATGGGGTTAGCCGTGGTACAAGTGCAATCATGAAAGTCGTTCCCCCTGTATGTCCAGGCTGCGGCGCGCCTTTGGCGATCACCCACCGACAACGCGAAGTCACCTGTAGTTACTGCACGCTAACCAGCGTTATCGAACGGGAAAGGCCGCCGTCAAACCCCGAAGAGTACAAGGTTCAAACCGTCTATGTTCCGAAGGCAAATCCAGCGCTATCGGGCATCATTTATGTCTTGACCGGCGTGGGTACGTTGATTGGTGGGGGGGCTACTTACACTTACTTTAGTGCGCATTCGAACAGAACACCTTCGGCCCCTATGATGATCCGGTCACCGAAGGACGGTAACGTCGAGACTCCGGCGCTGCTGTTTTTGGACCGTCCAATGCTCGCCGACGCCAACGGTGACGGCCACGCCGATGTCATCGGGAAATGTTCGATGGAGGGGCTTCTTGACCAACAATTCGTGGCCGCGTTCGACGGTAAGACGGGTGGGAAGCTCTGGGTTACCGAGCCACTCACGAAAGTCCAACAGTCACTTCATTCGTTGCGTGCCATCGTCGGAGACAAGGTTATTGTCATTGACGAACTCGGCAAGGTCCAAACGTACCACCTCGCGTCGGGCAAACCCGCTTGGAGCTCCAATGCCTCTGACGGAGCCGGGGCCATCTGCGAGAGAGAAGGCCAATTGGTGGCGAAGAGCAGAGATGACAAATTGTCGGTCTTTACCCTTGCCTCCGGCGAAAAACAAAGCCTACCGTCGGGCACTGATTGCCTTAACGTGTTCTCGAGCATCAATGATCAGGCACCGGACTATGGCATTGTTGCCGAGACTGGCCTCAAAAGCGTGTACCTCGTCAACGGGCCAGAGCTCGACGGCTTTTCGCCATCCCATACCTTGATTCCAACGGAGGGCAATGTCGCGTTCTCCTATGGCACCCAGACCGAGGGGTCCGGCGCTGCCATGGTTGCCGCGGTTGCAAACAAGAGAGCAGTTTGGAAGAGCATCGTTCCCGGAGTTGAACCTTTGCGTACGGTTGTCAACGCCTCCACGCAAAAGGCGACGTACGTTCCAGGGCGTCTCGCGTTGCCCTACAATATGAAAGACACGGCCGAGGGGGTGCGCATGGCGGCATTCGATACCGCCAACGGACAACGCCTCTGGGACGTCCAAGTCCACGAGCTAGATTACGATTTACTCGGGCTCTCCAGTTGTCCGGACACTGTGTACCTCTCCACGGGAAAGAGGCTTTATGCGCTCGACTGGGCCAATGGCAGCCAGCGCTTCCGCATCGGTCCGGACTACTGACTCGTGGATTGCACCTTCGAGCGACAATTGGCGTTCCCATCGACCCGGGCTGCACGATGATAGGTGGTAGCGTTTCAACCGCACCAGTTCCATTTAAGATGCTCAGCCAACGCTGCAAAGCACCTGGACTGCAACGGCACACCCCTCGAGGTGGAAGACCGAGTGCGCCCCACGTGCCGGCAAGCCAAAAAGACGCACAAATTTGACCCGTTCTCGAGCTCTCGCGCGTCTGCATGCGGGAGCCATGACTACCAAGACTCATACAAGACTCGTTGGGCCGGTTTGCGTTGGTGCAATTCTCACACTCGTTGCTTGCTCCGGCGCGGATTCGACGGGCCAGGATACAGGAGGAACGGCAAATGGTGGTACTACGGCAGGAGGCACGACTGGAACGAGTGGGCAGTTCGGTACGGGAGGCAGAACCGCCGAAGGCATGGGCGGCTCGGGTCTCGGAGGTGCCAGCAGTGTAGTGAACTCGAGCACTGGCGGATTTGCTGCGCTTGGCGGATCCGGGGCAACCGGCGGCGCAAACGCCACGGGCGGAGCGAAGGCTTCAGGCGGCGCAAACGCGACCGGAGGTCTCATGCAAACGGGTGGCAGCTCCCTAACGGGTAGCGCCACCGGAGGCAAACTGTCCACGGGCGGCGCGAGCTCGAGTGGCACGGGCGGCGCGAAGGCTTCGGGCGGATCGGCTACTGGCGGCGGTAAGTCAACTGGCGGCACGCCGAGCACTGGCGGCAGTAAGTCAACTGGCGGCACGGCAACGACCGGCGGCAGTAAGTCAACTGGCGGCACGCCGAGCACCGGCGGCAGTAAGTCAACTGGCGGCACGGCAACGACCGGCGGAACCAAGAGCACCGGGGGCAGCACCAGCTGTTACACGGCACCCGCAACTCAGGTCGGCACGCAGGCGCCAGGCGGCACGGTCAGTGGGTACGGAACCGTGATGTTCTGGGCAAAGTCGCCGCGTCAAATGGTGCGGTTGCAGACGACGATGGTCGTTCCGCCGAAGCCGCCGGCATCGGGCACGCTGTTCTTATGGCCTGGCATCCAGCCCGATGGCGCAAACTTCTTGCCCATAGATAATGGCGTGCTGCAGCCCGTGTTGACTTGGGGTCCTTCGTGTTCACCCGGCACGCAACCGCGCTCCTATTCGACCTGGTGGATCTCTGGCCAATACGTAAATACGAATGGCAGCCTACCGGGCTACACGGACTGCAACGGCGGCCCCATCATGTCCGTCAACGTATGCGACACGCTGGAAATTGATATTGTGCTGGATGGCACCGTCTGGACGCAGACGGTAACCGACGCGCAGACGAATCAAACGGTAACGTACAGCATTGACATGCAGAACCAGGCGCAAAACCTGGCGTACTTCGTGATTGAAGAATACTCGTCGGCACCGGTGTCCGAAGTGATCTTCACGGATACGACAATTACGTTCGATTCGCCTGATACCGCAGACTGCAAAGTTAGCGAACGCGGTCAAACCGACTACGTTTCGACACCCGTTGCCGAAAACGGTGGATTACAGTGTTCGATACAGCAGATCATCCTACGCGCGCAAGGCATCCAATAGCGCGGGGGCTCGTCCTTCACATCGTGGGCCCATTCTCTTTCTTGGCATGACCCTGCAGCTCTAGCACCTGCAACGGCACCTGATGCGGCGGCATCCGTGGCGGGAGACTGCGGCTCGCTCGAATATCGCACCCAGCGGGATACGCGGATCGCCCTTGAGCATACTTGAACTTTGCACTACTGTCTCACGCATGCGAGAACGCATGCTTCGGTTCGAACAGAACCGGAGGGTCTTCCGTTTCGGGGCCGCACTGCTCCTGGTGATTGCCGTTTGTATCGCATGGGCAACGCGCAGCCAAGGTGCCGCTTGGGCCGGCGGAGTCGTGGCCCCGCTCATCATCCTCTTTCTGGGCCACAGCCATCAGATTGTTTTGGACGGCGAGCGAAGGGAGTTGCGTCATCGGTGGGGTCTGTTTCTGCCGTTCGTGAACGGCAGCACGCAAGACCTCGGCCGGTTCAACCGGGTGTGGATTCGGGTAGTCAACAAGGGTGGTACAGACTCGGATGACTATTGGTTTGGGATTGGCCTTGCGCTTGCGGGACAGGAGCGAGATCTCGGCCTGGCCATACGCCGCAAGCATGCCCGGGCGCTCGAGGTAGGGGCCGAAATCGCAGCACTTGTTGGTGTGATCTTAGACGACGAGAGCGGTGGTATATTGCCGCGATAGCGAGACCGCGCTCTGCACATGGCAGCGCACGTCATTTACCGCGCTGTCGAGTACGCTATCTGTCCGCAGGCTGCTCCAGATTCAACTTCCAGCACACGCACTTGTCAACCGACGGCCCGGGAGCCGAATCTGCAAGGCCCGTTGTCGATTTTCAAATGGCGCGCTGGCTCGAGTCTCTCTAACCGAAACAAATGGGCCACAACTCGAGCAACGAACCGTTCCCGTTTTCTCGACAGGCAAGGCTTGGGTTGCGAGCAGCCAGCTTCGCAGGAGCCCTGCTTGTATTCACCATCCGCAGCGATGCGCAAGCGGCAAGCCTTACATGGAAGGGTCACACCTGGAATGTTACCTCGGGCGGTATGGCCGGAGTTGCCGCCGGCAGTCCGAGCAACGTTTCTGTAGACAGCAACGGCTACCTACACCTCAAGATCACCAACAATTCGGGCACGTGGACCGCTGCCGAACTGTTCACCACCGACAGATTGGGTTTCGGAACCTACCAGTGGCAAGTCGATGGCCCAATCGACGTATTCGACAAGAACGTTGTGTTGGGGCTCTTCCCGTACGGTCCTGCCGCGGGCATTGGTACGGACGGCACCAATGAAATCGATATCGAATATTCCTTTTGGGGGCAACCCAACGGAACCAACGGCGATTTTACGGACTACCCCGCATCTGGCAACACAATCGGTGAGCTGAGTTTCAGCTTCTCGTTGAACGGAAGCACCTTTTCCACGTCGCGCTTCATTTGGACCCAGAACAGCATACAAGATTTCTTGCTGAGCGACTTTCAGGCAATTGGAAGCACCACAGGTCTCATCAAAACCTGGACCTACGCGCCGAACAATCCCACCGTCAATATTCCGCAACAGGCTTTGCCACTCGGTATCAATTTGTGGTGTTTCAATGCCCCGCCTTCCGACGGCAAGAACGTCGAAGTTGTGATCCGCGATTTTGAATTCGTGCCAGAGGGCTCCCAAACCGGTGGAGCCTCAGCAATTGGCGGCAGTCCGGCAACCGGGGGAGCGCCCGGCACGGGCGGCACTGCGAGCACGGGTGGAAGGGGGGCTACCGGTGGCATGCTGAGCACTGGGGGCGCTGCGAGTACGGGCGGCGCCAAATCCACGGGCGGTACGACGAGCACTGGCGGTACCGCGAGTACGGGCGGCAGCAAAGCTACCGGCGGCGCGATGAGCGCGGGCGGCAACATCAATACCGGCGGCGGCGTCAATACGGGCGGCAGCATCAATACCGGCGGCGGCATCAATACCGGCGGCGGCATCAATACCGGCGGCAACATCAATACCGGTGGGACGCACGGCACGGGCGGAACAAACAGCACTGGCGGCATGGTTTCTACCACTGGCGGCGCCGCAGCCGTGGGCGGTGCTTCAACCTTGCCCGGGACCTCGAGCACGGGCGGGGTTACCAATTCCGCGGGTGCTTCGAGCGTTGCGACCGCCGGAGCCTCCACTGCAGGCGACGGCGAAAACTCGCAGGCCGTTGGAAGTTGCAGTTGTCGAGTGGCAAAGCAACCTTCGAACTTGACCCCGTTTGCCGGCTTCGGCCTGCTCGGGCTTCTACTGATGAGGGCGCGGCGTCGGCGACAACGGCGAAGTGATTAGCCGTGCCGACTTTCTCTTGGCCACATCGGCACGGAAAAGAGAGCCTAGGACCATTGACCGTTGCGCCGTTGGGAAACGACCGGCAACATCGACCGTCTGGTGCCCACGATACCTTTTGGACGATCTTGGCTGCTCGTCGGAAGCGTAGTTCTCATCGCGATTGCGACCGCGGCGACCCTACGCGTCGCTCGGAAGCTCGGCAGCCTTCTCTGCCTGTTCTCGCAGCGCAGCACAAGGGTCCGGTTGCGGTTGCGACTGCGACGGCGGCATTCGACGAGCGGCACGAGTGAGCTGCGTGCCCGTATGCAGTCGCGAGTCGAAGCATGCTGCAAGCAGGAGGCTCACCACGGCAAGTGCCCAGGCGCACACCTAGCGTTTCGCAACCCAGTACGTGGATTCATCGCTCCCACAGTATCCCCCGAACTGAGTCATTCAGTCGAGTCGTACTTTGCCGGGCTTGAATCGGCCGCGCCGCTCACGATTGCGCACCTTGCTTTCTATGGCGTGACGGCACGGAAACGCAAACCCCTATGCGGCCACAGCTGCAGCGCCTGCATCCGCGGCGGAAGGCTGTGCCCGCCCTTGGCCCCTGGGCTCCGAGTTACTCGATGTCCACCAAATAGCGCCAGCCAAAAAAGCCTTCGCGGACCAATAGGGTTACCTGTGTTCCCGGCATTCGCACTCGAGGGCGCTCATCGAACGTGTCAGGTACGGTAAGTTCGCGCGTGTCACCACCAATCACTCGAAATGCGAACGCGCTCGTAAGACCAGTACGACGAGAGGGAATTGTGCGCAAAAGCACACTTGGGCAGCCTTGAGCCGTGCTGCCGTCAAGCCAACCATTGAGTAGCGGCAGCCAAGCGGCGAGCGACCACGGAACGACGAGCATGAACAACGCTCCGCAACCGGCGATATCTCGAAATGCCGACAGCGTGTTTCTCCGCGCGAGCGCTACCGCGGCTGTCAAAAGGGCCGCCACGACTACACCCATTGCCGAAGAGACGAGTTGTGGCCGCGTGCCGGGCAAAAACAAAAACACGTCTTGTGCCATCATGGCGTACGTCGAAAGCATGCCCACGATGCCTGTGGCTATCGCGACGCGATCGAGCAGTGAAGCGGGGCTGCGAACGGGCAACGCTGGCTGTGCGGACCGAAGTGCTCGACACAACTGCAAGATACTTTCGAGCGCAACTTCGACGGAGTCCAATGTGAGCGATTCGGGCGTCCGCGGTCGTTCGAGCTGAACCGTCTTTGAGTTCAGGCACACCGAGAACCATCCCGTGCTCAGCACTCGACGAATGACGTCGCGACCTTCAATCCCCAACGTTTGAAAGACAAGCTGCGGGTCCAAAGTGCTTTGCGTGTGAATCGTCGAGTCGAAAACGGGGTCGTGGGACGCGNNCCCGTCTAGCCAGGCCCCACTGCTCGAAGAGTCGGTGCGCTCGTACCTTATTTACAAACTTGGCGAGAATCTCGTCTTTGGCGAGCTCCGGGCGCCACCAGGCCTCGACCTGGAGCCAGTCTCCGTGGCGGCCCGACACCGCCTTCACTGTGATCTCGATGCCCTCGCGCCACAGCTGGAAAGACCATCCGTGCGCCGTGGCCCCGAGAGCTGCGGCGATCGATGCAATTCTGTCGGCTACAATCGAAGGCGAACTCAACGTGTAGAGCGTTAGCGGACTGTTCCTCGACGGTCAAGGGGTCGATGGGTGGACGCGCCTTGAATTGCAGTGGTTTCAGCGGCCGCGGCTGGAGCTGCGCGCTGGGGCTGTGGCGGCAGCGGCGGCAGCGCCTGCATCGGCGGCAGCTACAGCACCGCGGCGGCGGCAGCACCTGATGCGGCACCAGTGGCTGTAAAGTTCAATCCGTAACTGTGACTAGCGGAAAATCGACGCATTTCCGAAGCGCGATGAAGTGTGCATCATAGGTTACGAAGGGTGCCCCAGTGTTTCGCGAAGTCAAAGCGAGCAATACGTCATTCTACAAACAAGCCAGGCCGACTTCCTCATCGTTTCCGTTGCCATCGACGTACTGGGGCTCGATCCACCACGGCTACCGGTGTGCTCGAAAAAACGACTCCTGACCGAATCCGCACATCGAATTCTGACAATCAATAGTACTTAGTTTACGTCTTGCCCGAGCTACCCTAGATCCTGGAGCTTCCCGATGGCCGTGCGAAATGCTTTTCAGTGGGCTCACGGCAAAATCATACCCAACATCGGGCAAGGGCCTCACGTGACGATCCTCGCAAACCGGTGAGCCACGGGCTTGCTGTGTGCTATGTAATGGTGCTCCGGAAGGCCTCGCTAGACTATCGCGCAATCCCAGGCTTGGTGGTTGCGTAAACCAGAGGTGCGCTGATGAATCTCGATCCTTGTAAACCGTTCTCAAGTCTTTTCAACGCGCTGCTTCTGTCGGCTGCGGTAGCTTCTATGGTTTCCTGTTCCGGGAGCGGTGACGCATCCGCAACTGGGTCCGGCGGAGCCAGCGCAACCGGGTCCGGTTCAGGTGGCACCGTGAATGGCTCGGGCGGTTCTGGGCTCGTTGGCGGCGCTGTGGCAACGGGCGGAGCTGTGGCAACGGGCGGAGCTGCGGCCACGGGCGGAGCTGTGGCCACGGGCGGCGCTGCGGCCACGGGCGGAGCTGTGGCCACGGGCGGCAATGCCGGCAATACAAGCGTCTCCACCGGTGGTCGTCCCGCAGCCACTGGCGGCAGCAATTCGGGCGGAACAGCCGTCACCACTGGCGGAGCANNGGGTGCGACGCAACAACGACGCCAGTTGCCAGGCACGGCAAGCTGAGCGTCAAGGGCAATCGAATCGTGAATGCGTGCGGCAGGACCGTAACGCTACGCGGGATGTCGCTTTACGACTGGAATCAACAAGGTTGGCGATTCTACAACGCCAGTGTTATCAAGAACCTAGCGGAGCAGAAGAAGTGCACGGTGATTCGCGTCCCGCTGATAGCCGCGAACTATCCCGGCTCCATGGACCGAGTAAAAACCGTGATGGACGCCTGCATTGCCAATGGCGTCTACTGCATCCCCAATTGGCACGTCGTTGGTGCCTCCAATGCAGACACGGCGATTCAATTCTATACTACGCTCGCTCAGGCCTACGGCAATACGCCGAACATCATTTACGAGCCGTGGAATGAGCCGACGACCGATACCTGGGCCACGATCAAGGCGTACCACGAGAAGGTCATCGCTGCGGTTCGCCCACTTGACCCAAGCAATGTCTTTTTGCTCGGCAACCGCCAATGGGACCAACGCCCCGACGAGGCTTGCAATGACCCAGTGACGAGCACAAGTAACGTTGCCTACGTCGTGCATTTCTATGCGAACAGCAACAAGCTTTCGGCGTTCCAGCCATACATCGATTCATGTTTGAATAAGGGGCTCGCCATCTTCATCTCCGAATACGGCGGGGTCTCGTCGAACGGCGGTGGCACGTTCAACACGGCGGAGATGCAAAACTGGTGGAACTATATGGACGCGAATAGCATCGGATCGGCCAACTGGGCCGTGGAGTCCAACACGGAAACGTCGTCGGTGTTTACGACCACCGCCAATGCGAACGGCCCCTGGCAAGATAGCGAGATTACGAGTTCCGGCACTCAGGTTTTCCAGTACATCGCAAGCAAGTACGCCGAGACGATGTCGCAGTGAGATTAGGCGGAGCACGCAGCTTCAATTACAACCAGAGCCCGTCGTGGGCCCCAGATCTGCCCATTCTATGGAACCGTCTGGCACTCCCCAGCGGGCGTCGGTGTAGCTTTCGATGTCGATGAGCTCGGTCGCGGAACCCTTGTTTTGCGTGCAGCACCCGCTGCAGTCGCTATCCGCGCAAGTGTCGAGCACAGTGACGACAATCGTGTTCTGCCCCTTGCGAAGGCAAAGGTCGTGAAGCTTTAGCGCGGAGAAATCAGGGAACGCGGAAACGATATTGTGAGCCGCAACCCAAGCCTCGGGCTTCGTGCCATCACAGGCCGCGAATTGCCCGGCCCAGGTGCAGCCGTTGTATTTGATGCATTCTTCGCTGCCCGGGTCAGGATACGACGTGTAGTTCGTTTTGTTGGCGGACTTCCACGTGAGGGCTGCGCTGTTGCACACTGCCGTGGATGACGAGCCACCTGCGGTTGTGCCACCGGCGTTCGGGTGGCCGCCGGTGTTTGCCGTGCCTCCCAACGCCGCGCTGGCACCCCCCAGGGCTACGGCTACGGCACTCGTACCGCCAGTGACCGCTCGACCACCGTTCGCGCCGCTGCCACCCGCATCGCCTCCATTCGAAGAAATCGCAGGCGTTCCGGAACACGCCGCCACCATTGCCCACGAAACGAACGATGCGAGAGCGCGCAAACCCGAATGGCCCATGGGCGCAACCTTTCTGCGCCGCTTCGCGACGCTACCTCAAAGGTTACAGCAGAACGGCAGGGTTTGCTACCGACTGGGCGAGCGCTTCCCAAAAACCCAACGGTTGTTCCCGGGTGCGAGCTTGGAATACCTGACTTCTACGAATTCGCGACTCCAGCATCGCCAACGGCCGGGGGTGTTTATGTCGTGACGGCACGGAATCGATGCGTCGAATCCAAGCGCGCTTCCGTGACGTCACGCCATCACAGGATGAAGCTGCCACAGCTGCGAAGCCGGCATCCGCGGCGGAAAGGTGTCCAGCTCAAAGCGCGTCGCACGAACCCAGTTGAGGCGGCCCCAAAAGACCGAGACTAGGGATCTTCGAACCACATTATTTTGCAATACAGAGAACACAGCAAGACTGGTGCGCCATTGTCTGGCCCCAAGTCACATTCCTCTGGACTTTGAACGATGCCGTCGCCGCAATGGGGGCCCGGTTGGCAGTCAACCATGCAACTACCATAGGCAGCGTTGTTGGGTGGAGAGTTGCCGCTGCCGAAGTCGCACTGCTCGTTGCCGTTTACCATGTCGTCTCCGCAGTACGCGGCCATCTGGCAATCGGACGTGCAGCCTCCGTATGAACCATCGTTGATGCCGTTGTCGCAAGTTTCGGGTGGCTGCACGATACCGTCGCCGCACACGCCCGCATCGCCGCACGAGGTACCGCAATCGGTCAGGGGCTGGCAAGCATGACCTGGTATCGGACACGACCAACCAGGTTCGGTCATGTTGCAGTTCCCGTCACAGCCATCATCCGAACTAGTGTTTCCGTCATCGCACACTTCGCCTGGGCCAACCACGCCGTCACCGCACACGACACGACGCACGCAGGGCTCGCAAGCGCTCGAGCAAACCCAGCTGGGTTCGATCTGGCAATTGGTAGAACACCCGTCACCGCTCAGGCGATTACCGTCATCACAAGCTTCGCCGCTGGTAACTTCTACGATGCCATTGCCGCAATTGGGACCGGCATCCCACGCCTGGTTCAGGATGGCTGGATAACAGCCAGGCATACCACCCGTCATCGAAGTCATTCCTCCAGAAGGAAGGATCCAACTTCCGCCGTTCGGTGCGCCTCCCAACATTCCACCTCCTATACTGATCGCTCCGCCCGCACTCGTCCCGCCCGTGCTTGAGTTCCCACCCGTCACGGGTGCTGTCGGGTTGACGTCAGACGATCGCCCGCCGCAACCCGCCACCGCCACTCCCACGATCCACATCGCCCGCGACAACCATAAGTCAACACGAAGCATCGCATTCTCCTTGGGCACCCGTTTGAACTGGGTTCGCCGAAAAGCCTTGTCAGGATACCACACGGTCCGCGCAAAGGCCTCGGCAAACAACAGGACCGCGAGTTCGCTGACTTTCCCGAGCCAATTGCAGGTGTGTTCGCGCTTACTTTTCTTGTCGTTGCCCCACTGTTGGCCCAGGTGGCAGTGGAGCAAGCTGCAGCGCCTGCAGCGGCACCGGCGGCCGTAGCAGCAACAGCACCTGATGCGGCCACAGCCGCGGCGCCGGCATCCGCGGCGCAAGGCTGTACGTTCACGCTGCGTTGAGCATCGTCAACGCTAGCGCCTGATTGCTCGCACAACTACTGTGAGCGTTCGATCTCCGCCTCGGCTTGCGTAACCAGCGCATCCCAGCGCCCCACGAGCATTGGCGTGTGTTCGGCGAGAAAAGCACGCACCGCTGCGCGATCGATGATATCCGCTTTGACCATCTCGACGATGTCTGCTTGGTCGCGCATCGCTAGCCGAATCAACTTCGTGCATACGACGATTTCCGCCGGTGCAATTGGAACCCCGACCGTCCAGATTGGCCGCAGAAAGGCCTGTGTGAGAAATCCCCCAGCAACGTCAATTGGCAAATAATCAATTGGAACGCCGTTGATCCGTTCAGGCAACTCGAACCGAGGTGTGAGTGCCCCCGAAGCTTCACGTTCCCATGCCTCGTCTCCAATGAGCAAGTCGACGTCACGCGTTGCTCTTGGCCAGCCATAGACACTGACGGCGATCCCGCCAATCACCGCATGCCGGATGCCGTACTCGGTCAGCAAGCGACACACCTCGAACAAAGCCTTCAATACCGGTTCAGATTGAGTAAGCCGCATTGGCTCCCCCACTTCGGCCTTATGTTCCCAGGGCGACCCCACGACTTGGGCCACA
>PMCK01000277.1 GCA_003154095.1 Myxococcales bacterium | reverse complement strand
GGCCTCTGCCGCGAAGTACCGAAAGCAAGCGCGAGCGACCGCTCGTCAATATTATCAACTTGGCTTCAGTGGGCCGCCCCGACGAGGACGAAATGCGGCGCCTGCTCAATGCAATTGGCATTGACGCGCTCATTGGACCGAATTTCGGGTCGCGTGAATCCGTTCGCGCCATGACTCAAGCGGATCTTACGGTCAGCGTATGTCCGACACATGATGACTATTTCGTGGATTACCTCAGAGAAGAGTATGGCATACCGAGTGTGATCAAGGAGATGCCCATCGGCCTTGACAACACAGAGCGCTGGCTCGTCGATATAGCCAGCCATTTCGGTCTGCAGGAACGCGCCAGAACCTTGGCGAGGGAGGAATCCGCCCGGGCGCGACAGCTAGCCAGCCGCCACATCCAACAGTTGAAGGGCAAGCGGGTGTTTCTAAGTGCAGGAGAGTTCCGCGCACTGGTGACGGCTTCGCTCTTCCAAGAGCTCGGTCTAGAGGTTATTGGTCTTCGATCATACCACCACGATGACTTTGGCACGGATCTCTATGCACGGCTGGTTCAGTCACAAGGAGGAAAAGATTTCTCAATCGATATCGCGAATTTTCAGCCCTTTGAATTGGTGAACCTGCTTGAAAAACTGAAGCCCGATCTGTTTGCGGGCCACATCTGGGACAACGTTTGGGCCGCGCGGGCTGGGTTTCCCACGATCACGATATTCCGCATATTCGATTACTACGTCGGGTATCGCGGTTTCTACGAAGTTGCAAAGAAGGCTGCTCGCATACTTAGGAATTCCTCTTTCAATGCGAAGTTAGCCCAACATGTGGAGCGCGGCTACCACCCCGAGTGGTATGCCGAGAGTGCCTTCAAGTACATCAAAGTGCGACCAAGCAATGAGGTCGAGACCGCGGCTGAATAGGCCGAGAGGATACGATATGTCTAGTGTCAATAGTTGTGTCGAACGGCCTCGATGTCAGTGTGCCTTGGGAGGTGCGCTGATAACGCTCAATTCCATTCACCGAGCAGCGGCGATCGTGCATGCTTCGCCAGGATGTGCTGCAACCGCAGATGCTGCGGCCAGTCAAGGCGGTGGATATTGGGGAACCACGGCGAACAATGGGCGAGCCACCCCCAGTACAAATATGCTCGAACGAGAAATTGTATTCGGAGGAGAAGAGCGATTGCAGGAACAGATCGGAACGACACTAGAGGTTGTGGACGCAGACCTGTTCGGCGTAGTGACTGGTTGCATGACTGACATCATTGGGGACGATGTCAAAGCAGTAGTGAGCAAATTCCAAAGTGAAGGGAAGGCCGTGGTCTTTGCTGAAACCGGTGGCTTCAAAGGTACCACTTCAGACGGCTACGATCTGATCTGGCAAGCACTCGTTGAACAATACGTGGAGAAAGGGTTGCCGCGTAAGAAAGGGCTCGTAAACATATTGGGCTTGGTTCCCACTCAGGACGTATTCTGGCGTGGAAATTTGCTTGAACTTCGACGACTGCTGGAAAAGCTTGAGGTCGAAGTGAATACATTCTTGACACCATTCGATGATCTTTCGGCACTACGACGATCCTCCCAGGCCGCCTTGAATATTGTATTGTCGGACACTGATGGGCAGCGAGTCGCCCAACGATTCGAAGAACTGCATGGTGTTCCGCATGTCACGTTGCCACCACCGATTGGACCCAGTGCAACGGAGCGATTCTTGCGTGAGATTGGCGAGCGACTAGAAGTCGAGTCGCAGAGAGTTGAGCAGTTGATCGCAGAGGAGTGCCGTTGGTACTACTCGTTTATCGAGCACCTAGCTGAACTGTATAACGATCAGGACTTTCAGCGATATGCTGTTATCGTTGCCGGGGGTGCCTCCGCATACGCGCTTACTCGCTTTGTCTCCGAGGATCTGAATTGGATACCTTTCGCCACAGTGGTGACTGACTTGGCGGATGACGTTCAAGAGGAACGAATTCGCACGCGTTTTGAAGAGTTGCCAACTGAGTTGCGGCCGCGATTGATATTTGAGGCGGACACAACTCGCATCGCGGAGAAAGTCCTGGAACAGGTCGCTGCCGAAAACGATCCCTATGGCGAAGCGATAAGTCCCGCATTTGTTTTGGGAAGCACATTGGACAGGCCCTTGGCGGCCGCACTCAAAGCAGGATTTTGGAGCGTGAGCTATCCGGTGGTCAACCGTGTTGTTACTGATCAAGGTTACTACGGATACCGGGGCGGCCTTCGCTTGGCAACTGAGATACTTAGTGTGTTAGTTAGCAATCGGTAAGGGACAAAACCATGCCTACTCCCAATTCGCTTACAAAGAAGCGCCGCGTGGCCGTAGCTACTAGCGACGGCGTGCAAATTGATCAGCACTTAGGCCATGCCACTGGTTTTTGGATTTATGATGTCGAGCCAACCGGCGCTGTCGAATTTGTAGAGCGTCGTACTAGTGCCGGCCTGGCTAGGGTGGATCCGCATGACTGGGCAAGCGTAGGGGCTCTATTGGAGGGCGTGGATCTGGTCCTGGCAGCACAGGCTGGGCCTGGTGCGTCTCGGCTCTTGGCAGAACATGGAGTCCTGGCCCTTGCCATTACGGGTCCCGTGGAGCGTGCGCTAGTCGCTTGCGGCCGTCGAGGCTGGTTGCTTGAGCGTGGACCTGCGCGTCAGGCAGCGCGACCTGATGAATGCTGCGGACAACACCGCCGGGAATGTAGCTAGTGCCGNNGGGCCAGGGGTTTGGGGTGAAACCTCATGGAAAACAAGCAGTGCCGCAGCTGCGAGGCGGCCCGCGAAGCAGAGCCGAAAAGCTGGCAAGACTTTCAGCGCGGCACTAGCAGGGTTCCAACAAGGCGTTCGAAAGGTCCAAACTGGAGTTCCAATATGACGGACAAATGAAGCCCTATGTTCGGAAATACCGGAACATGGCCTGTATGACTTGGCCAGCGAGACGCTCCGTTGCCTTGAATACACCCGTTGAAGTGCGCATTGTCGCGCATTTCTAGTGTGGCTCTGTTTTTACGGTTGCCGTGTCCACGATAGTGGAGTACAACCACCCCATGGTCAGAGTGAATGTGAATGGCCGTACAAGACACCGCATAATTGCGCATGGGTTGCGCAAAGTGGGACGGACAGCTGCATTTGAGTTTGGCCCCCGGGAACGGGATACGTTCCGCAAATGGCGCGCCGACGATGAAGGATATCCAGGTGCCAAGTTGTGTAAGGTGTGTATCTAGCCCAGCGCGGCAGGCAATATTCTGGCGAGCTGGGCGGATGCCATTAGTCGAATGATGCGAACGTGCCAAGTGAGCGAAAGAACGACACCAATCGAATTCAAGTAGCAACGAAGGATTGGTTAGGCGGTCCAATCCTTGGCTCCCCTGTCATACGCCCACTGCATAGTTCGGCGCAGCTCGACCTATTAATTTGTAGTTCGGTCACGACTCGAGTGGCCGTTTGCCCGAGGCTTGATCGGCCATGCTAACCAACCGCAGTTCAGAAGAAGGCTTGAGATTGCCTGAAGAGTTCGACAACAATGGTCGCCCCGACAACTCCAATTCGGTTCCGTCGGAATCCGAAGACATTATTGTTGGGGAAACCGCTGATCTTGCGCCAGTAATTCAACTGGTCAATTGTGTAGCTACAACGGATGTCCCGGTATTGATCCTTGGTGAGAGTGGTTCTGGCAAGGAAGTTGTGGCCCGAGCAATTCACGATCGTTCTCATAGGGCTGAAGGTCCACTCGTCAAGGTCAATTGCGGAGCTATTTCACCCGAATTGGTAGACTCCGAATTATTCGGGCATGAAAGGGGAAGTTTCACAGGAGCTATTGCAACCCGAAAAGGATGGTTTGAACGGGCCGATTCAGGCACGTTATTCTTGGACGAAGTTGGAGAGCTTCCGATGGCTGCTCAGGTGCGGCTGCTGCGCGTCCTCCAAGATGGAACCTTCGAACGCGTGGGAGGGCAGCGCACGCTTTCGGCCAATGTCCGCATCGTCGCGGCAACGCACCGAGATCTATTGGACATGTCAGTGTCCAACCGCTTTCGGCATGATTTGTGGTACCGAATTAGTGTATTCCCTGTGCACCTGCCGCCACTGCGGCAGCGGTTGCGAGATATTCCCCTTTTGGCAACCCATTTTGCTGCTCGAGCCGGTGAACGACTTACCGGTCGACCGCTTGTTCCGTCTGCGGACGATTTGGACGTTCTAGGGAAGCAAAAATGGCCTGGAAATGTGCGCGAGTTAGCTTCCGTTATTGACCGAGCTGCCATTCTTGGCCACGGTCGATCCCTTCGTATAGCGGACGCCCTCGGACGGAGTCCAAGCGAACCACCTCCCAGGAGTGACCTCACGGAGCTCGCACCAATTGCCAATGGACTTCAGGAAAACGAGGTTCGGTCATTGGATGAAGTCATGGTTAGCCACATTGAGCAAGCCTTGGCAGCCACGCGCGGAAGAATTGAGGGCAAGAATGGGGCGGCGGCGCTCTTGGGTATCAACCCGCACACTCTTCGTGCTCGCATGCGAAAGCTTGGGCTGGATTGGTCGCGATTTCGGGTTCGTGGTGATGGGAACAGGTGAGGTTGGCCAACGCCGCCCGTCTCAGCGGCTCGTCCAGGCCCATCTTGCGTGAGTCGACTCAGAGTGGGCCACCATACTTTGCAGCCACGTCCTCTACGAGTGCTATTCCACCGCGGTAGCCGGCGTACGTACGATCGACTATGAGTCGATCGTAGACAGGGAAGGCTACGCTGACCTGCATCGCGTTAAGCTCGTCGCCAGCGATATATTTCTCGAGTGAGCTCGCAAGTATGATTTGTGCAGTATGTTGCCGCAGCAGCAGCCGGATTTTGTGAGAGTCAACCTCGAAGATGACCTCGGGCTTGACGGCACTTTCTAGTCCGTCGCGAAGATATTGAATGATGCGTTCGCGTGCGGCTGATGGTGGGTCGTCGGTTACCACGACGACTTCGGGAAGCCATCCGAGCTCATTGCTGATATATCGGGTAAGGCCAATAGCCGTGCTCGTGTCTGCAACTACGGCGGCAAAAGCATGGGGCAGGGCAATCATCACCATATCGGCCACATACTCGGTGAAGCGATAGGTTCGAAATTCCTGTGCAGCAATGACCGATTCCACCTGGTCGTTAGGAATACCGAGTTGCTGGGCGACAGCCCGCAAAAAGCTGGATGTGTCTTTCGGGCCTATCGGAACGCTGGGGAACTCCAACTTCGGTGTGCCAAATTTTTGCTCAAGCTTGGCCGCCGCATCGGTTCCACACCACGGTGAGAAAACGAGATTGAGCTCTGCTGCTGGGACACGTTGCCAGGCTGCCAAACCATCATTTTCGGTGAATATCATATTCACCTGAAGGCCAATGCTCTCGAGAAGATTCTTGATGACTTGCAGATCTCCTTTCCAAAAAATATGTTGGTACGGCACGATTCCGAGCAGGTTCACGAGCCCCTTCTGTTTGGGCTGCTCGGTCAAAAGTTGTTCGATAATCGAGTCGAAAAACGTTTGATAACCGTGGTACGAATTTCCCTTAAATCCGGCTGTATTGACGATGATAATGGGTCTGTCACCACTTTGAAAGTCCCGCACCACGCCCGCGACGTCATCTCCGATAAGCGCAGGGACGCAACCGGAGATGACAACGAATAAACTCCCCTTTACTAGCTCTTGCGTCGATTGAATTAAGCCACGCAGCTTTGCCTCGCCGCCAAATACGGCATGCTCGTCAACGAGACATGAGCAAGGCGTGCTGGTATTGCCATTAGGGCCAGCGCCGTTCAAACCCGCCGCGAAGTTCTGTCCGAAATTCTGAGCGAGGACACAGCCCGGGCCAGAGTGGATGATGGGCACGGCACCAAACGTTGCAAGCGTGCACATATAGGCTCCGCCCATAGAACAAGAATATCGCGGAGCTTCGGCAACACCGGTCTTGTCGAAGCGAGAACCGTTTTGGCCGGTTGCCGATGATTTGCCGTTGCCCTCTTTGCTGGTAATGCGTAACTCAGACAGCTGGCTCATTGACACTTTCCTTGCGTAGATAGTGAAGCGGGTTGGGCTGCGCGTACCACCAGTCGTGGTAGGGGTCTTCGGTCTTTGCGAGCATGGTCTTTTGGAATGCTTGGTTCTTGGTTGCTTGAAGCAGGAAGTTCCCGTACGCGATTGCCCCACGGTAGCCAGCCTGTCGGCTCCATTGGCGCGAGTCACCACGCAGGGCGTGGATGCGCGTTGAACCCTTTTCGCGCTTGTAGGCCGCCCCCTGGAATGGACACGTCAATGCAAGCTTAGGATCATACTTGCGAGTGAGGTGTGCAAGCTCGGCTGCTTGGAACGTGTTGACCAAAACATCGAAGTCGCCAGACTGTTTGATGATACCGTCAATTTGGTCCAGCAGAAGATTATCGAAATCCTGACAGATAGTGGCCGGAGTCTTTACCCCCAGCTCTTCGAAATATGGAACTTGCGTAACAAGTCTGCCTTGTCCCAAGGAACCAAGAATGTCGACTTGCTTGCCATTGGGTAAAACTTTGGTGAATTCTTCTTGTATACGCTGCATTACGGGGACCCATTGCGCCCGTTCTTCAGAGATCAGCTGCTCAGCCTCCTTTTCCTTGCCCGTGTGACGCGCGATCTCCCGCAGCCACGCGTCTGTATGGTCTATGCCGACCGGGGATGGGTACATAAAGTAGGGCACGCCGTATTCCTGTTCGAGGCCACGCGAAAGGTAGTCGGTATACGTGGGACAAATCGGAGCTGTTACTGCGGCTTCGCTCAGAATTTCAAATTGATCGACCGTTGCAAACTCGGGTATGAAATTAGGGCGCAGCCCGAGCCGTGTGAGCAAACGCGTGATCTCAAGACGATCTTGCCAGGTATACGAAAGCATGCTGGCGATGTTGACGAGATCTTTCTGCTTTTGCCTGGGTTTCTTGACGAGATACTTCAGAACACCGTGCCAGAACGCGTCATAGGCAGTTTGGATCACGCGAGACCGGGTGCCCTCGCAGTGGATCGGAATCAGAGCCGGTGACACATCCTCGCGGAGCTCTTCGATCAGGCCCTCGATGTCCTCACCGATGATTCCAGAAGTACAGGAAGCCATGATGAAAATGGCCTTCGGTTTGTAACGTCGCTCGGCCTCTAAAATGGCATAGCGCAGTTTTTCAGTTGCCCCGTAAACAACATCATTCTCGTTGAGTCCCGTGGTCAGCCAATGCAAATCGAAATCGGCTGGTCGTCCTTCGCTAGGAGGAATGCGGCGATAGACTTCACGATACAGCAATGCGGTCGATGAACAGCCAACGGGTGCATGTACGATCATGACCGCATCCCGAATAGTGGCCACCCGGGTGGTCAAATAGAAATTCAGGACACACCCCGTGGCTTGCTGAAAATCACGTTCACGTTGCTTTACGGCCCCGCACCGGACATCGCGAACGAGCTCGCTGGCCTTTCCGTAATACGCAGTAATCGCGCCGGCGCGTTGCTCGCGGTTAGGACATGTCTTGGCTTTGAGGTCAATCATTGGGGGCTCCTCGACTCAATATTGTTTTTCGGTTACGAAGACGACGGCAGTCAAGAATCAGCTCGGGCAAATTCGGATGCTTGGGTCCACGCAGTCAACAGCAAGACTTGTGCCGTGCTTAGGCGCGAGCAGCACATGAACCGTTCCGTGGTATTGCGGCGCTCATAAGTGAGCGATTGGCGCCGACACCTCAACATGGGGCACGCTCGTGAGCTTTCACGACCGCGAAAAGTCTGCGGTCCAACGGTTAAGTCCCAGCAGATTTCACGGTCCAGCAATCATTTCCGGAGGGATATGCTGGTAGGATATCTACTATAGCGGACAGATATCGCGGGCCGACCTTTGCCCGGGTAATACGTTGGCATGGCAGGTCGATCGAGCGATAGCGAAAGTGACGAATATGGCAATGTTAGTACGACAAATGCAAGAAGAGTTGGGCACCAGCGGGGAACGAAGTCGATCAAAGATTCTTCTCCAAAATCTTCGAATGTTCCGTGATGCAATCTGAGGTTCTGCTATAACAGATACACGGAATGATTGTGCGACTGCAAATGAATCACAGTATCCCCGAATGATTCGTGGCGCCGCTGAACCCCAATATTCCATAAGCCCGGTGCTGATATGGTTTCTAATTACCTGTCTCAGTCTATTCCTCCGCAACGTGACAAGCGTCTCCAGCCCTGTATTGCCTACGGAGGCACGCTTTGCGGAATCATGGACCGTGAGCGAAAATGTTGCCTAGAGATTGGAGATCGCAAATTCTCGCAGGGCTCCATTTGCCTTCTACTTCCCGCTCTGGGCACATTGGCAAGCCTGCCGGATACGGCGGTTCTGCTTCACAGTGCAATTGGCTGCGGGTCGTCGTGCCACGCGGCAACGGCCAATTCACGCAGTGGAAGTAATGCGCGCTGGGGTCAGGCAAACGACACGTTGTGGCTCTCGACCGCGATGAATGAGATTGACGTAATCTCCGGAGGGGAACGAAAATTGGCGCAAGCTATAGAAGAAATTGACCGACAGCACGACCTTAAGGCAATCATTGTTGTGTCCGGCTGTGTGCCGGGGATTACTGGGGACGACATTGAAGCCGTAATAAGCGAAATTCAACCGCGCGTTCGTGCAAGAGTCTTACCGGTGCATTGTGAGGGATTCAAAACGAAGATTTGGGCAACTGCTTATGATGCCTATTACCATGCGTTTGGGCGCCATCTCTTTGAGCCCCCGATTGACACGCCGAGAATTGACCCAGAATTGCAAAGCCGCACAGTTAATCTGTTCAATGTTTCGTCTATGGGGCGAACCGACGAGCTAGAATTGATTCGCCTTCTTCAGGCACTAGGGCTCGAGGTTAATGTCTTTCCCGTATTTTCTCGACCGGAGGAAATGTACCGAGTCACCCAAGCGGCGCTTTCTATTAGTACTTGCCCAACTCACGATGACTACATCCTTCACCATCTGAAAGATCGCTATGGCATCCCCTTTGTTCTACGCCATATGCCCGTTGGCATCGAGAATACGGGACAATGGTTGAGAAATATTGCAACTTTCTTCGGAAAGAGTGCAGAGGCAGAGTCGATCATCAACCAGGAAGAGGCTGAGCTGCGATTGGCGCTCAAGCCATTCTTAACTGTCTTGCGGGGCAAGCGCGCGTTCCTCAGTGCCGGTGAATTTCGGGCGCTAGCCACGGCGAACCTTCTGTGTGAGCTGGGCTGTGAGCTCGTGGCCGTTCGGCCCTTCCATCACGACGAATTTGCGAACGTGGAGTACGATAAACTCAAGCGAAATGCTGGAGATATTCCGTTGAACATAGCCAATTGTCAGCCATTTGAAGAGGCGAACTTGATCGCTCGATTGAAGCCAGATCTGTTCTTAGGACATTTGGTGGGAAACTCGACAGCCAGCAAGCTGGGTGTCGCGACACATAC